>NZ_MAPV01000122.1 GCF_001700505.1 Streptomyces mutomycini
CACCACGATCTTCGCCGAGGTAGTGGAGCGGGCCGCTCCGCCGCTAGAGCTTGCGAAGTCCACTGAGCACCCTTTCGAGCAGTGTCACATCTGGTTGGCCGCCGGCGGCCTCGTCGCCGCCGGGCTGATGGATAGCGACGAGTCCGGCCTCGGCCAGGTCGGCGACGAGGATCCGGGCAACGCCGAGGGGGATCGAGAGCAGGGCCGAGACCTCGGCCACCGACTTGATCTCGATGCAGAGCCGGCAGATCCGCTGGTGCTCGGGCAACTGCCCTTGCAGCCGGGTCGGATCGGCCGTGGTGCTGACCAGTGCCTCGATGGCGAGCTGGTAACGCGGTCGTGTCCGGCCGCCGGTCATGGCGTACGGGCGGACCAGCGGGTTGTGCGCCGCGGGCTTCGAAGGCTCCGGGGCCTGTCGCTGGACCGGCTGGATGCGAGAGGGCGGTGTCTCGTAACCCTGCGGCGGCTGCTGCTGGTAGTGCGGCTGCTGCTGCGGCCACCCGGAGTTGGGCTGCTGGGGCTGCTGCTGCCATTCACCGCCCTGCGAGCCCTGGTGGGGCTGCTGGTACGGCTGATAGGGCTGATAGGGCTCTTGCGCGCCCTGTCTGCCGGGCGCGGAGGGGTTGCCGAAACGGTTGTCACCCTGCTCACCCGGAACCCGCTGACCGCCCTGGTACGGGTGTCCGCCTGTGGGTGCTGCCACGTTTCCTCCTCCGACTGCCGGTCGCCATCCCAGTGGTGCCGCGCCACCGCACCTTATGGCGCGGTGGCGAGAAACGCACTGTCTGCCTGTTAGTTAAGAAGACTTCCCTGGAGTTCGGCGCGGAGATCCGGGGTGAGGACACTTCCTGCACGATCAACGAGAAGTGCCATTTCATACCCAACCAGGCCGATGTCGGCATCCGGGTGGGCGAGGACGGCCAGTGAGGATCCGTCAGAGATGGACATGATGAAGAGGAATCCTCGCTCCATCTCCACAACGGTCTGATTCACGGCACCGCCTTCGAAGATCCGGGAGGCGCCCGCGGTGAGCGACGTCAGACCGGAGGCGACAGCCGCCAGCTGATCGGCGCGGTCCCGTGGGAAACCTTCGGACATCGCCAGCAGGAGTCCGTCGGCGGAGACCACCACCGTGTGCGACACCCCAGGGGTGTTGTCCACGAAGTTGGTGATCAACCAGTTCAGATTCTGCGCCGCCTGGCTCATCGGGCTCACACTAACGCTCCTGGTTGTAGGTATTACTGGTGTCCGAACCCGCGGTGCGTCCCCGCAGGACACCACGGCGCAGGTTGCTCAACCTGCCCCGCACGTCCTCGGGGGCGCGGGAGACCTGTGGGCCTCCCTGCTGGGTCTGCTCCGCCGTGCCCTCGACCAGGTTGGCCTTGGGCACGCGCCGGGGGAGACCGGAGGGGGTGATTCCGCCCGCCTTCGGATCCCGGAGCTTCTCGGCCCGCACCCAGCGCTCGTCGTTCGCCGAGCGCCAGTCGTCGGGACCTTCCCCGTCGGTGTGCTCCGTCCGCTGCTGCTCCTGCGGCTGCTCCTGCTGCGGCCGCTGCCGCTGCTCCGGCGCGGCAGGCTGATCGTTTCCTCGGCCGGTGGGCTGCCAGTGCTGCTGGCCGGCGCCCCGGCGTGGGAGGCCCGCCTCGGTCAGGTCCTGCCCCGGGTTCGGGGTGGGCCCCTGGCGGTCGAAGCCTACGCGTTCCCCGGTCTCCGCGGGAGTGCTCGGCAGTGATTCCGCTTCGGTCTGGGCCAGGGGCTCGAAGGTCCCCTGGTATGGCGCCTGGTCCGCCCATTCGCCCTGGTGGGAAATGTTGTCCTGCGGGGTGAACTGATCGGTTTGCTGCTCCTGCAGACCGTCCGGAGCGGCGTACGCGGACTCCGGATAGGCGTTCTGCTGCGGGTCCTGGTAGCCGTTCCCGGCGTACGGGTCGTAGTCGCCCTCGTAACCGGGCTGCGGGTACTCCTGCTGCCCCGTGGCGTACTGGCCAGGAGCGTCCTGCTGCCCCGTGGCGTACTGGCCCGGAGCGTACTGCTGCTCCTGGCCGTACTGCTGGTCCTGCGCGAACTGCTGCTGGGAGAAGTCCTGCCGCTGCCCAGCGCCGTCGTTCTGGAACGCCGGACGCTCGCCGCCGGACTGTGCCTCCAGCGCGGCCCGGCGCTCCTCACGCATCAGCGAACGGTTGACCGGGTCCAGCTGCGGAGAGTCCGCGGCCGGGGTCTCGTAGCGCGAGTCGTCGAAGCCGAGCTCCGCCGCCGTACGCATCGGGATGTGCTGCGGCATCGGGTCGAAGGACTGCGGCTGCTGCTCGGGCATGATGGAGGAGACGGTGAAGTCGCCGTCCTGGCCGGACTCGCCACCGCCACCGTGGGTGATTGCGTCCGGCAGCATGACCAGCGACGTGGTCCCCGCCTGCTCGCCCGAGGGGCGCAGCTGGACGCGGATGCCGTGCCTGTCGGCCAGCCGGCCGACCACGAAGAGACCCATCCGCTGGGACACCGCGGCGTCCACGGTCGGGGGATTGGCCAGCTTGTGGTTGATATCCGCGAAGTCCTCGGCGGTGAGGCCGATGCCCTTGTCGTGGATCTCGACCATGACGCGGCCGTCGGGCAGCCGGGTCGCGGTGACCCGGACCTTGGTCTGCGGGGAGGAGAAGGTGGTGGCGTTCTCCAGCAGCTCGGCCAGCAGGTGCACGAGGTCGGTCACGGCCTGGCCGTGGATCTCGCTCTCCGGCACACCGGTGAGCTCGATGCGCTCGTAGGACTCCACCTCGGACGAGGCGGCCCGCAGCACGTCGACCAGCGGCACCGGCTGGTTCCACCGGCGGCCGGGCTCCTCGCCCGCGAGGACGAGGAGGTTCTCGCCGTTGCGGCGCATGCGGGTGGCCAGGTGGTCCAGCTTGAAGAGACTCTCCAGCTGGTCCGGGTCGGCCTCGTTGTTCTCCAGGTCGGTGATGAGGGTCAGCTGGCCCTCGATGAGCGACTGGTTGCGGCGCGACAGGTTGGTGAAGATCGCGTTGACGTTGCCCCGCAGCATGGCCTGCTCGGCGGCGAGCCGGACGGCCTCGCGGTGCACCTGGTCGAAGGCGCGGGCGACCTCGCCGATCTCGTCCTGGCTGTCGATCGGGATCGGCTGCACACGGGTGTCCACCCGGCCCGGCTCGGTCCGCGACAGCTGGTCGACCAGCATCGGCAGCCGCTGCTCGGCGATGCCGAAGGCGGCCGTACGCAGCTGACGCATCGAGCGGCTCATCTGGCGGGCCATGAGGCCTGCGATGATGAACGCGGCCAGCAGCGCGATGATCACGATCGCGGCGTTGGTGATGGCGTCGTTACGGGCGTCGGTCGAGATCTCCGCCGCCTCGGCCACGGCCTTGTCGACGAGCTCGTTCTCCACCGTCGCGTAGCCGTCGAACTTCGCGGTGGACGCGGCCATCCAGGTCTCGGGGGTGATCCCCTTGGCCTTCAGCTCGTCCGGCTGCTTGCCCTGGCCGATCTGCTGGGCCATGCCGTCGAAGACCGAACCGTCGATGCTCGGCGGCGCCACGAAGGGCTTGCCGGCGGCCTTGGCCTGCGCCGCGGCGGCCTTCATCTGCTTGGCACCCTCGGCGGCCTTCCCCGCCATGACTTCCTTGAGCCGGGCCGCGTCGGCCTCCGTGCCACCGGAGACGAACTCACCGAGGGCGATCTGCTCAAGGTAGTTGTAGGAGCCGAAGGCCTTGACCTGGTCGTTGAACTTGCCCTGCTCCTGGCTCGGTCGCACCAGCAGGTGCATGCCGATCGAGCGCTGCAGCGATTCGGCGGCCTTGGCCAGCTCGATCGCGTACACGGTCCGGCCGTAGCTGGTGATGTTGCCGGTACCCAGGCCGAGCTCGTTGGAGAACTCCATCAGCGAGTGCTGGACCTTGGTGTAGCCCTCTTCCGTCTTCACCGGGTCCATCGCCTCGGCGTAGGCGGCCTTGCGGAGCTCGGGAAGGAGCGGCTCCTCCACCTTGAACAGCTTCAGGCGGCGATCGAGCCCCGCCTTGTCCGGCATGTTCTGCACGGCCGCGTCGAACTTCGACGCGGCACTGTCCGTGGTGGCGCGCACCTGCTCCACCTCGGCGGCGGTGCGCTTGTTGGACAGCAGGGGCTGAGCGGTGAGGTCACGCTCGTTCAGCAGCGCCTGTCCGTACTCCGCGGCCGCGCGGACGATCAAAGCCGTCTTCTCGGCGTCCTGAGCCTCGTTCCAGGTGTCGACCGAGCCCTTCACCTGGAAGCCGCCCATGATCAGACCGACCAGTGCCGGGATCAGGAGGATCGCGTTCAGCCGGGTGGGCACCCGCCAGTTGCGGGGTGACAGCCGGCTGGTGCTGCCACCCGCCGGTTCCGCCTCGGACGACGTGTCCGCAGGCGGGGACACCGCAGCGCGCGGCGGTGGCGTGAAGTTGCCCCGCTCCGGCTGCGCCGCGGAGCCCTCGTTGCTTCGCCTCACTCGACCAACAACCTCTCGGCGTCGGCACCTACGTTGTGCCGGATTATCGTTCAGGGGCCGTACTACTGGGTAGTTCGAGGCATTGCAGCACGCGGACCGGCCGCGTTCCAAACAGTCGGAATGCGTGATTCCGCCTGAGGCCGCTTGACGATAAAACGGGCATAAAGAGCGAGCCCCGCCAAAAGGCGAGGCTCGTGTGAGCGCAGCGGTACCGTTCGTGTGCGTCGGGTATCGGCCGACCCCTAATTCTCTGTCGAAATGTTATGAAGGCGGAGGCGGATCGTGTCAAAGGACACAGGCCGCCCCCGCCCGACTACGGCAACTTCCGTAGATCACTTCCGACTTGCGGCTACTTCAGCCGGGCCATCAGGGCGTGCTCGACCAGTGTGATCAGGCCGCTCTTGGCGTCCGCGCGGTGGCGGGCGTCCGTGGTGATGATCGGGGCGTCGGGCCCGATCTGGAGTGCTTCGCGTACTTCGTCGGGTGTGTAGGGCTGGTGTCCGTCGAAGCCGTTGAGGGCGATGACGAAGGGCAGGCCGCTGTTCTCGAAGTAGTCGACTGCGGGGAAGCAGTCGGCGAGGCGGCGGGTGTCGACGAGGACGACGGCGCCGATGGCGCCGCGGACCAGGTCGTCCCACATGAACCAGAAGCGGTCCTGTCCGGGGGTGCCGAACAGGTAGAGGATCAGGTCCTGGTCCAGGGTGATGCGTCCGAAGTCCATGGCCACCGTGGTGGTGGTCTTGTCCCCGGTGTGGGTCAGGTCGTCGATGCCCGCGGACGCGGACGTCATCACGGCTTCGGTGCGCAGCGGATTGATCTCCGAAACGGCACCGACAAACGTGGTCTTACCCACGCCGAAGCCCCCTGCCACCACGATCTTCGCCGAGGT
>NZ_MAPV01000123.1 GCF_001700505.1 Streptomyces mutomycini
CCCTCCAGCGCCCCCGGCACCCCGTCGGCGACCGAGTCCACCCCGGGCTCCGCGGCCGGACGCGAATCCGGACCGACGGCAGGGGCGGGCACGGGCCGGCCCAGCCAGACCCAGGGCACCGGTCAGGCACCCCCGCAGGAGCCTGCCCCGCAGGAGCCCCCGGCGGGCGACCCGGGGCCCAGCTCCTCCGGTTCCGACGGCGCAGGCGGCACGACCGGCGGTGTTGACGACGGCGGTTCCACGGGCGGCTCCGACGGCGGCTCCTCCGGCGGCGCCGGCCAGAACCCCATCGGTGGCCTGCTCGGCTGACGCGGGGCACCGCACGCCGCGAGGGCGGTCACCGGACATCCGGTGACCGCCCTCGCATTCGTACGGCGCCCCGCGTCAGCCGCCCGTGTGGGCGCCCAGCTCCCTCGCCGCCTCCGTGAGGTCCTTCGCGGTGTCGATCGCCCGCCAGTAGGCCCCGTGCGGCAGCGGGAACCCTGCCAGCCGGCGCTCACGGGCCAGCCGGGGGAAGGTCGTCCGCTCGTGATCGCCGCGCTCCGGCAGCATCGCGGTGAAGGCGGGCGCGAAGACATACACGCCCGCGTTGATCAGGTACGGCGAAGGCGGCGACTCGATGAAGTCGGTGATGTGACCGAACGCGTCGGTCTCCACGGCGCCCCACGGGATCCGCGGCCGGGCGAGCGCCAGCGTCGCGGTGGCGTCCCGCTCGGCGTGGAACGCGGCCATCTCCCGCAGCGAGAAGCGCGTCCAGATGTCGCCGTTGGTCGCATACCAGGGTTCCGACGGATGGGGCAGCCTTCTCGCGGCATGCCTGAGACCGCCGCCCCGGCCCAAGGGCTCGGTCTCGACGACGGTCGTGACGCGCAACGGAAGATCGGCCGAGGCCAGCCACTCCTGCAGCACATCGGCAAGATGGCCGCACGAGATCACGGCGTCGGTGACGCCCTCGGCGGCCAGCCAGGACAGCTGATGGCCGATGATCGGGGTCCCGGTCCCCGGGATCTCGACCATCGGCTTGGGGCGGTCATCGGTGTACGGGCGCAGCCGCGAGCCCTGACCACCAGCCAGGATCACGGCCTGCGTCGGATACGTATGCATGCCAGGCACGATATGCCGTGCCCGGGCACCCCCTGCTCAGCTGAACTGTGCGACGCCCGAGGCGAACGAGGTGTCGCAGACCGGACGGGAGAAACGGTGGGCACGCGTCGGGCCGTACTGGTCGACCGCTGCCTTGCCGAGTGCCTTGGCGATCGACATGCAGTGCCTCGCCAGGGAGGGCCGCCCCTCGACGGTGCGCTGGAGGCTCGTCAGCGCGACACCCGGATCCTTCTCACGGAGCTCCAGCAGGAGCTTGTCCCGCAGAACGTCATGAGGGGCCCGGGCCTTCGCCTGCTTGGCTACGGTCTCCGAGGCGGCGGTCAGCAGCTGGGTCTCGGTGTCCTGCCCCGACCACTGCACACGGGTGACCGCGAGGGTCCCGGACAGAACCATGACGACGGGCAGTACGAGAGCTAGGGTTCGGCCGATGCGGCGCGCGGTGTGGGTCACGCAGGCGAGCGTAGCGGTCGGTGATGGATTGGCGACATTTCGTCACCCCTGCGGGGGATGGTTCGAGAGGCCTTTTCGAATCAGGCGTTGACGTGCTGGGTGAATTGACCGCTGTGCCAGGGTATTTGGCGCCCGGCCGGGCCAAACCCGATTCAGTCCCGCGACACGCGAACGGCCCCGCGACATGCGAACGGCCCCGCGTCCTCGAAGGGACGCGGGGCCGTAGCGCCGGATCGGACGGATCAGGCGGTGGATCAGGCGGTCAGGCGCTCACCGGTCGACGTGGCGAAGACGTGCAGCTCTTCCGGGCGCGGCACGACGTGGAGCTCGGTGCCCTTCTCCGGAACGGCGCGGCCGCCGACGCGGACGACCAGGTCCTTGTGCTCGCCACCGACCTGCGCGCCACCGTAGACGAAGCCGTCGGCGCCGAGCTCCTCGACCACGTTGACGGAGACGGCCAGACCGGCCGGGGCGTCGGAGGAGGCCTTGGAGAGGCCGGCCGCCGCGGCGCCACCGTGCTCGACGATGTCGAAGTGCTCGGGGCGGATGCCGACCGTGACGGTGCGGTCGCCGCGGTCGGCGGCGGCGGAGAGCGCCTCACGGGAGACCGGGACGACGCTGTTGCCGAACTTCACGCCGCCGTCGGTGATCGGGACCTCGACGAGGTTCATCGCCGGGGAGCCGATGAAGCCGGCCACGAAGAGGTTCGCCGGGCGGTCGTACATGTTGCGCGGCGAGTCGACCTGCTGGAGGAGACCGTCCTTGAGGACCGCGACGCGGTCACCCATGGTGAGGGCCTCGACCTGGTCGTGGGTGACGTACACGGTGGTGATGCCGAGGCGGCGCTGCAGGGACGCGATCTGCGTACGCGTCGAGACACGGAGCTTGGCGTCGAGGTTCGACAGCGGCTCGTCCATGAGGAAGACCTGCGGCTCACGCACGATGGCGCGGCCCATCGCCACACGCTGACGCTGACCACCGGAGAGCGCCTTCGGCTTGCGGTCCAGGTAGTCGGTGAGGTCCAGCATCTTGGCGGCCTCTTCGACCTTCGCCCGGATCTCCGTCCTGTTGATCCCGGCGATCTTCAGCGCGAAGCCCATGTTGTCCGCGACGGACATGTGCGGGTAGAGCGCGTAGTTCTGGAACACCATGGCGATGTCCCGGTCCTTGGGGGGCAGGTGCGTGACGTCGCGGTCACCGATGCGGATCGCGCCGCCGTTGACGTCCTCGAGACCCGCGAGCATGCGCAGGGAGGTCGACTTGCCGCAACCGGAAGGACCGACGAGGACGAGGAACTCGCCGTCCTCGATGTCGATCTCGAGCTGGTCCACAGCCGGCTTCGTGGAGCCGGGGTAGACGCGGGACGCCTTGTCGAACGTGACACTGGCCATGGCGATTCTTCTCCTCCACCGGCAGGAACGTGCCGGACGATCCGAGTAAGGGAGTGGTGTGGTCCACTGGAGTGAACCTGAGGTGACGCTACCTGGCGTTTTCGAATCTGTCAGTAGTCCGAGGTTCCGGAAATCGAGCAGGTTCCGGTCCCGGCGTTGGTTACACTGCTCCCGCACGCCTCCTTAGCTCAGTCCGGCCAGAGCAACGCACTTGTAATGCGTAGGTCATCGGTTCGAATCCGATAGGGGGCTCGACGAAAGCCCAGGTCAGGAACCCTCTGACCTGGGCTTTCCGCTGCTTTCCCCCCTATCTTGGCCCTGCCCCGCCGGAGGCCCCCGCGCGCAGTCCGTCCATGACGAGGTCCAGGAGGCGGGCGGCGCGCGGTTGCCAGTCGCTGTGGGGGTCGAGCTGCCAGAGTCCGGCTATGGCGAGGACGAAGTCGTCGGCGGTCACTCCCGGGCGGATGGTGCCCGCCTCCTCGTTGGCGCGGAGCAGGAGTTCCGCCGCGGACATCACCGGGGTGTGCCCCGGCTTGGCCGGGCTGCCCGGTGCGCCGGTGGCCTGGCGGATCGCGTCCGCCAGGCCGGCTTTGGTCATGCTGAAGCGTGCGAGGTGGTCCATTCACTCGCGCAGGGCCCGGTCGGGTTCGTGGGTCCTGATGAGCTCGGTCGCGGCGTCGGCCACCTGCTGCATCTCGTAGCGGTATATCTCCAGGACGAGAGCCTCGCGGCTGGGGAAGTTGCGGTAGAGCGTGCCCTGCCCGACGCCTGCCTTCTTGGCGATCACGCTGAGCGGGGCGTCCGCGCACTGCGTCAGTTCCGTCAGGGCCACTTCCAGGATGCGTTCGCGATTGCGCTGCGCGTCCGAGCGCAGGGGTGCGTCCTTCTCCTGCCGCACGTGTCCTCCTCGCGGATCCGTGGCCGAATCCTGCCCTTGCCTAAGCGGACAACTGTCCATTACGTTTTCCGGTGAACGGACAGTTGTCCGGTTAGGTTCACCTTAGCGGTGGGCGGCCCGGACGGACAGCTGGCCGTCGGCACCGGCCCGCTCTCACGGGGCCTCCCGCCCGCCTCCGGCCCGCCGACGCCGCGTGCGGCGTCGTCCTCCCCCCTCCGACACGTCTCCGGTTCCTCCCCGACACGTCTCCCGTCTTCCGTTTCCTCTGCTGCCGGACCGCACCCTCGTGAGGTGGTCCGGGAATGCGAAAGAAGGCTGATCAATCATGGCCCCGACGTCCTCGTCGACGCACAGCGCCATCACGTTGAACATCAACGGCGAGAAGTACGCGCTGACCGTCGACCACCGCACCACCCTGCTCGATGCCCTGCGGGAACGCCTCGATCTGACCGGTACCAAGAAGGGCTGTGACCAGGGGCAGTGCGGTGCGTGCACCGTCCTGCTCGACCAGCGCCGCACCGTCGCCTGCCTGCAGCTCGCGGTGGCGGCGGAAGGCCGGGAGATCTCCACCATCGAAGGCCTCGCCGAGGGCGAGCAACTGCACCCCGTGCAGCAGGCGTTCCTCGACCTCGACGGCTATCAGTGCGGTTACTGCACCCCGGGCCAGATCTGTTCGGCCGTCGCCGTCATCGAGGAACACGCCGCCGGCTGGCCGAGCGCCGTCACCGACGACGTACGTCCTGAAGCCGGGCCACCGCCACTGACGGCGGAGGAGATCCGGGAGCGGATGAGCGGCAACCTGTGCCGCTGCGGCGCGTACGTGTCGATCGTGCAGGCGGTCGAGCGCGCGGCCGGGATCCATGCGCGGGCCGCGGGGAGCGCGCAGGCCGTGAAGGGCCAGGAGGCGGCGGCATGAAGGAGTTCGGATATGAGCGCGCGGCAGACGTGTCGGGCGCGCTCGCGCTGCTCGACGCCGACCCGGACGCCCGGTTCCTGGGTGGCGGCACCAATCTCGTCGACCTGATGAAGACCGGTGTCGAACGGCCCGGCAGGCTCGTCGACATACGCGGACTCCCGCTGGACCGGATCGAGGTGGCCGAGGACGGTGGGCTGCGCATCGGCGCGACCGTCGCCAACAGTGACCTCGCGGCGCACCCCGACGTGCGCCGGGCGTACCCGGCGCTGGCCCAGGCGGTGCTGGCCGGTGCCTCCGGGCAGCTGCGGAACATGGCCACCGTCGGCGGAAACCTGCTGCAACGCACCCGCTGCGGCTACTTCGGCGACGTGACGAAGCCGTGCAACAAGCGTGTCCCCGGCAGTGGCTGCCCCGCGATCGAGGGCGAGCACCACAACCACGCGGTCCTGGGCGCGTCCGACCACTGCGTGGCCACCCACCCCTCCGACATGGGAGTGGCGCTGGCGGCTTTCGGCGCCGTCGTCTCCTACGAGACGGCGGACGGGCCGGGGGCCTTGCCGGTCACCGAGTTCTACCTGCCGGTGGGCGACACCCCGCACCTGGAGACGGCCCTTCCGCCGGGAGCGCTGATCACCGGCGTCACCCTGCCGCCCGCTTCGGTGGCCGCCAACTCCCGCTACCGCAAGGTGCGTGAGCGGGCCTCGTACGCCTTCGCGATCGGCTCGATCGCCGCCGCGCTCGACGTCCGTGACGGGTTCGTACGCGAGGTTCGCCTGGCCTTCGGGGCGGTCGCCTCCAGGCCGTGGCGGGCGCACACGGCCGAACAGGCCCTGACCGGCGGACCTGCCGACGCGGCGGCCTTCGCGGCCGCGGCCGACGCCGAACTGGCGGCCGCCCGGCCGCTGCCGCACAACGCCTACAAGGTGACACTGATGCGCAACCTCGTCGTCGCCGTGCTGAGCGAACTCGCCGAGGAGGCCACCCGATGACCACGACAACGACCGGCACGACGAAGGCCGTCGGCACCGCGCACACCCGCGTGGAGGGCCGCGACAAGGTCACCGGAGCGGCCCGTTACGCGGGCGAGATCCCGTTCGCGGAGCTCGCGCACGGATGGCTGGTGCTGTCGACGGTCACCCGCGGCCGTGTCCGCTCGGTGGGGGCCGCGGCGGTCCTGGAGATGCCGGGCGTCCTCGCCGTCCTGCACCACGGGAACGCCCCGCGGGTCGACCTGGACTACGTCGGCGTGCTCGGAATGCGGCCGGATCCCACCGTCGCCGTCTTCCAGCACGACCGGGTGCCGCACGCGGGCTGGCCGGTCGCGCTGGTCGTCGCCGAGACCTCCGAGCAGGCGAGGGAAGCCGCCGAGGCACTGGTGGTGCGGTACGAGGAGGAGCCGCACGACGTCACCTTCTCCGGCGAGCACCCGGAGGCGTACACGCTGCCCGGTCCGGCCGGGCCGGCTGTGACGGGGAAGGGTGACCTGGAGGCCGAACTGGCGGCGTCCGCCGTGGTTCTGGACGCCGAGTACTCCACGCCGGAGGAGCACCACAACTCGATGGAGCCCCATGCGGCGACCGCCTTGTGGGACGGCGGCCGGCTCGAGGTCGTGGACTCCAACCAGGGCACCGGGTGGATCGCGGGCGAACTCGCGAATCTCTTCTCGCTCGATCCGGCCTCGGTGCGTGTGAGGTCCGAACACGTCGGCGGCGGCTTCGGGAGCAAGGGGGTCCGTGCGCACCAGGTGGCCGCGGTGATGGCGGCGACCGTCCTCTCGCGCCCGGTCCGCGTGGTGATGACGCGCCGTCAGTTGTTCTCGCTGGCCGGTCACCGGAGTCCCACGACCCAGCGGGTCCGGCTGGGTGCCGATGCCGAGGGACGGCTGCGCGCACTGGAGCACACGTGCCTGAGCCGCACCTCGACGGTGCACGAGTTCATCGAGTCGGGCGCGGGTGTGGCCCGGGTGCTGTACGACGCTCCCGCCCACCACACCTCCAACCGGGTCGTACGGCTCGATGTGCCGAGCCCGACCTTCATGCGCGCCCCCGGTGAGGCGCCGGGGTCGTTCGCGCTGGAGTCGGCGCTCGATGAGCTCGCCGAGAAGTGCGGCATCGATCCGATCGAACTGCGGGCGCGCAACGAGCCCGAGGTGGGGCCGGTCTCCGGGCTGCCGTTCAGTACCCGCAGTCTTCCCGCCTGCTTCCGGGAGGGCGCCCGCAGGTTCGGCTGGGCCGATCGGGACCCGCGTCCCGGCTTGCGCAGGGACGGGCGGTGGCTGCTCGGTACGGGGACGGCGGCGGCCTCCTTCGGCGCGGGAGCGATGGCGTCCACGGCGGCCGCCACAGCGGAGGCGGACGGCACCTTCACGGTGCGGATCAACGCCGCCGACATCGGAACAGGGGCCCGGACGGCGCTCACCCTGGTCGCCGCCGACGCTCTCGGGGTGCCGACCGACCGGGTGCGCGTGCGGATCGGCGACAGCGACTTCGGCCCGGCCATGATCGCCGGAGGCTCGATGGGTACCCGGTCGTGGGCGTGGGCGGTCACGACCGCGGCGGAGGAGCTGCGGGAGCGGCTCGCACTGAGCGACGGGATTCCGCCGGAGGGCGTGACGGTGCGGTCGGACACCACTGCGGCAGTCGAGGCTCTCGCGCAGACGGAGCGGCACTCCTACGGGGCGCAGTTCGCCGAGGTCGCCGTGGATGTGACGACCGGGGAGGTGAGGGTGCGGCGCATGCTCGGTATCTTCGCCGCCGGCCGGATCGTCAACCCGCTGACGGCACGGGGCCAGTTCACCGGCGGGATGATCTGGGGCATCTCCATGGCCCTGCACGAGGAGGCGGTGAGGGACCGGAACACCGGGGCCCTCTACGGCGCCGACCTCGCGGGCTATCACGTGGCCACGAACGCCGACGTGCCGCTGGTCGAGGCGGACTGGGTCGACGACCCGGATCCGGGCGACCCGGTCGGGATCAAGGGCATCGGGGAGATCGGGATCGTGGGGGCGGCCGCGGCGATCGCCAACGCCGTCTGGCACGCGACCGGTGTGCGCCACCGCAGCCTGCCCATCCGTCCCGACCGTGTCCTCGCGGCAGGCGCGCATGCTTGACATCGCCGACGATCTGACCCGGTGGGCCGAGGAGGGCCGGAGGTTCGCCGTCGCCACCGTCGTGGGCGTCGGCGGCAGCGCGCCTCGCGGTCCGGGCGCGGCTCTCGCCGTGGACAGCGAGGGCACAGTCGTCGGTTCGGTGTCCGGCGGCTGCGTGGAAGGGGCGGTGTACGAGCTGTGCGTCCAGGCTCTCGAGGACGGTGAGACGGTCCTCGAACGGTTCGGCTACAGCGATGAGGACGCGTTCGCGGTCGGGCTGACCTGTGGCGGGGTCGTCGACGTCATGGTCACTCCGGTCGACGCGCGGGCGACTGACCGGGAGGTGTTCCGTTCGGCGCTGTCGGCCGCGGTCTCGGGCGCGCCCATCGCCCTCGCCCGGGTCGTCCGGGGTCCGGCAGGGCTCCTGGGCAGGGCGCTGGCGGTGCGCTCCGACGGGTCGTACGAGGGGTCGTTCGGTGGTCTGCCGGAGCTGGACCGGACGGCGGCGGCCGAGGCGCGGGCGCTGCTGGATGCAGGACGCACCGGTGCCCTCGACCTCGCGGAGGACGGGACACGCTGCCCCGGCGGTCTCACTCTGCTCGTGGAGTCGCGTGTGCCGCCGCCTCGCATGATCGTGTTCGGTGCGATCGACTTCGCCGAGGCGCTGGTCCGTGCCGGCAAGTTCCTCGGTTATCACGTCACGGTGTGCGACGCCCGGCCCGTCTTCGCCACCCGGGCCCGTTTCCCGGAGGCCGACGACCTCGTCGTCGACTGGCCGCACCGCTATCTGCGGCGTACCGAGACCGACGGGCGGACGGTCCTGTGCGTGCTGACCCACGACGCCAGGTTCGACGTTCCCCTGCTGGAGCAGGCTCTGCGGATGCCGGTCGCGTTCGTCGGGGCGATGGGTTCGCGCCGCACCCATGCGGACCGTGACCGGAAGCTGCGGGAAGCCGGTCTGCAGGAGGCCGAGTTGGCCCGTCTCAGGTCGCCGATCGGCCTCGACCTCGGTGCCCGTACGCCCGAGGAGACCGCCGTGTCCATCGCGGCGGAGATCGTCGCGGCCCGGCGCGGCGGGACGGGTGCCCCCCTCACGGGTTCGGCGACGCCGATTCACCGCGAGGGGAGACGGCGGGATGCGGCGGAGACGGCGGAGGCCGCCTGACGGCCGGGGAGGCGGGAACGGGTCGCTGCCGCGGGTGTCAGAGGCCGGGTGGTTCGTGGTCCTCGCGGGTGGGGGCCCGTTCGAAGTCCTCCTCCGCACGCCGCTGGATCTCGTCGGCGTCCGCCAGGAGCCGGTTGACGCGTTCAGCGCCGCCGGGTACGGGCGGGGGCGTGTCGGTGAGGGTGTCGTACAGGTAGAGGCAGGCCTCCGCCTCGGTCCCGAAGCGTGCGATGACGCTGTCCTGGCCCCGCTGGCGCATGAGCACGGGCCACGCGCTCCCCTCCGGGCGCAGGACGTAGTAGGCGTCCAGCTGCACGGGGACGCCGTGGACGCCGGGGATGTCGTACAGCGCGTCCGGGACTCCCTCGCGGCGGAGGCGTTCGGTGAGTTCTGTCCTGTTCATCGCGCGGTTTCCTTCTCCAACGGCCTGGGCGGGTCCCGGCCGTGCCGGGACCCGCCCAGGAGAGTGCGGGGGTGATCAGTTCAGGGCTTCGAGTTTCTCGTCGGTGACCAGCTCCGAGACTCGCTTGTCCGTCATGTACTGGATCCCCAGACCGGGCTGGCCGAACCACGGCCGGATGCGGCCGGCCTGGACGGTGAACGCTTCCTTGACCTTGTAGAGGCGGTAGCTGTACGGGTAGTCGTCGGTGTACCTGACGAGGTTGCTCGGCGGGATGGCGCGCTTGGCGTAGGGCGTTCCGGCGGGTGCGAGGAAATTGCCGCGCCCGCTGCCGAAGAGGTCGACCAGTTGTCCCACGCGGAGGGTCAGGGTCTTCTGCACCGGATTGCCCGCGCGGTCGAGGACGAAGCCGTTGTTGTCCGGGTACCACCAACCGGACTCGCCCGTCGTCGGGTTGGTCTGCCAGTAGCAGCCGAGGAACCAGTACGCCGATGTCGGGCCCGTGCGGTGGTAGCCCTGGAGCATCGCGCCGATGGCGCCGGTCCTCGGGAGTACCTGGGGGCCGAGCCGCCAGTCGTCGAGGTAGTACTGCTCCAGCGGCTGGCTGGGCGCTCCGCTCGTCCCCCGTGTTCGGCCGTCGGTCGGGCAGAGGGCCTCGGTGCGGGTCTTGTCACCGGTATCGGCGTGGGCGGCCGTCGGTGACAGCCCGACGAGGAGGAGCAGCGAGGCGATCGCGCTCCAGATGATGTTCCGCAGCACCCGCATACAGTTGGTCCCTTCTCATTCCCGCGCCGGCCGGAGAGCGCACGGGCGTCGAGGTCGCGCGAGGGCGCCCCGTGAGGAGAGCGCCGCCATGTGGTGATCCTCAGTCAATTGCGTTCCCGGCCATGGGTGAGGTCCGGGATTCGAGCCGTCACCCGTACGGAGCCGTCTTTTCTCCTGATCGGGCTAGGGGGTGCGAGGGCGCCGTACGGGTGCGGGGCGGGTCAGTGGCGTCCGGAGACGCGGTTCGCCACCTTTGCGAGACGGTCGGTGCCGAGGTGCGTGGACGCGGATTCGCGGCGGTCCGCCGTGCGGTAGGCGGCGTAGAGGGCGTGGACGCCGAGCCAGCGGAAGGGTTCGGGTTCCCAGCGGCGGACCTTGTGGTTGACCCAGGGGAGGGCGGTCAGGTCGGTGGGGCCCGCCTGGCCGGAGTCCTGCTGGATCAGGTCGCGCAGGGTGCGGGCCGCGAGGTTGGCGGTGGCTACGCCGGAGCCGACGTAGCCACCGGCCCAGCCGAGGCCGGTGCTGCGGTCCAGGGTGACGGTGGCGCACCAGTCGCGGGGGACGCCGAGCACGCCGGACCATGCGTGGTCGATGCGGGTGCCCGCGGTGGTGGGGAAGAAGCGGACGAGCAGGTCGCGCAGCGCCTCGATCGTGGCGGGCTGGGTGCGGCCGTCATTGTCGGTGGCCGAGCCGTAGCGGTAGGGGATGCCGCGGCCGCCGAGGGCGATGCGGTCGTCGGCGGTGCGCTGGGCGTACATGTAGGCGTGGGCCGTGTCGCCGAGGGTTTCGCGGCCGTCCCAGCCGATGGTGGCCCAGAGGGACTCGGTCAGGGGCTCGGTGACGATCATGGAGGAGTTCATCGGGAGCCAGGTGCGGCGGTGGCCCTTGAGGCCCGCGGTGAAGCCCTCGGTGCAGCGCAGCACGTAGGGGGCGCGGACCGTGCCGTACGGGGTGACGGCGTGTTTGGGCCTGATCTCGGTGACGGGTGTCGACTCGTGGATCGTGACGCCGAGGGCCGCCACGGTGTCGGCGAGGCCCTTGACCAGCTTGGCGGGGTGCAGGCGCGCGCCGTGCGGGGTCCAGCTGGAGCCGACGGCTCCGGAGACGCGGATGCGTTCGGCGGTCTCGCGGGCGCCGCGCAGGACGCGGTCGGTCTCGCCGAAGGCGATCTCGACGGAGTGGAAGTCCTTGAGGCGGGCGAGCTGGGAGGGGGTGTGGGCCACCTCCAGGACGCCTCCGTGATGGATGTCGGCGTCGATGTTCTCCTCGCCGGCGACGCGGATCACTTCTCCGACGGTGTCGTTCATCGCCCGCTGGAGGCGGACCGCGGCGTCGTGCCCGTGCAGCTCGGCGTAGCGGTCGCGGCCCGCGATGCCGTTGTAGAGCCAGCCGCCGTTGCGGCCGGAGGCACCGTAGCCGCAGAACTTGGCTTCCAGGACGGTGATGTTGAGGAAGGGGACGGCCTTCTTGAGGTAGTAGGCCGTCCAGAGGCCGGTGTATCCGCCGCCGACGATGCAGACGTCGGCGCTGGAGTCGCCGGGCAGGGGTTCGCGCGGGGCGGGGGTGCCTTCCTCCGCGTACCAGAACGAAATGCCGCCGTTGGCGGTACTGACGGTGCTCATCTGTCCCCTGCTTGTCCGTGTGCAGCCGAGTCGCTGGAGGGACGGTACCTCTAGGCTCGCGGTGTGATCGACGTTCCGGATGACCTGGCAGCGAATCTGAGTGCTCACAGTGGTGCCGAGGGGCGGGCGTTCGCCGAGGTGCTGCCGGGGCTGGCCGGGAGGTTCCTGGAGGAGTGGGGGCTGCTGCTCGACGGGCGGGCCATGAACGGGATGTGTGCGCTGGTGCTCCCGGTGGTGCGGGAGGCGGATGGCCGCCGGGCGGCCCTGAAGCTTCAGCCGGTGGACGAGGAGACGGTGGGTGAGCCGGTCGCGCTACGGGTCTGGGGCGCGGCGGGTGCGGGGGCGGTGGGCCTGCTGGACCATGACGCGGCGGCCGGGGTGATGCTGCTGGAACGGCTGGACGAGCAGCGGCCGTTGACCGGGGTGGCGGATGTGCGGTCGGCGGTGCGGGTGCTCGCGGATTCGCTGGCGGGGCTGGTCCGTGTGCCTGCTCCGCCGGGCATGCGGCGGCTGGAGGACGCGGCCGCCCGGATGCTGGAGGCTGCGCCGGAGGCGGCCAAGGGGCTGGTGGACGAGGGCGAGCGGCGGTTGCTGCTGGACTGCGCGGCTGCCGTGCGTGAGGTGGCGGCGGAGCCGGGGGACCGCCTGCTGCACTGGGACCTGCACTACGGCAACATCCTGGCCGGGCGCGCGGAGGAGGGCAGGGCGGGGGAGTGGGTCGCGCTGGATCCGAAGCCCCTCGCCGGCGATCCGGGGTTCGAGCTGTTCCCGGCGCTGCACAACAGGTTCGACGCGGCCGAGGTGCTGTGGAGGTTCGACCTGCTGTCCGGAGTGCTGGAGCTGGACCGGGAGAGCGCACGGGCGTGGACGCTGGGGCGGGTGCTGCAGTGCGGTCTGTGGGAGATCGGGGACGGTGGGCGGCGGCTGGAGGCGGATCATGTGGAGATAGCCCGGCAGCTGCTGGGGCGGAACTGAGCGGCACCGGGGCCGCCCGTCTGTCTAGGCTGCCTCCATGATTCGCGTAGCCACTCCCGAAGACGTCCCTGCCATCCACACCATGGTCCGTGAACTCGCCGAGTACGAGAAGGCCCTCGACGAGGCGAACGCCACGGTGGAGCAGCTGCGTGAGGCCCTGTTCGGCGAGCGGCCCGCCGCGTACGCGCATGTGGCAGTGTCGGACGACGACGGCGAAGTGGTCGGATTCGCGCTGTGGTTCCTCAACTTCTCGACGTGGCGCGGGGTGCACGGCGTGTATCTGGAGGATCTGTACGTGCGACCCGAGCGGCGCGGCGGTGGTTACGGGAAGGCGCTGCTGAGGGAGCTGGCGAGGATCTGTGTGGAGCGCGGTTACGGGCGCCTGGAGTGGTCGGTGCTGGACTGGAACGCCCCGTCCATCGCGTTCTACGAGTCGCTGGGTGCGCGTCCCCAGAGCGAGTGGACGGTGTACAGGCTTCACGACGGGGCGCTGGCGGAGCTCGGAGCGGCCTGAGGCACGGTGAGCCGGTTTCCGGCCTTGGGTCAGGGCGTCGCCGCGGGGCGGGGGACGTCCGGTGCCTTGCCGCCGAGGAGCCGCACCGCGAGAACCGCCGCTTCGATGCCGCTGTTGAACGCGACCTCACTGAGGAGTCCCGGGGCGGCGACCTGGTCGCCCGCCAGCAGGATTCCGTCGCCGCGGTCGACGGCGGGCCGGTCGCGCCAGGTCGTGCCGGGCTTGTCGACGGCGCCGGTGCGGCCGGACGCGAGTGCTTCGCGGCGCCAGGTGGTGCGGTCGCGCCAGCCGGGGAAGCCGAGGTCGAGCAGGTCCTCGGCGCGGCGGAGGGCGTCGGCGCGCGGGGTGCCCGGGGCGAGGGGGATCTGGGCCTGGATGAGCTGTTCGCCCGATGGGGCGAGGGTCGGGTCCTGGGCGGTGAACCGTTCGATCCAGCCGGGGGCGTCGAGGTCGGAGACGATGAACGGGTCGCCGCGCCGGGTCCGCAGGGCCAGGTCGAGCAGGGCGGTCCGGCCGCTGTCCCAGGTCAGGGTGGGGTCCTCCAGCAGAGTACGGGCGGCGTCCAGATGGGTGGCGACGATCACCGGCCCGCCGCGCCGGAGGCCGGCCAGGTCGTGGGGGCCGATGCGTCCGGCGGTCTCGATGCGTACGCCGAGGTTCCAGGCCCGGGCGGCCATACGGTCGACGAGTTGCGCCCAGCCGCCGACGGGGTAGCGGGCCTCGGGCGGCAGTGCGGTCGCGCGGCGCAGCCGTTCCTGGACGAAGGCGGCGGAGAGCGAACCGGGGTCGTGGTGGAAGAGGGCCACGCCCATGTAGTGGGCCGCCGCGCGGGCGCCCTCGTCGCCGACCTGGCCGGTGGCCCAGCTGAGGAAGTCGGTGTCGACGGGGGCCGTGCGGGCGTTGCGGCGGCTGAGGCGCAGCATGGCGAGGGGCGGGGTCCTGCGCAGGGCGCCGCCCCGCCGGAAGAGGAAGCGGGTGCCTTCGAGGGGCGGTACGGAGGCGAACGGGCCGAGGAGTCCGCGCTGTTCGAGCCAGGTCCAGTGCGGTCCGCGGCGGTAGAGGGCGTGCGGACCCTCGTTGGTGTGGTAGGGGGCCTCTGCGGTCCTGGCCCGCCCCCCGAGGGTGTGGTGGGCCTCGTGGAGGGTCACCGGGATGCGTGATTCGGCGACGGTGACGGCGGCGGCCAGTCCGGCGAGTCCGCCGCCGATGATGTGGATGCGCTGCATGGCTGGGTCTCCTCGCGGTGGGCGCTTCTTTACGGAAGGACGGTCCGGCCGGCTGGTTCTGTGACATCGGGGCGCCGGGCCGTATCAATGTCAGTGGTGTGCGTCACGATGGGGGGCATGGCACGTACAGGCAACAGGAGCAGCAGGGCCGCGGGCGCCAGGGACGGGGTTGCGGTGGCGCGCCGGCCGGAGGTCAGGCTGCCGTCCCTCGTGGCGTACGACGGGGAGGGGCTGGAGCCCGACGGGGATTACGACGGGGTGCGGTTCGAGGAGACGGACCTGGCAGACGCGTCGGGTCCCGGGTCGCGGTTCCTGGACTGTGAGCTGCGCGGCTGTGCCCTGGACCGGGCGGAGCTGGTGCGGGCCAGGTTCATCGACTCGGTGCTGTCGGGTGTGCGGGGTGTGGGCACCGATCTCGCGGAGGCGTCGCTGCGGGACGTGGAGGTCCTGGACGCCCGGCTGGGCGGGGTGCAGCTGCACGGCGCGGTGCTGGAACGGGTCCTCGTGCGGGGCGGGAAGATCGATTATCTGAATCTGCGCAAGGCACGGCTGAAGGACGTCGTGTTCGAGGGGTGTGTGCTCTCGGAGCCGGACTTCGGGGAGGCGCGGCTGGTGCGGGTGGAGTTCCGGGACTGTGTGCTGAAGCGCGCGGACTTCAGCGCCGTGCGGATGGAGTCCGTCGATCTGCGGACGGCCGCCGAGCTGGACATCGCGCGGGGTGTGGAGCGTCTGGCGGGGGCGGTGATCAGCCCGTCCCAGCTGATGGAGCTGGCTCCGGCGTTCGCGGCGCAGATCGGGGTGCGGGTGGAGGCGTAGAAGCCGCTCCGGGTGCCGTCAGAGGCGGGGGAAGCGGGCCTGGAGGTCCCAGACGACGGGGTTGTCGGCGAGGCCTTCGTGCATGTCGGCGAGGTCGGCGATCAGGTCGTGCAGGAAATCGCGGGCCTCGCGGCGCAGCAGGGAGTGGCTGAAGGTGAGCGGGGGCTCGTCGCCGGGCATCCAGTCGGCCTCGACGTCCACCCAGCCGAAGCGGCGCTCGAAGAGCATGCGGTCGGACGATTCGGTGAAGTCGAGCTCGGCGTACTGCTGGCGGTGCGAGCGGTTGCCGCGGGGATCGCGGTCGATCTGCTCG
Source organism: Streptomyces mutomycini (assembly GCF_001700505.1). GTDB lineage: Bacteria > Actinomycetota > Actinomycetes > Streptomycetales > Streptomycetaceae > Streptomyces > Streptomyces mutomycini. Next base: position 15,644 of record NZ_MAPV01000123.1, read on the forward strand.
ACGATGTCGCAGAGTGCCCAGGCGAAGTCGAGCACGGGGACCCATCCCCAGGCTGTGGATACTTCCCGGTCGGCCTTGGTGTCGGCGAGGTAGACGTCCCCGGAGAACAGGTCGTGCCGCAGGGCGCGGACGTCCGCGCGGCGGTAGTCGGTCTGCGGGGGGTCCGGGAAGCGCCGGGAGAGGGAGTAGCCGATGTCGAGCACGGTCCGATGGTGTCATGCCGCGCGAGTCCCCCGCGCCGGGCCGGATCGCACCGGGCGCCCGGGTGGGCCGCCTCGGCCACGGGTGCGGGTGTCCCGGGAGCAGCCGCTGTCCGCCGGCGACGGCCCGGGCCCGGGTGTCCACCCGAGCTTCTCGCAGATCCGGCCCAGGTGGGTTCTGACGCGGGAGCCGCGCGCCCCCGGGGAGTGGCGTGTGTCCCCAGGAGTGGCGTGGGTCCCTAGGATCGGCGGCGTGGACCAGCCAACGGCAGCAACGCGCCGGACCGTGCGCGCCGCCGCCCTGCTGCCGGCCGCGCTCACCCTGGTCGTCGGCTGCACGGCGGGGCCCGGCGGCGGCGCGGGCACCCCGGGGGTGGCCGGGGTGCGTGATCCGTACTTCCCCCGGCTCGGCAACGGTGGTTACGACGTCACGCACTACGACCTGGCCCTCGACATCAGCTCCACGGCGGACCGGCTGAGCGGTACGGCCGTGATCACCGCCCGGGCCACCCAGGACCTCAGTGCGTTCAACCTGGACCTCACCGGGCTGGAGGTCCGGTCGGCGACCGTCGAGGGCCGGCCCGCCGCCGTGAACCGGGCGGGTACGGAGCTGACCCTGCGTCCGGACCGCGCGGTCGCGGACCGCCTCCGCACGGGCAGTACCTTCCGCACCGTTGTGCGCTACGTCGGACCGCCCCGCACCGTGACCGACCCGGACGGCTCCGAGGAGGGCTGGCTGCGGACCGCGTACGGGGCGGTGGCGCTGGGGGAGCCGACCGGTTCCATGGCCTGGTTCCCCGGGAACCACCACCCGGTCGACAAGGCGTCGTACGACGTCAGGGTCACCGTTCCCGAGGGGCGGAGCGCCGTCTCCAACGGCGAGCTGGTGTCCCGTCGCACGGCCGGGGGGCGCACCACGTTCCACTGGCGCAGCCGTGAACCCCTGGCGAGCTACCTCGCGACCGTCGCGGTCGGCCGATGGACGCTGCGGGAGTCGGCCACCGGGGAGGGCCTGCCGGTGATCACCGCAGTCGACCCGGAGGTGGCCGGAGCGAGCGCAGGGGTGCTGGCCCGGATTCCCGAGGTCATCGCGTGGGGCGAGAAGCGGTTCGGCCCGTACCCCTTCTCTTCGGCCGGGGCGGTCGTGGGCCGGCGCGGCGACGCGGGGTACGCGCTGGAGACCCAGAACCGGCCGTTCTTCCCCGGGCCGCCGGACACCGGCCTGCTGGTCCACGAGCTCGCCCACCAGTGGTTCGGCAACTCGGTCACGCCCGAGAGCTGGCGGGACATGTGGCTCAACGAGGGCTTCGCGACGTACGCGGAGTGGCTCTGGAGCGAGGACCACGGCGGCGTTCCCGTGGCGGAGAGCTTCGAGGAGGCGTACGCGGACGAGGCGAACTGGGCCTTCCCCGCTGCCCGTCCGCCGGGTGCCGCCGACCTGTCCCGGCCCCCGGTGTACGGCCGGGGTGCGATGGTCGTCCACCGGATCCGGCAGGAGCTGGACGACGACGAGGCCTTCTTCCGCCTGGTCAGGGGCTGGCCGGCGTCGCACCGGCACGGCAACGCCTCGACGGCCGACTTCACCGCGTACGTCGAGGAGGAGTCCGGCCTGGACCTGACGGAGCTGTGGGACACCTGGCTGGGCGGCGGGAGCCGGCCCGCCAGAGGCTGACCGGCTCCCGTTGGTTCTTCCGTTACTTGACGTTGACGCCGGTCCAGGCGGCGTCGACGGCCGCGAGTTCGGTGCTGTCGGCCCCGAACAGGTCGGTGGCGGCCTTCTCGGTCGCGACGCGGGCTCCCGCGTAGTCGGTGCTCGACGTCATGTAGACGGAGAGCGCCTTGTACCAGATCTGGTAGGCCTTCTGGCGACCGATGCCGGTGACCGTGGAGCCGTCGGCCGTCGGGGAGTCGTAGTCGACGCCGCCGATGGTCTTGGCACCGCTGCCCTCGGCCAGCAGGTAGAAGAAGTGGTTGGCGACACCGGAGGAGTAGTGCACGTCGAGGTCGCCGACGCCGGAGTCCCAGTAGTCGGCCGAGCCGCCGTCCTTGCTCGGCTTGTCCATGTAGCGCAGGGGGGTCCCGTCGCCGTTGATGTCGATCTTCTCGCCGATGAGGTAGTCACCGGCGTCGGTGGTGTTGTCGGCGAAGAACTCGACGGAGCTGCCGAGGATGTCGCTGGTCGCCTCGTTGAGGCCGCCGGACTCGCCCGCGTAGTCGAGGTTGGCGGTGGCCGCGGTCAGGCCGTGGGTCATCTCGTGGCCGGCGACGTCGATCGCGGTGAGCGCGCTCTTGTCGTCGGCGCCGTCACCGTAGGTCATGCAGAAGCAGCTGTCGTCCCAGAAGGCGTTGACGTAGCCGGTGCCGAAGTGGACGCGGGAGTACGCGGCCTTGCCGTCCCCGCCTATGCCGTCGCGGCCGAGCTCGGACTTGTAGAAGTCCCAGGTCTTCGCCGCGCCGTAGTGGGCGTCGACCGCCGCGGTCTGGCGGTCGCCGCCGGTGCCGTCGCCCCAGGTGTCGTCGGCGTCGGTGACGAGGTCGCCGGTGCCGGTCTGCCCCTGGTTGAGGTCGTACGTCCTGTGGCCGCCGCGGTCGCCGTCGGCCAGCTCGAAGCCCGAGGAGCCCTTGGTGGTCGAGAGCGTGACCTCGCCGCTGTACTGGCTGTTCCCGGTGCCGGTCTCGACGGCCTCGAAGCTGTGCAGCTTCTTGCCGGTCGTGGCGTCCGTGATGATGTGCAGCCGGCTGGGCGTGCCGTCCTTCCGGACACCGCTCCGTACGCTCTCGAAGGCGAGGACCGGCTTGCCGCCGCCCGCCCAGACGACCTTGCGGGCGCTCGCGGCGGACTTGACCTTCGCCTGGGTCGACGGGACGGATATGCGGGCGTCGTTGGCCTTGTCCACGCCCTTGGACTTCCCGTCGGCGGCGGTGTGGGTGACGAGGTCACCGCCGAGGACCGGCAGCCCGGCGTAGGTGCGCTCGTAGCGGGTGTGCACGGTGCCGTGGGCGTCCTTGATCACGTCACGGACGATCAGTTTCTCCTGGCTGCCCAGTCCGAGGGACTCGGCGGCCGTCGGGGCATCGGCCTGCGCGGCCCGGATCGCGGTGCCCCGCAGGCCCGCCGTGTTCATGCCGAGGGTGGTGGCCCCGGCGGTGGTGCGGGCGGAAGAGGCGCCGGCGGTGTTGGAGCCGGCCGTGGCCGTACCCGACTGGACGCCGACGACGACCATCGCGGCAACTGCGGCCAGGGCGGCGGCGCGACGGGTGTTCATGTGGGGGGTCATGCCTTCTCCGTTGCTCGTACCTGTGGGGGGTTACGAGCGGAGAGCGTGCCACTGAATGAACGCTTTTGACGGGGCGCCGACAATTACCACACAAGTTTTTGACCAGTTCTTGTCCGACTGGGGTTCACTTGTGTCCGCTATATGACGCGGACGCACGGGAGCCCCCGGCCGACCGGAGTCGGACGGGGGCTCCCGTGAAAAGCCGTTACGTCAGAGGTTGACGCCGAAGTCCTGGGCGATACCGCGCAGGCCCGAGGCGTAGCCCTGGCCCACCGCACGGAACTTCCACTCGGCGCCGTTGCGGTAGAGCTCGCCGAAGACCATGGCGGTCTCGGTGGCGGCGTCCTCGCTCAGGTCGTAGCGGGCGATCTCGGTGCCGCCGGCCTGGTTGATGATGCGGATGAAGGCGTTCCGCACCTGGCCGAAGTTCTGGCTGCGGGCCTCGGCGTCGTAGATGGAGACCGGGAAGACGATCTTGTCGATGTCCGCCGGGAGGCCCGCGAGGTTGACGTTGATCTGCTCGTCGTCGCCCTCGCCCTGGCCCGTGACGTTGTCACCGGTGTGGACGATGGTCTGGTCCGGGGTCGCCTTGTTGTTGAAGAAGACGAAGTGACCGTCGGAGTAGACCTTGCCGGCGGTGTTGACCGCGATCGCCGAGGCGTCGAGGTCGAAGTCGGTGCCGGTGGTGGTGCGGACGTCCCAGCCGAGGCCGACCGTGACGGCGGTCAGGCCCGGGGCCTCCTTGGTGAGCGAGACGTTGCCGCCCTTGGACAGGCTTACAGCCATGGGAAGTCCCTTTCCTCGTCGTGTGCGGGCTTCGTGCCACCACGAAAGCTACCGTCACCCGTCCTAACGCAGACAAGTGACCACGAGGTTCCTGCTTGCTTTACTTTCTTTGCCGAACTTCTGGCCGAACGCTCGCAAAACAAGGTGACGGAAGGACCGTACTGCGGGGAACATGGGTGTCATGTCCGGGCCCTATGTCATCCGCGGTTCGGTCTCCCTCCCGGAGGCCGAGCTCATGTGGCGTTTCTCGCGGTCCTCGGGGCCCGGCGGGCAGCACGTCAACACCAGCGACTCCCAGGTGGAGCTCCGCTTCGACCTCGCGGCCACCGAGGCGCTGCCCGAGGTCTGGAAGGCACGCGCGCTCGAACGCCTCGCGAGCCGTCTGACGGGCGGGGTCGTGTCCGTGCGCGCCTCGGAGCACCGCTCCCAGTGGCGCAACCGCGAGACGGCCGCCGTGCGGCTCGCCGCGCTCCTTGCGGAGGCCACGGCGCCGCCGCCCAGGCCGCGCCTCAAGAAGAAGATCCCGCGCGGCATCAACGAGCGCCGGCTGCGGGAGAAGAAGCAGCGGGGAGACACGAAGCGCGGACGCTCCGGCCGCGACTGGTAGGAGGTGCGCCGGCCGCCCGGGCGCCTGAAGCCGACCGGCCCGGCTGCCCCGGCTCCGCCCGGTTGCCGGTGGCGGCCTCCGGAGCCGGTCGGCCCGGTTGCCCGGGGGGTCCCGGATTCGGTCAGCCCAGTTGGCGGTAACGGCCCTTGAAGTACGTCAGGGGCTCGCCGTCCGCGCTCGGCAGTGACGCCGTCAGCACCCGGCCGATCACCAGCGTGTGGTCACCGGCGAGGACGCGCTGCTCCGTGCGGCACTCCAGGGTGGCCAGTGCCCCGCCCACCAGGGGCGCTCCCGCGATCTCGCCGCGCATGTAGGGGATGTCCTCGAACAGCAGTCTGTCGCTGATCCGTCCCTTCATGGCGAACCGCCCCGCGATGTGCCGCTGGCTCTCCGTGAGCACCGACACCGCCCACAGGGGCTGCTCGGCCAGCAGGTCGTCCATCCGGGAGTCGTTGCGCAGGCTCACCAGGACGAGGGGCGGGTCCAGGGAGACCGACATGAAGGCGGTCGCCGTCATTCCGACGTCCTCGCCCCTGCCGTGCTCGTCGAGCGGCGGCTCCTGGGCGGTGATCAGCACCACGCCCGCGGCCAGACGGGACAGGGCGGCACGGAATTCGTCGTTGCTCACCCCTTCAGCATGGGGGACGGCTTGCGGGCGCGGGGCTGAGGAAGTCTTCTGCGGCACATCGGGCACGCTAGTGCCGCGGGGCGGGCCGCCGCATCGGACCAGGGGACCAGCCGGGTCCTAGGACTCAGGAACCGGTTTGCGTCCGGAAAACAACGGCAGCCCCCTGGAAGCGCATAGGTGACCCTTACCGCTGCTGTGACTTGAGTCACAGAGAGCAATATTTGTTGACCCTGTGTACCGGTTGCACAGCTCACTGTGATTCAGTGGCCGTGACACTGCGATAAGACCGTGTCCTATGTGGT
>NZ_MAPV01000124.1 GCF_001700505.1 Streptomyces mutomycini
ACCCGAAATCACCGTCGAGGAGGGCCCGTTGAGCGCGGCTACGTCGACGCCGTCGGTCAGCAGCGGCAGGACTTCGTCCTCCGTCGCCTGGAGCGAGACCATCGTCCCGCCCTCCGGCAGCGCCTGCATCAGACGACCACGGGCCGCCACCAGCTTCGCCGCGTCCTCAAGTGTGAGAACGCCAGCCACATGCGCGGCCGACAGCTCACCGATCGAATGCCCCAGCAGATAGTCCGGCTTCACTCCCCACGCCGACACCAGACGGAACAGCGCAACTTCGAGCGCGAACAGACCGGCCTGCGTGAACTGCGTCTGATCCAGCAGCTCACCACCCTCGAACACGACATCCCGGATCGGCTGATCCAGATGCCGGTCCAGCTCCGCACACACCACATCGAACGCATCCGCGAACACCGGGTAGGACTCGTACAGCTCACGGCCCATACCCGACCGCTGCGCACCCTGACCCGAGAACAACACCGCCGACCGCCCCGACGACACCGCGTCCCGGACCGTCAAGTCATCGATGACCACTGCGCGGTGGTTCATCGCGGCACGCGTCGTAGCCAGGGAGAACCCGACATCCACCGGCGCGTGCTCCCGGGCGACGGTCGAGAGCCGCTCCACCTGTGCCGACAGACCCGCGTCGGACTTCGCGGACACCACCCACGGAACCACCGGCAAGGACACGGACGGCTCGCGGCGTTCCTCGACGACCGGCGTGTGCTCGACGATCACGTGGGCGTTGGTCCCGCTGATGCCGAACGACGACACCCCCGCCCGGCGTGCCTCGCCCGTCTCCGGCCACGCCACCGACTCCGTCAGCAGCTCGACCGCGCCCGCCGACCAGTCAACCTGAGGCGTCGGCGCGTCGACGTGCAGGGTCTTCGGCAGCACACCGTGCCGCATCGCCATCACCATCTTGATGACCCCTGCGACGCCGGCCGCGGCCTGCGTGTGACCGATGTTGGACTTGATCGAACCCAGCAGCAGCGGCCGCCCTTCCGGCCTCCCCTGCCCGTACGTCGCCAGCAGCGCCTGCGCCTCGATCGGGTCACCCAGCGTCGTACCCGTACCGTGCGCCTCAACGGCGTCCACCTGGTCCGGCTCAAGACCGGAGTTGGCCAGGGCCTGCCGGATGACACGCTGCTGCGACGGACCGTTCGGAGCCGTCAGACCGTTCGACGCACCGTCCTGGTTCACCGCCGAGCCCCGCACCACAGCCAGGACCTCGTGACCGTTGCGCCGCGCGTCCGACAGCCGCTCCAGCAGCAGCATGCCCACGCCCTCACCCCAGCCGGTGCCGTCGGCGCCCGCGGCGAACGACTTGCACCGTCCGTCCGCGGCCAGTCCACGCTGGCGGCTGAACTCGATGAAGCTGCCCGGCGTGGCCATCACGCTGGCGCCGCCGGCCAGCGCCATCGAGCACTCGCCCGAGCGCAGGGCCTGCGCCGCGAGGTGGAGCGCCACCAGGGAGGACGAGCAAGCGGTGTCGACCGTTACGGCGGGTCCCTCGAGTCCGAGCGTGTAGGAGACACGGCCGGACACGACGCTGCCGGACGTGCCGGTGGCGAGGTACCCCTCGACGCCTTCCGGGACGGTGGCCAGCTGAGCCACGTAGTCGTGATACATCAGCCCGGCGAACACGCCGGTGCTCGTGCCCCGCAGCGACGCCGGGTCGATCCCTGCCGACTCGACGGCCTCCCAGGAACCTTCCAGCAGCAGTCGCTGCTGCGGGTCCATGGCAAGCGCCTCACGCGGCGAGATCCCGAAGAAGCCGGGGTCGAACTCCGCGGCGTCGTGCAGGAAGCCGCCTTCACGGGTGAAGGAGGTGCCGGGGTTGTCCGGGTCGGGATCGTACAGCCCTTCCACGTCCCAGTTCCGGTCAGTGGGCAGGCCGGTGATGCCTTCGTTGCCGCCGGCCACCAGCTCCCACAGCTTTCGTGGCGATTCCGCACCTCCCGGGAACCGGCAGCTCATGCCCACGATGACGACAGGGTCGTCCTCAGTGCCGGTGCCGGTCAGGGCGGGCCGGCTCGTAGCGGCTTCCGCCTGTACGCCGACGATCTCGGTCCGTATGTAGTCGGCCATCGCGAACGGCGTCGGGTAGTCGAACACGAGGGTGGCCGGCAGGCGCAGCCCCGTGGCCGCGCTCATCCGGTTGCGCAGTTCGACGGCGGTGAGGGAGTCGAAGCCCAGCTCGGTGAAAGCCCGCTCGGGCTGCACTGCCTCACCCGAGTCATGGCCGAGCACGGCAGCCGCCTGGGCCCGTACCAGATCCTGCACCAACTGGCGCTGTTCGGCCTCGGGAAGGGCTAGAAGGGTGCGTCCGAAGGATGCGGAGCGATCCGTGCCGGAGTCCGCCTGCCGCCGGTTCGGTACCCGGACCAGACCCCGCAGCATCAGCGGAGTCATCTCCGGCCGTAGCCGCAGAGCGGCCATGTCGACCCGGATCGGCACCAGCACGGCCTCGTCGGCCAAGCCGCCGGCCAGGTCGAACAGCTCGAGCCCCTGCACCGAGGACAACGGCGTCAGACCGCCCCGGGCCATCCGCCGCAGATCACCGCTGTCCAGCTGCCCCGTCATCGCACTGGCCTGAGCCCAAAGTCCCCAGGCCAGCGACTGCCCCGCAAGTCCTTCCGCACGCCGCACCTCGGCCAGGGCGTCGAGGAACGCGTTCGCAGCGGCGTAGTTCGCCTGACCCGCACCACCGAACACACCCGCCGCCGAGGAGAACAGCGTGAACATCGACAAATCCATGTCACGCGTCAGCTCATGCAGATGCCACGCCGCATCGACCTTCGGCCGCAACACCGCAGCCAACCGCTCCGGCGTAAGCGACGACACCACACCGTCGTCCAGCACACCGGCGGTGTGCACGACCCCGGTGAGCGGGTGCTCGGACCCGACGGAGTCCAGGACCTCGGCCAGCGCACCGCGGTCCGCCACGTCACACGCCGCGAAACGTGCCTGGGCCCCCGACTCGGCCAGTTCGGCCACGAGGTCGGCCGCTCCCGGAGCGTCCGCACCCCGGCGGCTCAACAGGAGCAGATGCCGCACGCCGTGCTCGGCGACGAGGTGACGTGCCACCACTCCGCCCAGCACACCGCTGGCACCCGTCACCAGCACGGTGCCGGACGGTTCGACGAAGGCGGGTATCTGCCCGACAGGCAACGGCACCCGTGCCAGCCTCGGTACGAGCACCTCACCCGCGCGCACTGCGGCCTGCGGCTCACCCGAAGCCACGACAGCAGGCAGCAGCGGCTCCTGGCCGTCGTGATCCACCAGGACGAACCGCCCGGGGTTCTCCGACTCGGCCGTCCGCAGAAGACCCCACACAGCAGCCTGTACGGGATCGGGCGAGTCACAGAACACCGCGCCCTGCGTCACCACCACCAGCCGCGCATCTGCGAACCGCTCGTTCGCCAGCCACTCCTGCACCAACTGCAGTGCCCGGCCCGCGATCTCATGCGTACGAGACGCGACGTCCTCAGAACCGGAATCGGAGCCGGAGCCGGAAGCGGAACCCGCGAACGACACCGCCACCACGTCAGGCACCTCGTCCATCGAGGCCAGATCCGCATACCGCTCCGTGCCGGGGAGGAACTCCGCTTCCCCGACAACGGCCCAGGAGCCCTCCGCGCGATCGGCGCTCTGGGCGACGCCGACCGGTTTCACGGACCATTCCACGCGGAACAGCGAGTCCGCGTGGGCGTTACCGCTTCCGCGCAACTGCTCCGGGGAGACCGGGCGCAGCGCCAGCGACTCCACCGAGGCGACATGCGATCCGGCTCCGTCGGCCAGCAGCAGCGACGCTCCCGATCCCTCACGGCGGACGCGAACCCGCAGGAGCTGTGCGCCCACTGCGGACAGGGACACGCCGGTCCAGGCGAACGGCAGGCCTACGGCTCCCGCGGTTCCGTCCGGGTCGGAGCCCGCTGCGAGGCCCATCGCGTGCAGTGCGGCGTCCAGGAGAGCTGGATGCAGCCCGAAGCCGTCGGCCTCGGCGTCGTCCGGGAGGGCCACCTCCGCATATACGTCGTCACCCTGCCGCCACGCGGCCCGCAGCCCTTGGAACAGGGGGCCGTACTCGTACCCGGCATCGGCGAGCGTCGCGTAGAGCGTGTCCACCGCGACTGCTCGCGCTCCAGCCGGCGGCCAGTCAGCCAGGCCGTCCGCCGCCTGTGCCCCGGTGGCGAGTGTGCCGCTGGCGTGCCGCGTCCAGGCCTCGTCCGAGGCGTCGGCGGGGCGGGAGAACACCGTGATCTCGTGCCTGCCGGTCAGGTCGGCCGCGGCCACCGCGACCTGGATGACGATCGCGTCCTGTTCGGCGATGAGAAGCGGTGCCTCGATCGTCAGCTCTTCCACGAGGTCGCAGCCGACCTGGTCGGCGGCTTGCAGAGCGAGTTCCACGAAGGCTGTGCCCGGCAGCAGGACCGAGCCCCACACAGCGTGGTCGGCGAGCCAGGGGTGCGTCTCGATCGAGATCCTGCCCGTCATCACGACACCGTCGGTGCCGGCCAGGCCCATCGCGCTGGACAGCATGGCGTGGTCGAGGGACTTCAGCCCCGCCGAGGAGACGTCCACGGCGCCGTTCCCGGCGGAGGGGTTCAGCCAGAAGCGCTGATGCTGGAAGGCGTAGGTGGGCAGGTCGACGCGCTGGGCCCCGGTGCCCGCGAACAGGGTCTTCCAGTCGAGCTCGACCCCCTGCACGTGTGCTTCGGCGAGGGAGGTCATGAAGCGGCGTGGCTCGTCCTCGTCCCGTCGTAGCGTCCCCAGGGCCACCGCGTCGCTACCGGCCGCCTCGAACGTCTCCTGCAGTCCCACAGCCAGCACCGGGTGCGGGCTGACCTCGACGAACACACGGTGACCGGCTTCCAGCAGTGTCCGGGTCGTCTCCTCCAGGCGCACCGTGCGGCGCAGGTTGGTATACCAGTACTCGCCGTCCATACCCGCCGTGTCCAGCAACTCACCGGTCACCGTCGAGAACAACGGCACCTGCGACGCACGCGGGGACAGATCCGCCAGCACCTCCAGCAACTGGTCATGGATCCGCTCCACATGCGCACTGTGCGAGGCGTAGTCCACATCGATGCGCTTGCAACGGACCTCGTCCGCCTTGCAGGCCAGCAGCAACTCGTCCAGCGCGTCACCGTCACCGCTCACCACCACGGAGGACGGGCCGTTCACCGCCGCGACCGACAGACGCCCCTCCCACTTGGACAGGCGTGCTTCCACCTTCTCCACCGGCTCCGCCACCGAGGCCATGCCGCCCAGACCCGAGAGCTCAACAATCGCCCGGCTCCGCAACGCGACCACCCGCGCACCGTCCTCCAAGGACAGCCCACCGGCCACACACGCGGCAGCGATCTCACCCTGCGAATGGCCCATCACCGCCGCAGGCACCACACCGGCCGCCCGCCACACCTCCGCCAACGACACCATCACCGCCCACAACACCGGCTGCACCACATCAACCCGGTCAAAGCCAGGAGCACCCGGCTCACCCCGCAGCACACCGAGCAACGACCAGTCCGTATGCGCCGACAACGCGGCCGCACACTCCCGCATCCGCTCCGCGAACACATCCGAGGACTCCATCAAACCCGCAGCCATACCCACCCACTGCGAACCCTGCCCCGGAAACACGAACACCGGAGCCACCGCACCATCAGCGACACCCCGCACCACACCCGGCCCGGGACGCTCATCGGCCAGCGCGCCCAGGGCCGCGCTGAGCTCGCCGGCGTCAGCCGCGACGATCACCGCACGATGCTCGAAGCGCGACCGGCCCATCGCAAGCGACAAACCGATCCCCGCGGGCTCCCCTCCGGAACCGGCTGCCAGCACCTCGCTCAGACGCGCGGCCTGGTCACGCAGCGCCCCCTCCGACTTCGCTGAGAGAACGAACGGCAGCGCCTCCCCGCCCAGCGGTGAAACCTCGTCCGTCTGCGTCGCGGCACCGTCCTCGACTGGCGCCTGCTCAAGGATGACGTGCGCGTTCGTGCCGCTG
>NZ_MAPV01000125.1 GCF_001700505.1 Streptomyces mutomycini
CGAACCGTAGGGGGAGCCGGCGCCGCCCTCCGCGTTCCGCATGAAGGAGAAGACCCCCCAGCCGGCTCCCCCTACGGTTCGCACACCACACCGGGCGACGGGTCCTCAGCGGACGGCGGGGACGCCGACGGCGCCGTCCCCGCCCGACTCCTGGGCGCATGGTCCGGGAACGTCGACGGCGGCGCGGGTACCTCCACCCGCCGGCTCGTCGTCCGGCAGGGCGAGGTGGGCGAGGCCGTGCTGTCACTCACCGCCGAGGGCCCGCTCGACACGGGCGGCTCGTACCGCTGCGTGTTCCAGGCAGACCTGGAGAGCGAACCCTCGTCCGGCGGATCCGTCCGCGTCGGGCCCTCCCGGGTCACCGAAGGTGAACCGATGTCGTCGTGCACCCCTGGGGAGCCCACCGTCCTCACACTGCTGCCCGACGGAACACTGAAACGCGAGATCACGTCCACCGGCAAGAGCCTGACGTACACGAGGACGGGCTGAGCGGCTCACGGGGGTGGCCGCTGCCGTCGGTCCGGAGGACTGTCAGTGGCGCCGCCTAGCGTGGTGCGCGACCGAGTCGTACGCCGGACGAGAGGCCCTGCCGTGGAATTCCGCATGGAACGTGGCGCATTGACGGATGCCGTCTCCCGGGCGGCCCGGGTGCTGCCCGCACGTTCGCCCGTTCCCGTCCTCGGCGGACTCCTCCTCGATGCGGACACCGGCCGGCTCCGGGTGTCCGGGCTGGACTTCGAGGCCTCCGCGCGTGTCGAGGCGGAGGCGCACACCGTCCGGCCCGGGAAGGTGCTGGTCATGGGGCGGCGGCTGCTCGACATCTGCAAGGTGTTGCCCGAGGGCCCCGTGGAGTGCGCGGTGGAGGGCTCTCGCCTCACGGTCACGGGAGACGGGTCCCGCTTCGGTCTCTCGGTCCTGCCCCTCGACGACTACCCCGCGCTTCCGCCGCTGCCGGAGGTACGCGGGGCTGTGGACGCCGGGGAGTTCGCCTCGGCGGTCGCGCAGGTGGCGGTGGCCGCGGGGCGGGACGACACCCTGCCCACGCTCACCGGGATCCGCCTCGTGCTCGACGGCTCCGCGATGACGCTGGCGGCCACGGACCGGTACCGCTTCGCGGTGCGCACCCTGCCGTTCAAGGCGACAGGGCCGGACGTGGCGGCCGATGTCGTGGTGTCCGCCCGCCGGCTGACCGAGATCGCCCGGTCGCTGGGAAGGGCCGGGCAGGTCGATGTCGCCGTGGACGGGGGGTCGGTCGGATTCGAGCACGCGGGGACGCGCACGACGGTCCGTCTCCTGGACGGCAGGCTGCCGCGCCACGACAAGCTGTTCGCGATGGCGGACCCCGCGGCCGCGGTGGTGGACCGGGCCCTCCTGGTGGAGGCGGTCAAGCGGGTCTCCGTGGTGGCGGACGGCGGCAGTCCGCTGCAGATGACGTTCTCCGCCGGACCCGACGGCTCGGTGCTGCTGCAGGCCGGATTCGAGGACGACGTGGCCTCGCAGCGGCTGCCCGCGGCGTTCGACGGCACCACGGAGATGACGGTGGCCTTCAACCCCGCGTATCTGATGGACGCCCTGTCCTCCTTCGAGGACGAGACGGTGCGGATGAAGCTGGTGGGGCCGGGCCAGCGCGCCATGATCACCGGCAGGGAGGACATGGGGACCAAGACGCACCAGCACCTTCTGATGTCGGTGAAGCCGGCGCTGCTCTGACCTCTGCGGTGAGCGCACCGGCCCCCGGCGGGGGGCTCACCCCGGGAGCGTCGCCGCCTCCCCGACCGCGGCGAGCAGCCAGATGGGGAATTCCGGATCGGCCTGCCCGACGGCGAGACCGAGCCACCGCGTAGCCCCGGGCACGCGCCAGACCTGCATGCTGCCCGCCAGGTTGCTGAGTTGCCCCATCGGCTCCGGGGCAGCGCCCTCGCCCTCGTCGTACCGCTCCAGATACGGCCAGAGGTCGACGGTCTCCGGCTCGCCCCAGCGCTCGCTCAACGCGGTGGCCAGGACGCTGAATTCGGCCTCGATCTCCTGCTCCGCGGGTTCGACGAGCTCGGGGGAACGGTCGTCCCAGAAGTCCTGGCTCGCCATCAGGATCAGCAGGTGATGTCCGGGACCGCTGCTGCGCACGCCGCTGTCCTCGCTCTCCTCCCCCGAGGGGAAGCGCAGGGCGAGGACGCCGTCGATCAGGGCGAGGCGGTCCTCGGTGGTCGTGGGCGGGGTGCCGTCGCTGTCCGTGTTCATGGTGCGTGATCCTGCCAATCCCCGCCCGGGGAAACGAATCGGGGGCGCACGGGAAGCCGCACCTCCGTGCGTCGGGCGCACGAAACGGGGGCGCGTCCGGCCGTTGCCGGGCGCGCCCCCTCTCCCCGGGGTGGGGCCGGGTTCAGCAGCTCAGGTTCGAGCCGGGTGTGGTGCCGAGGATCTGGACGAACGCCCTGTACTTGTCGATGCGGCTCTGGACCTGGGCGGGGTTGCCACCGTTGCACTCGATGCTGCCGTTGATCGACCGGATGGTCTCGCCGAATCCGGCGCCGTTGACGATGGCGTTGTGGGGCGTCATGGTGCCGGGGCCGGACTGGGTGTTCCAGTACCAGAGGCCGGTCTTCCAGGCCACGGCCGCGTTCTGCTCCACCTGCCAGGGGTTGCGGAGCAGGTCGATGCCGAGAGCGTCACCGGCGGCCTTGTAGTTGAAGTTCCAGCTGAGCTGGATCGGTCCGCGGCCGTAGTAGGCGGCCTGGCCGGCCGGGCAGCCGTACGACTGGCTGGTGTCGCAGTAGTGCGGGTAGTTCGCCGTGTTCTGCTCGACGATGTGCACCAGCCCGCCGGTCTCATGGCTGACGTTGGCGAGGAACGCCGCCGCCTCCTGCTTCTTGACCGTGTCGCTGCCGGTGTTGGCGAAGCCGGGGTAGGCGCTCAGCGCCGCGGTGAGGCCGCTGTACGTGTAGAACGAGTTCCGGCTCGGGAACATCTGGTTGAACTGGGACTCGCTCACGACGAAGCCCGAGGGATTCGGCTCCCCCGGGTCCGTACCGCCGCCGGAGCCGCAGCTGCCCTGGTCGGCCCAGACGTCCGCCGTGCCGGGCCGCTCGTTCTGGGTCCACCACTTCGCGGACCAGTTGTGGCCGTTGTACGAGGCCGACCCTCCGCCCACGTAGACGGAGGAGGCGCTCCAGGCCGGTGCGCAGGCCGCGGCCGACGCGGTGGAGGCCGGGAGGACGACGAACATCGCGATGACCGCGCCCAGCGCGGCGATCAGGCTCATGACACGTTTGGCCACGTGATCACTCCTAGGTCGCGGCGCCCGCGCCGAGCGTGCGCCGCCATGGGGGGTTGCGCCCACTCAAGCGTCGATGGTCTGGACCTGTCAAGGTCTAGACCAGAACTCCCCCATCGCGCCGAGTCGCTCAACTTCACTCCTCCACAGGCTTGTTGAACGCAAGGCGAACTTCACCGGAAGGAATCCGGAGGCTCCCCCACCCCACGTCCTCCAGCCGTACGGTGACGCCGACCTGCACACCGCACCCACGAGGGAGCGCGAGCGACATGGATTCGTTGTTCACCCCCGAGAACGTCGTCGCCGTCCTCACCGCCCTGCTGGGCATCCTGACCTCGGCGGGCGTGCTCTGGTACGAACGCCGCGTCCCGCGCCGCAAGCGCATCGGCTACCGCGTGCAGATGGACACCCCGATAGGCAGCGGAGTCAGCCAGGGCCGGGTCAATGTGCGGGTCGGCCTCTTCAACGAGACCCCGGGCATGGCAGACGCCACCCTCGTCCTGCTGCGCATCGAGAACGACGGCTCCCAGTCGATCGGCGAGGACGACTACCCGCAGCGCGCCGTGCACCCCGGCCTCACCGTCGAATTCTCGGGCCGCACCGTACGCGGAATCGCCGTGACCCATGCGCCGGGTGCCGACCATCTGATGGACACCTTCACTCCGGATGACGCCGTCCAGCACAGCGGCTCCCTCATCTGGCTGCCGCGCGTCCCGCTCAACCGCAACGAGCACTTCAAGCTCCTGGTCCTGCTCACAGGTTCGAACGTGGGCGGCCCGATCACGGTCACCGGGAGCATCCGGGACGGAAAGGTGGAGCGGAACAAGGCGGCCCGCCCCGATGAGAAGCCCCCGATCTTCGGCCGGGGGGCCAGGCTCATCACCGTCGCCCTCACCGCCTGTGTCCTCGCCCTCGCCGGCATCATCGTCGTACGGGACGACTCCCCTCCTCCGATGGACTGCGCCGCCGGCACCCTCACGGTCACCGGCTCCACCGCGTTCAAGCCGGTCCTGAAGGAGCTGGAGCAGAAGTACGAGGACGAGTGCGAGGGCGCCGAGATCCGCCTCGACATCCACGGCAGCAACGCCGGGGTGCGCAAGCTCGACGCCCTGGGCGCGAAGGCCGGATCGGCCGGGGCCCCTGCCATGATCGCCCTGTCCGACGGCCCCCGGCCGGCCGCTCTGACCAAGCTGCACGGGAAGGCGGTCGCGATCTCGCTCTTCTCCCTGGTGGTCAACGACACGGCGCCGGTGAAGGATCTCTCCCTCGACCAGATCAGACGGATCCACCGCGGCGAGATCCGCAACTGGAACGAGATCGTCGAGGGCGGCCCCGATCTGGAGATCCGCCTCGTCAGCCGGGACGCCAACTCCGGTACCCGCGAGGTCTTCCAGCGCCGTGTCCTGAACACCAACGAGCTCGCCACCTCCTCACGCGACTGCACCACCAAGGACTACGCCGACGCCCCGGTCATGCGCTGCGAACTCGACGGCACGGACCAGGTCCTGTCCGAGGTCGCCAGGCTGGACGGCGCGATCGGCTACACCGAACTGCGGAACGGCGAAGTGCCCGACGGAGCCCACCGGGTGTCCATCGACGGCACCACCCCGTCCGTCGACACGATCGGCACCAGCAGCTACCCGTACCAGGAGATCGAGTACGCGTACACCTACGGATCACCGCCCGCGGAATCCCTGGTGGCCGGCTTCCTGAACTACCTCGACAACTACGGTGAGGAGATCATGCGCACCAACGGCCATCTGCCCTGCGCGACCCCGAAGGGGATGCGGCTCTGCGGGGAGGACTGAGCCGCGCCGAGCCCCCATACCGGGGTAAGGGGGCCGGGAACGCCATGGCCTCCGTGCTGCTGGGCGCGCTGTCCCTGTTACTCCCGGCGTGCTCCTGACGGCCGCGCCTTCGCCCGGCAGCTGCCCTGACGGCCCGCCCGGGCCGCACAGCACGACGGCCGGACCTTCGAGGGAAGGTCCGGCCGTCGTCACGCCGTTTCCGGGGAGGCGCCCCCGCAGGACTGCGGTGGGTGCTCCTACAGGAAGGAGTTGATCTCGATGGTCTCGGTGCGGCCGGGGCCGACACCGATCGCGGAGATCGGCGCGCCGGACATCTCCTCCAGCGCCTTCACGTACGCCTGCGCGTTCTTCGGCAGGTCACCGAAGGTCTTGGCCTTAGTGATGTCCTCGGACCAGCCGGGGAGGTTCTCGTAGATCGGCTTCGCGTGGTGGAAGTCGCTCTGGTTGTACGGGAGCTCCTCGACGCGCTTGCCGTCGATCTCGTACGCCACGCACACCGGGATCTGCTCCCAGCCGGTCAGCACGTCCAGCTTGGTGAGGAAGAAGTCGGTGAGGCCGTTGACCCGGGTCGCGTACCGAGCGATCGGGGCGTCGAACCAGCCGCAGCGGCGGTCGCGGCCGGTGGTGACCCCACGCTCGCCGCCGATCCGGCGCAGCGCCTCGCCGTCCTCGTCGAGAAGTTCGGTCGGGAAGGGTCCGGCACCGACGCGCGTGGTGTAGGCCTTGAGGATGCCGATGACCCGGCTGATCTTCGTCGGGCCCACGCCGGATCCGGTGCAGGCGCCGCCCGCGGTCGGGTTCGACGAGGTGACGAAGGGGTAGGTGCCGTGGTCGACGTCCAGCAGGGTGCCCTGGCCGCCCTCGAAGAGGACGACCTTGCCCTCGTCGATGGCGTTGTTCAGGATCAGCGTCGTGTCGGCGACGTAGGGCTTGATCTGCTCCGCGTACTGGAGCATCTCCTCCACGATCTTGCCGGACTCGATCGCACGCCGGTTGAAGACCTTGGCGAGGAGCTGGTTCTTCTGCTCCAGCGCCGCCTCGACCTTCTGCTCCAGGATCGACTCGTCGTAGAGGTCCTGGACGCGGATGCCCACCCGGTTGATCTTGTCGGCATAGGTCGGGCCGATGCCCCGGCCGGTCGTGCCGATCTTGCGCTTACCGAGGAAGCGTTCCGTCACCTTGTCGACGGTGACGTTGTACGGAGTGATCAAATGAGCGTTGCCGCTGATCAGGAGCTTGGACGTATCGACGCCTCGCTCGTTCAGACCGCTCAGCTCGGAGAGCAGGACCGCCGGGTCGACGACGACACCGTTACCGATGACCGGGGTACACCCCGGCGACAGGATTCCGGAGGGGAGGAGATGCAGTGCGTACTTCTGGTCGCCTACGACAACCGTGTGGCCGGCATTGTTGCCGCCCTGGTAACGCACCACATAGTCAACGGATCCACCGAGGAGGTCGGTGGCCTTCCCCTTGCCCTCGTCACCCCACTGAGCACCGAGCAGCACAAGTGCGGGCACAGGCGTACACCCCTTCCGGGCGGGGCATGTCCAAGGTCAGGGGGCGTACGTAAAGGTCGTACCTGCCGTACGACGTTGTACGGCAAAGCCTGAGCCGTCGAACCGGGTGCCCCGGAATAGACGAAGCCCCTGGCGCAATAGCGCAAGGGGCTCTTGCACCAAGATGCTACCCGAGGAAGGACCGAGGTGTCGGCTGCAGAGCCCCCCGGCGACGGCGACCACCAGCTACTCGTGCTCATCGACCCCCTTGCCCGCCGCTACGACGGCGAGTCCGTGCGCATCGCGAAGGACGTGCTGAGCGCCGGCGCGCACGCCAAGATCTGCTTCGCGGACGGCCCCGACGAGTTCGCCAGGGCCCTGTCCCGGCGGGGGTCCAGACGCCCGGTCATCGTCGGCGACGACCATGCGCTGCTGCGCGCGGTGTCCCAGCTCCACCGTGAGCGGGAGCTGTCCGACAGCGCGCTCTCCCTGATCCCGGTCGGCGCCGCGCACACGCTGGAACTCAGCTACGCGCTCGGCGTGCCCCGGGGAGCGGTCGCCGCGGCCCGCACCGTGCTCGACGGGGCCGTCCACCGGCTGGATCTGCTGGTCGACGACAGCGACGGGGTGGTACTCGGCGAGCTGCGCATCCCGGCGGCCAGGCCCTCCCCCGGGCCGCCCCACACGGTCTGGGACACCTGCCGCACCCTGGTCGCCTCGCTGGTCCGCCCCGCCCCGCCTCGACCCGCAGCCGGTGGGGCCGGGAGGGACCCGCGGGCGAGGGCGGGGCGGGGCGGACCAGCGAGGCGACCAGGGTGCGGCAGGTGTCCCA
>NZ_MAPV01000126.1 GCF_001700505.1 Streptomyces mutomycini
CGGCGCAGCTGCTCGACCTCCCTGAACGACCCCTCGTCCAGCAGCAGCGCAATACGCTCCCGCGCCGTCAGCTTGCCCTTGGCGTGCTGCACCTCGGTCGCCCGGTCGCTCGGTCCACGCCGGGCCTGCTCACGCAGCGCCAGCAGCTCGGCCACCCGGCCACGCGTGGCCTGGGCATGCTCTCCGGCAGAGCGTTCGTACGGAACGGTCATCACACCGGCTCTCTGTGAGGGGAGGTGACGGCCGGCAGGATCTGGACCAGCCGGCCCGGGGTGCCCTGACGCCGCTGCCACTCGCGGGGGTATCCCAGAGAGACCTCCTGGTGCGGCACGCCGTCGCAGCGGATCACCCTGGGAATGTGGAGGTGCCCGTAGACCACCGATCTGGCACGGAACCTCGTGTGCCAGTCGGCTGTCGCCGTGGTTCCGCACCACAGTGCGAACTCCTGCCGCCAGAGCACTCGTGTCGGTTCGCGCACGAGCGGCCAGTGGTTGACCAGGACGGTGGGCAGGTCGTCCGGGAGAGCCGAGAGCCGTGCCTCGGTCGTCCGCACCCGGGCACGGCACCAGGCCTCGCGGCTCGGATAGGGGTCCGGGTGCAGGAGGAACTCGTCGCTGCAGACCACCCCGGCCTCCTCGGCCACCTGGAGCGCCGCCGCCTTCGAGTACGTCCCCGGCGGCCGGAACGAGTAGTCGTAGAGGAGGAAGAGCGGTGCTACGGCGACGGGACCGCCCTCTCCTTCCCAGACCGGGTAAGGGTCCTCGGGGGTGGCCACCCCGAGCTTGCGGCAGATGTCCACCAGGTGCAGGTAGCGCTGCTCGCCGCGCAGCCGCACAGGGTCGTCGGGCGCGGTCCACAGTTCGTGATTGCCCGGCGCCCAGATGACCTTGGCGAACCGGTTGCGCAGGGTGCGCAGCGCCCACTCGATGTCCGAGACGATCTCACCCACGTCACCGGCGACGATCAGCCAGTCCTCGTCGCTGTCCGGTCTGATCCGGTCGACGACCTTCCTGTTCTCGTCGTAGCGGACATGGACGTCGCTGATCGCGACGAGGCGGCCCGGTCCCGGGTCAGCCATCCGTGGCCCCCTGCCCGTCACGCGTGTGCTCGGCGATCTCCGAGACCTTCGCGAGCGTCGGCTGCCGGAGGATCGCCGGCAGGGCCGCCATGAACTCCCGCTCCCGGCGGGAGCCCACGACCTCGTCGCTGACCGCGGCGAGCATCGCGAGGAGGGTGGCGGAGTCGCCGCCGAGCCGGTGGAAGTCCGCGCCGGCGGCGAGCCGGTTGACGTCCACCGCCAGGACGCGTGCCCAGATCTTGGCCACCGCCTCCTCAACCTCGCCGCGGGCCTTCGCCTCGGCGGCCGCGGCATCGGCCTGCGGCCCGGTGAACGGCAGCGGCAGCGCGGCGACGTCGACCTTCTCGTTGACCGTGCGGGGCAGTTCGGCCACGACCGTCGTCGTGGCCGGCACCATGTAGCGGGGCAGACGGCCGGCGACGTGGTCGGTGAGCTCGTCGACTGTGGCCTCCGCGCGCAGGACGACGAAGGCGCACAGGACCTTGCCGGTGGTGCCGGGCCTGACCAGACCGGTGACGAAGGCCGTTGCCACGGCCGGGTGTTCCTCCAGGGCCTTGGCGACCTCGGCGGGCTCGACCCGGTAGCCAAGTACCTTGACCTGCTCGTCGTTGCGGCCCACCGACTCCAGTTCGCCGGACTCCAACATCCTGGCCAGGTCACCGCTGCGGTAGACGCGGGTGCCGTCGGCGAGGGCGGTGAACCGTTCGCGGACGAGATCGGGCCGGCCGCGGTAGCCACGGGCCAGCTGATCACCGGCAAGGTACATCTCACCCACCTCGCCCGGGGCGACGTGGCGGCCGTCACCGCCGATCAGGTGGATCCGGGTGTTGTCCGTCGGCACGCCGATGGGCACCGAGGGCAGGTCCGCGTCGTGGTCCGGATCGAAGCGCCGCGTCATGCAGCCGATGGTCGTCTCGGTGGGGCCGTACTCGTTGAAGATGCCGCACTGGGGGCCGAAGAGCTGCTGGGCCCGGTCGGCGACGGCACCACGCAGGAGTTCCCCGCCGGCGATGACCGCCCGGAAACCGGCCGGGCGCAGGCCCAGCCTGCCGATGAGGTCGAGGTGCGTGGGTGTGAGCTTGAGCGCGTTGGCCCCCGAGCTCTCCAGCATGTCGCGCAGGACCACGTGGTTGGGCTCGTCGGGTACCAGCGCGATCGAACCGCCGGCCAGCACCGGCAGGAAGATCGCGGTGTTGGAGAGGTCGAAGGCGAGCGAGGTGAACAGCGGGAACCGGGTGGTGGAATCGACCCCGTAGACACGGGTCGCCCAGCTGATGAACGTGGCGAGCTGACGGTGCTCGATCTCCACGCCCTTGGGGCGCCCGGTCGATCCCGAGGTGTAGATGACGTACGCGAGGTCCTCCGGCCGCACCTCGACGCCCTCCGGACGGCGCTCCGAGGGCTCCAGTGTCTCGAGCACCACCACGTCGCAGCCGGAGTCCGGGGTGAAGCGGCGCTCGGCGTGGACGTGCTCGGCCAGGCACACGGTGGCCCCGGCGTCCGCCACCAGGCCGGCGAGCCGGTCGTCGGGCTGCTGCGGGTCGAGGGGCAGATAGGCCGCACCCGCTTTCAGCACCCCCCAGATGGCGGCCATCGCCGCGACCGTACGACCCGCCAGCAGGCCCACGACGTCGTCGCGTCCGATGCCCCGGTCCAGCAGCGCGACGGCGACGGCGTCCGCCCGCCGGTCCAGCTCACGGAAGGTCACCTCGCCCTCGGGGCCGGTGAGGGCGATCGCGCCGGGGGTGAGGGAGACCTGCCTGCGGAACTGGTCGACGGCCGTTCCCTGGCGGTCGAGCGCACGCTCGGTCCGGTTGCGGTCCCACTCGCGGTGGGCGCGCGGGGACAGTGCCTCCTCGATGCGGTCGAGGAGCGCCTCCGCGCGTTCCGGGGTCTGTGCACCGTCGTACCAGCCGATGGTGATCTCGGTGCGGTCGCCGAACTCGACCGCGTTGATCTCCGGCGGTCCCAGGGGCCCGGAGTTGGGCAGCGAGTAGACGGTGGTGGCGTGGAACGAGCTGGTGCTGAAGGCGGCGGGGGCGACACGCCCCATGTGGGAGAGCGTGGCCAGGCTGCTGTAACAGCCCTTCTGCGCGGAGTAGGCGTCCAGGCCCATGATCTGCTGGTGCAGTTCCGTCAGGTTCTGGCCGGGCAGCGACGGGTCGACACGGGCAGCCAGGTCCTGACCGGTGGACAGGATGGACAGCAGCTTCTCCTGCGCCTGCTCCCAGCCGGCGTCGCCACGTACCTCGTACAGCGGATTGTTCGTGAGGTTGCCGGTCGAGCGGATTCCGGGCAGGTACCTGCGCAGGTCGACCGGGACGAGGAACCTGCCGGTGCGCAGACCGCACGCCTGGGTGACGGCGCAGGCGATCTTGGCGACCAGCGCGGGGTGCGCGCCGTCGACGGTGCGCCTGCGCCAGAAGAAGTCGTGCCGGCCCTGCGGGCGGGCACCGAGCGCGGACGGCCAGTCGAGGTCGGGGGTGACATCCCGCTCCTGCGGGGCGCCGGCCCGCTCGATCAGTTCGTTCTCCGTGATGCGTGAGGGTGCGCCCACGGGGTCCTCGCCGCGCAGCACGCGGAAGATGTCCTCCGCCCAGGTGCGTACGCCCTGGCCGTCCATGACCCCGTGGAACGCGCGCACGATCAGCGTGTCGCATTCCGGGTCGGTGAGGAGCAGGAGTTCGCAGGTGGGGCCGCCGTCCTTGCCCATGAGGGGGCTGTGCAGTTCGGCCGCGCCGGCGAAGGTGTGCCGGTCGACCCTGTCGCCGGGCAGGACCCGCACGACCGGTGCAACGCCGCTGTCCACCCAGGTCATGCCCTGCCGGGTGAGCCGGGCACCGGGGCAGGCCTCGGACGCGGCCTCCACGGCGCGGACCAGCTCGTCGTGGCCGATGTGGCCGGCACCCTCGATGACGATCTGGATGACCCCGGGAACCGATTCGGGGTACACCAGGAACCATGTCTCGGTGGGCGACACGGGCCGGCTGTAGACGTTGTCGTCCTCACCCGCGGACATGGGGATACCTCTTTCGATTCGGGTCGGTCGGTGGTGCGTCACGTCCGGCTCAGCGAACCGCTTCGCCGGCTCCGAGTACCTGGCCGTCGGCCATGCGCATGACGCGGGACTTACGGAAGTCCAGGTGTACGAAGACGCGTTGGAGCCAGCGGTCCCGGCCGTCGTAGCGGGGCTGGAAGGAGTTGCGGCCGTGCAGGGCCAGCCGGTTGTCGACGAAGGCCAGGTCACCGGGGCCGAGGATCAGCGTGTGGGCCACCCGCTCGATGACGGCTTCCAGCTCGGCCATGGCCTGCCCGGCTTCGTCGTCGGACGGGATCGTGCTGCTGAAGTCCACTTTGAGATCGGGGTCCTCGAAACTGCCGGCGAGGATTCCGTGCGGTTCCTCCATGCCGTCGGCCATCTCGAAGGAAGCCGGCGCCATGGTCACGAATCGCGGCTGGTGGAGTATCTCCCTGGTCCGTGCGGAAAGCAGCGGAACCGCGTTGCGCACGGACGCGACACGCAGTCCGGCGACGTTCTCGTGGTCGTTCCGCAGGCACATCAGACCCACGAGGTCGGGCTTGTGCTCATGGAATGCGTTCTCGGTGTGCATGTTGAGCTTGATGGATCCGGCATTCCCCTGGAATTGTTCCATTCCGGGAACGGGGACCACGTCCTGCACGAGCGCGCCGGTCTTCTCCTTCTCGAACGCGATCACCTCGCCCATGGCCATGGCGATGAGCATCAGCGCGGACGCCGGTGTGGTGGTCTCGCGCTGGACGGAGCCGCGGACCGTCGGCGTGTCGGGGACGTTTTCCGGTTCCACCGGCAGGTTGCGCACCAGGAGCATGGCCTCACGGCCGGAGTTCCACGTGAAGCGGCGCAGCGTCTGGCGCAGTCGCATGGGCAGTCGGCAGGAGAGTTCCCGTGCGGCGGAAGTCCAGCGGGGGTCGTCGTTCAGGCGTGGACCGATGTCACGCAGCTGCTCGGCCAGAAGGGTCAGTTCGCCCTTCTCCTGACCGTCGAGCGATATCTGGGCATCGTCGCCGATTTTCGGCTTGACTTCGGCAGGCATAATTCAACCATTCATGGGCAGAGTTGATGCGAAGGAACGGGCTCGCCAAGTCGACTCCAGTCCGCAGACTATGGATTCGGCCGAATTGACGGCAACCCCTATCTACCGTCCGCCGACCCCTGTTCGGCGGCGGTGCGGATTCTGTGCTTCTGCTCTCAGCACCCCTGCTCCGTCAGCCATTCGCGCATCCGCCGGGCCAGGGGCCCCGCGTGTTCGCCGAGCATCGTGAAGTGGTTCCCCTCGGTCTCGGCGACCGAGTGGGGCAGGGGCCAGACGGCATGCCAGTCGCCTTCGCCCGACCACGCCCGAAGGGGCTCCCCCGCCCGTACCAGGAGTGTGGGTACGTCGACAGGCTGCGCCCGGCACGCGTACAGGAAGGGGAGGTAGGCGGCCCACGCAGTGGCGCGGAAGTCGTCCATGGGCGTGTACGCGTCGTCGCGTTCGACCATGCCGTCGAGCAGTTCGGGCATCCAGGTGGCCATCACGTCGCTGTCGGCGGGATAGCTGTCGAGCAGGATCACGGCGGCCGGTGGACGTCCTCGCCGGTCCAGTGCGTGGGAGAGCGCGTTGGCCAGCAGCGCACCGCCGGAGTGGCCCGTGACGACGAAAGGCCTGTCCCCCACCGTGCGCAGGACCGATTCGGCGTGCGTCCGCATCAGGACGTCGAAGTTCTCCGGGAGCTCCTCGCCCTCGGCGAAGCCGGGGTGCGGGAGCGCGTACACGTCGCGTTCCCCGCGGAAGCCGGCGGCGAGGCGTGCGTACTCGTGCGGTCCGGAGAGCATCGACATCGTGCAGAGGCAGATGAGCGGGGGGCCGTCGCCCGTCGCCAGGCGCACCACTGGAGCGGCCTGGGCGGGTGGCGTCTCGCTGCTGAAGACGGTACGGAATGCGGCGAGTTGCATCAGTACCTTCGCGTACTCCACTGCCTGGCCGGTGGAGCGGGTGTGCTGGAGGAGGGAGCCCAGAATGCCGCCGCTCGGCCTGGTCACGGGTGCGGTGGCTCCGTTGCCGTCCAGCATCGCGGAGAGATGCCGGGCCAGGCGGGACGGTGTGGGGTGGTCGAACAGCAGAGTGGCCGACAGTTCCTCGGTCCCCAGCACCGTACGGAGGCTGTTCCGCAGCTCCAGGGCGGTCAGGGAGTCGAAGCCCTGCTCCAGGAAGTCCCGCCCGGTGTCCAGCTCTTCGGCCGAGGAGAGCCCCAGTGCGGCGGCGGCCCACGTGGTGACGACGTCCAGGAGCAGCGCCTGGCGGCCGGCCGGGGTGGCCTCGGCCAGCCGCACGGCCAGTGCCGCCGGTGCTTCGGCGGACGGGGTGTCCTCGGCCACGTCGACGACCGCCGGGCCGGGGGCCGTCTGGCCGGGGGTGTACGCGGGAGGCGCCGGCCAGTACCGGCGGCGCTGGAAGGCGTAGGTCGGCACATCGGTCAGGCGTGCGCCACGTCCGGCGAAGACTGCCGCCCAGTCGACGGGTAGGCCGTGCACATGGAGTTCCGCCAGTGCGGTGAACAGGGCGCGCACCGGCGAGCGGTCGCGGTGCTGGGTCGCGACGAGGAGGGGCGGCTCGAGCTCGCTGCCGCCGGCGAGACAGTCCTGGGCGAGGGCGGTGAGCACTCCGTCGGGTCCGATCTCCAGCAGGGTGCCGACCCGGTCGTCGTGCAGTCGCCGCACGGTGTCCGCGAACCGGACGGGCTCCCGGACGTGCCGCGTCCAGTGGTCGGGGCTGAGCGCCTGGTCCGCGGTGAGGGGCAGGCCGGTCGTGGCGCTGACGAGATCGGTCCGTGCCGGCCGGAGGGCCAGGGTCGCGGCGACCGCGCGGAGCTCGTCGAGCATGGCGTCCATGTGTGCCGAGTGGAAGGCGTGGCTGGTCCTCAGCTCCTTGTGCCTGCGTCCTTGCTTCGTCCAGAGGGTCACGATGTCCTGGACCTCGTCCCGGTCTCCGGACAGGACCACGGACCTCGGTCCGTTGACGGCGGCGATCGATACCCCGGTGCCGGCTCCGAGGAGGTCCCGCACCTCCTGCTCGGACGCCTCGACGGCCACCATGAGGCCGCCGCCCGGCATGGCCTGCATCAGACGGCCGCGGGCCGCGACGAACGTGCAGGCGTCCTCCAGCGACAGGACCCCGGCGACGTGTGCCGCGGTCAGCTCGCCCAGGGAGTGGCCGGCCACGGCGTCGGGACGTACTCCCCAGCTCACCAGCAGCCGGTACAGGGCGACCTCGAAGGCGAAGAGCGCGGGCTGGGCGTACTCGGTCCGGTCGAGCTTCTCCGCGTCCGCGCCCGACATCACCGCGCGCAGGGGTGTGTCCAAATGCGGGTCGAACCCTTCGCAGACGGCGTCCAGAGTCTCGGCGAAGGCGGGGAAGGCCGCGTACAGCTCGTCGGCCATGCCCGGCCGCTGGCTGCCCTGCCCGGTGAAGAGGAAGGCGGTGCCCTCCCCTGCCCGGTGCGCGCTCCGGATGAGGCCGGGGGACGCCTCGCCGGCGGCGAGGGACGTGAGTCCGCGTACGAGGCCGTCGCGGTCGTCGGCCAGTACCACCGCCCGGCGGTCGAGCGCCGCGCGGGAGACGGCCAGTGAGTGGCCGAGGTCCGTAGGCGAAGCCCCGGGGTCGTCGCGCAGCCGTTCCAGGAGGCGGATCGCCTGGCCCCTCAGGGCTTCCTCGGTGCGTGCGGACACCAGGAACGGGACGACCGGCAGCTCGGCGGTGCAGCCGGTGGCGGGCTCGCTCGCGGGTGCCTGTTCGAGGATCAGGTGGGCGTTTGTGCCGCTGAGCCCGAAGGCCGAGACGCCCGCCCGGCGCGGCCGTTCCGTGGCCGGCCAGGGTGTGGCACCGGTCAGCAGGGACACCGCGCCGCCCGACCAGTCCACGTGGGGGGTGGGTGCGTCGATGTGCAGGGTCCGGGGCAGCATCCCGTGACCGAGTGCCAGGACGGTCTTGATCGCGCCGACCGCGCCGGCCGCGGCCTGGGTGTGCCCGACGTTCGACTTGACGGTGCCCAGGAGCAGGGGCCGGTCCGCGGGCCGGTCGCGGCCGTAGGCGGCGATCAGGGCCCGGGCCTCGATCGGGTCGCCGAGCACCGTGCCGGTGCCGTGCGCCTCCACGGCGTCGACGTCGTTCGGGCCCAGCCCCGCGTCGGCGAGCGCCTGGGCGATCACACGGCGCTGGGCCGGCCCGCTGGGCGCGGTGAGTCCGTTGCTCGCGCCGTCCTGGTTGACCGCGCTGCCGCGCAGCACGGCCAGTACCTTCCGGCCGTTCCGACGGGCGTCGGACAGCCGCTCCAGGAGGATGACGCCCGCTCCTTCGCCCCAGCCCGTCCCGTCGGCGCCGGCCGCGAACGACTTGCAGCGGCCGTCGCCCGCCAGTCCGCGCTGCTTGCTGAACTCCACGAACGCGCCGGGGGTGGCCATGACCGTCACCCCGCCCGCCAGGGCCAGCGAGCACTCCTTGTCGCGCAGCGACCTGGCGGCCAGGTGGATGGCCACCAGGGACGACGAGCAGGCGGTGTCGACCGTGATCGCCGGGCCCTGGAGACCGAGGATGTAGGACACCCGGCCTGAGATGACACTGCCCGCCCCACCGGTGAGCAGGTAGCTGTCGCTTCCCTGGGCGTCGCCGTACATCCCGGCGCTGTACCCCGAGGAGGAGGCTCCGACGAACACACCCGTGCCGGTGCCCCGCAGGGACGACGGGTCGATCCCGGCCCGCTCGAACAGCTCCCACGACGACTCGAGCAGCAGCCGCTGCTGCGGGTCCATCGCCAGTGCCTCGCGCGGGCCGATGCCGAAGAGAGCGGCGTCGAACGCGTCGGCGTCGTCGACGAATCCGCCCTCGGGGGTGATGCCCGCGTCACCGAGCCCGCGCAGCCAGTCCACGTCCCAGCCACGGCCGTCGGGGACGGCGGACATGGCGTCCGTACCGTCCATCACGAGGCGCCACAGGTCCTCGGGAGAGCGCACGCCGCCGGGCAGGCGGCAGCTCATCGCCACGACGGCGATCGGCTCCGCCCGCTCGTCGACGAGGTTCTGGTGCTGTCGGCGCAGCCGTTCGTTCTCCACGAGAGACGCCCGTAGCGCTTCGACGATCTCTTCGACCTGCGTCCCCATCATGTGCTCCACGCTGCTCGTCGCATCAGGCTTCCTTCGTTCGTGTCGCCATGCGGACGAGGGCGCTGATGTCCATGGCGTTGATCTCGTCCACCCGGTCGTCGGACTCGGGCGCCTGCTGCTCCGGCGGGGTCCCCGGGTCCTCCGGACGCAGCAACGCGTCCAGAAGACCCGACTCGCGGAGCCGGGCCATCGGGATGGTGGCGAGCATCGAACGCACCTGCGCCTCCTCGTCGTCCTCGGCGGTCCGCTCGGCGTCCGGCGGCAGCAGTTCGCGCATCAGCCGGTCGCGGAGGCCGGTGGGTGAGGGTTCGTCGAAGACCAGGGTGGTCTCCAGGCGCAGCCCGGTGGCGGTGTTCAGCCGGTTGCGCAGCTCGACGGCCATGACCGAGTCGAACCCCATCTCCCGGAAGGCCCGTTGGGGGTCGACGGCATCGGCCGCGGGATGCCCGAGCACGGCGGCCGCCTCGGCGCGTACGAGATCCAGGAGCATCCGCTTCCGCTCCGCGTCCGAGGCGCCGGCCAGTCGTGCCGCGAGAGCGCCGGCCGCGGCCTCGGGCGCTTCGCGGTCGTCCTCGGGCGGTCGGAGTGCGGCGGCGGCCTCGGGAATGTCCTCGATCAGCGGACGGGGGCCGGCCATCGCGAATGCGGGGGCGAACCGGTCCCAGTCGATGTCGGCGACCGTCAGACAGGTCTCCTGCCGTTCCACCGCCTGGACGAGAGCCCGGACGGCTGCTTCCGGCTCCATGGGACGCAGTCCCATGCGGGTCAGCGTGGACCCGGCGGCGGCGTCCACCATGCCTCCGCCGGCCCAGCCGCCCCAGGCGACCGAGGTGGCGGCCAGTCCGCGGGCGCGGCGGCGCTCGGCGACGGCGTCGAGGTGGCAGTTGCTGACGGCGTAGGCGCCCTGCGCCGATCCGCCCCAGACGCCGGCGCCGGAGGCGAACAGCACGAAGGCGTCCAGCGAGTCGGAACCGAAGAGTGCGTCCAGACTGCTCGCGCCCGCCGCCTTCGCCGACATGACCCGGGCGAACTCGGCGGGGTCGCTCTCCTCCAGGCCGGAGACCAGGCTCTCCCCCGCGGCGTGCACGACGGCGCGTACGGGCGCCGTGTCGTCCTGTGCCAGTTCCTTCACCAGGGCGGTCAGGGCGTCGGGGTCGGCTACGTCACAGGCCGTGAGCGTCACACGGGCGCCCAGCGCCGTGAGTTCGTCCTTCAGCGCGAGGGCCCCGGGTGTGTCCTCGCCCCTGCGTCCGGTGAGCACCAGGTGCTCGGCGCCGTTGCTCGCGAGCCAGCGTGCCACATGGGACCCCAGCGCTCCCATGCCTCCGGTGATCAGGGCCGTGCCGCGCGGTTCCCAGCGCGTCGGCGCGGCCGGCCGGGGGCCGGCGGGCGAGCGTCCGAGGCGGCGGGCGAACACGCCCTGGGGGCGGACGGCGAGCTGGTCCTCGTCCCCGGCGCCCGTCAGCAGCCGGCACACCTGGGCGGCGGTCCGTTCGTCCGGCTCAGCGGGCAGGTCGATGAGGCCGCCCCAGCGGTCGGGGTGTTCGAGGCCGATGACGCGGCCCAGTCCCCAAACCTGCGCCTGGGCCGGACCGGTGAGCGGGCCCGGGCCGTCGACGGAGACCGCTCCCCGGGTCAGGCACCACAGGGGCGCCGCCAGGTCCAGATCGGTCATCGCCTGGATCAGGGAGGTGGTCGCGGCGACGCCGGCCGGTACGACCGGATGGAACGGGTCGGGCCGGTCGTCCTCGGCGAGGAAGGACAGGACACCTTCGATCCGGCCTCCGTCGGCCACGGCCTCCCCGAGCCGCTGGAGCGCCATGGCCCGTCCTGTGTCGTCGGACTCGAACAGCACCTGGACGGTGCGGGCCCCGTTGCGCACCAGCTCGCGCGTGACGGCCTCACCCGCCCTGTCCGCCACCCCTGAGGGACTGACGACCAGCCAGGTCCCGGAGGGAGCCGGGGCCGTGGCCGGAGCGACCGGTTTCCAGCTGATCCGGTAGCGCCAGCTGTCCAGGACGGTCTGCTCGCGGCGTTCGCGCCGCCAGGACGTCAGGGCGGGCAGGACGCTCTCCCACGAGCGGCGGGTGTCGTCGTCGGCGGCTCCCAGCATCCCGGCCAGCGCACTGGGGTCCTCGGTCTCCACGGCGGCCCAGAAGGCCTCGTCGACGGGGTCCCGGTGCTCGGCCGGGGCGGGGAGCGCCGCGGACCGGGGCCAGAACCGGCTGCGCTGGAAGGCGTACGTGGGCAGGTCGGCGTGGCCCGTACGGTCGCCGAGTACGGCACGCCAGTCCGGGGACACACCGGCGACGTGGGCTTCGGCCAGGGACGTCAGGAACCGGTGGGGGCCGCCCTCGTCACGGCGCAGTGTCCCCAGCGCGGTCGCCTCGGTCTCCGCGGCGTCGAACGTCTCCTGGAGCCCGAGTCCCATCACCGGGTGGGGGCCGACCTCGAGGAACGTACGGTGGCCGTCGGCGAGTGCCGCGCGGGTGGCGGCCTCGAACTCCACGGTGGAGCGCAGGTTGCGGAACCAGTATCCGGCGTCCAGCGACGCGGTGTCGGTCAGTGTGCCCGTGAGGGTCGAGTAGAAGGGCACGGTGGTCGAGCGGGGGGTGATTCCGGTGAGCAGCCGGTCCAGTTCCTCGCGAATGGCTTCGACCTGGGCGGAGTGCGAGGCGTAGTCGACCGCGATGCGTCTGCCGCGTACGCCGTCGGCCTCGCAGGAGCTCAGGAGTTCGTCCAGCGCCTCGGGTTCACCCGCGACGACGGCGGACGACGGACCGTTCACGGCGGCCACCGACAGCCGGTCGCCCCATGCCGTGAGCCGCTCGCGCAGCAGCCGGGCCGACTCCCCGACCGAGGCCATGCCGCCCTTGCCGGACAGCGGGAGGAGCGCCCGGCTCCGCAGTGCCACGACGCGCGCGGCGTCCTCGATGGACAGTGCGCCTGCCACGGTCGCGGCCGCGATCTCGCCCTGCGAGTGGCCGATCACCGCGGCGGGACGGACTCCGCAGGCACGCCACAGCTCGGCCAGCGACACCATGACCGCCCACAGCACGGGCTGCACCACGTCGACCCGGTCGAGACCGGGGGCGCCGGGAGTCTCCCGTACGACGTCCTCCAGCGACCAGTCCGTGTGGGGGGCCAGGGCCTGTGCGCAGTCGGCGAGGCGCGCGGCGAACACGGTTGATGTGTCCAGGAGTTCCTTCGCCATGCCGGGCCACTGGGCGCCCTGCCCCGGGAAGACGAGTACGGGCCTCGTGTCTCCGGCCGCGGTCCCCCGCACGACTCCGGCCGCGGAGCCGTCGGCGGCCAGAGCCCGCAGGCCGGCCTCGAACTCCGCGGGCTCCCGGGCGACGAGGGCCGCACGGTGCTCGAAGCGGGTCCTGGTCGTCGCCAGGGCGTGGGCGAGGGCGGCGGGGTCAGCGGTGCCGACCGCGTCCAGCAGCCGCGAGGCCTGGTCCCGCAGGGCTTCGCGCGTCCTGCCGGACAGCACCCACGCGGTGGTGGCACCGGTGTCGAGCGGGACGTCCGGGTCGGGAGCGGCCGGGGCGGGGACGGCGGCGGGAGCCTGCTCGATGATGGTGTGCGCGTTCGTGCCGCTGACACCGAAGGACGACACGCCCGCGCGGCGCGGCCGGTCCGTCTCCGGCCACTCCACCGGGGCGGTCAGCAGCGCCACGGCGCCCGCCGACCAGTCGACGTGGGACGACGGCGCGTCCACGTGCAGTGTCGGGGGCAGTACGCCGTGCCGCATCGCCATCACCATCTTGATCACACCGGCCACACCCGCGGCGGCCTGTGTGTGACCGATGTTCGACTTGACGGAGCCCAGCCACAGCGGCCGGTCCGCCGGGCGGTCCTGCCCGTACGCCGCCAGCAGCGCCTGCGCCTCGATCGGGTCGCCCAGCGTCGTGCCGGTGCCGTGCGCCTCCACGGCGTCGACCTGGTCGGCGGTCAGGCCCGCGCCGGCCAGCGCCTGCCGGATGACGCGCTGCTGCGACGGGCCGTTGGGCGCGGTCAGTCCGTTGCTCGCGCCGTCCTGGTTGACCGCGGAGCCCCGTACGACCGCGAGCACCTCACGGCCGTTGCGGCGGGCGTCCGAGAGCCGTTCGACCAGGAGGACTCCGACGCCCTCGCCCCAGCCGGTGCCGTCCGCGGACTCGGCGAAGGCCTTGCACCTGCCGTCGGAGGACAGTCCGCGCTGCCGGCTGAACTCGATGAACGCGGACGGCGTCGACATCACGGTCACGCCGCCGGCCAGCGCCAGGGTGCACTCGCCCGCGCGCAGCGCCTGGACGGCCAGGTGCAGGGCGACCAGCGAGGACGAGCACGCCGTGTCGACGGTGACCGCGGGTCCTTCCAGACCCAGTGCGTACGAGACCCGTCCGGAGACCACGCTGGCGGCGTTGCCGGTGGCCACGAAGCCCTCGGCGCTCTCGGCCGAGCCCATCAGGAGGCCGGTGTAGTCCTGGCTGTTGGTGCCCGCGAAGACGCCGACCCGTCCGCCTCGCACGGTGTCGGGGTCGATTCCGGCCCGCTCGAACGCCTCCCACGACGTCTCGAGGAGCAGGCGCTGCTGCGGGTCCATGGCCAGCGCCTCGCGCGGCGCGATACCGAAGAAGGCCGCGTCGAAGTCGGCGACGTCGTGCAGGAACCCGCCCTCGCGCACATACGACGTGCCCTGCTGGTCGGGGTCCGCGCTGTAGAGCCGTTCGATGTCCCAGCCGCGGTCGCCGGGCAGCGGGGAGACCGCGTCGGTCCCCGACTCCAGGAGGTCCCAGAACTCTTCCGGGGACCGGACCCCGCCGGGGAAACGGCAGCTCATGCCGACGATGGCGATCGGGTCGTCGTCCAGGACGGCGACGGGGCCCTCCTGGGCCGGCCCGGTCCGGGAGCCGGCGAGTTCGTCCCGCAGGTGCCGGGCGAGGACGAGTGGCGTCGGGTAGTCGAAGACGAGCGTCGCGGGCAGGGCGAGTCCCGTGCTCGCGCCGAGCAGGTTGCGCAGCTCCACGGCGGTCAGCGAGTCGAAGCCCAGGTCCCGGAACGCCCTCCCGGGCTGCACCCCGTCCGCCGAGGCGTGGCCGAGCACCGCGGCGGCCTGACCGCAGACCACTGCGAGCAGGATGCGCTCGGACTCCTGCGGTGAGGTGCCCGCCAACTGCTCGTGCAGGGCGCTCTCGGCGGCCTCCTCCGGCGCGGGGGTGCCGGCTGCGGCCGACAGGCTCTGCACCTCGGGGAGTTCACCGATGAAGGCGGACCTGCCGGGCGGAAGGGCGGGTGCGAAGCGCTCCCAGTCCACGTCGGCGACGACCATGTGGGACGCACCGGCTTCGACAGCCTGCCGCAGGGCCCGCATCGCGAGTTCCGGTGGCAGCGGAGGCGTTCCGCCACGGCGTACGCGTTCGGCCACCAGCGGGTCCGCGGCCATGCCGGCGCCGTCCCAGGCGCCCCAGCCGATGGACGTGGCGGGCAGTGCCTGGGCGCGGCGCACGGCGGCGATCGCGTCGAGGAAGGCGTTGCCGGCCGCGTACGCGGCCTGTCCGGCGTTGCCGAACGTCGAGGCCAGCGAGGAGAAGAGGACGAACGCCGACAGGTCGAGGTGGCGGGTGAGTTCGTGCAGGTGCACGACGGCGTCGGCCTTGGGCCGCAGGACCCGCTCGACCCGCTCGGGCGTCAGCGAGCCGAGCATGCCGTCGTCCAGCACGCCGGCGGTGTGGACGACCGCGGTGAGCGGGTGCTCGGCGGGTACCGAGCCGATCAGGGCGGCCAGCGCCTCCCGGTCGGTGACGTCACAGGCGGCCACGGTGACGCGCGTCCCTAGCTGCGTCAGCTCGGCCTCCAGGCTCCGGGCGCCGGGGGCTTCGAGGCCGCTGCGGCTCGTGAGCAGCAGGTGGGAGGCCCCGTTGCGGGCCAGCCAGCGGGCGGCGACGGCCCCCAGGGCGCCGGTGCCGCCCGTCACCAGGACGGTGCCCTCGGGCTGCCACGGTGTGCGGGTCTCCGGCGGCCGGGGGGCGGCCCTGACGAGGCGGCGTACGTGGACGCCGGAGGAGCGGATCGCCAGTTGGTCCTCCGTCCTCCGTGGGTCCGCGAGCACTCCGCAGAGGCGTCGGGCGGCGCGGGTGTCGAGCGCCCCCGGCAGGTCGATCAAGCCGCCCCACAGACCGGGTTCCTCGACGGCCACGACCTGGCCGAGGCCCCACACCATGGCCTGTTCCGGGGCGGTCAGCCGGTCGGAGTCGTTGACGGCGACGGCACCGCGGGTGGCCAGCCAGAGCGGTGCGCGCAGCCGGGCGTCCGCCAGGGTCTGTACGAGCGCGAGGGTGTCCTGCAGTCCCTGCGTGCCCTCACCGGACAGGGCCGTCACGGCGATGACGCCCGCGATACCGCCGTCGTCCAGGGCCTCCCGCAGCAGGGTGTCGTCGCTGGACGCCGGGACGCGCAGGACGCGGACTCCATGGGCGCCGATGGCGGCCGCGATGTCGTGGGTGGTGTCCTCGGAGCCCGCGACGAGCCACGTACCGGAGGGCACGGCCGGGCCGGGTTCCGGCGCGTGGCGCCACCGCACCTCGTACCGCCAGGAGTCGATGGCGGACTGCTCACGCCGGCCGCGCCGCCAGTCGGCGAGGGCCGGGAGTACGGTGCTGAGCGGCTGGTCGCCGTCGAGTGCGAGCGTGCCGGTCACGGCCTCCAGGTCCTGGCGCTCGACCGCGGACCAGAACCCCGCCTCCGCGGGATCCTCGCCGACCCGCGCGTCCGGTGCCGCTGTCCACACGAGAGACTCGGGCCAGTACCGGGTGCGCTGGAACGCGTAGGTGGGCAGGTCCACCGCTCCGGCGCCGGGGAACAGGGCCGTCCAGTCGCAGTCGACGCCGCGTACGTGCAGGCGGGCCAGCGCGGTCATCGCCGACGCGGCCTCGGGGCGTCCCGCCCGCAGGACCGGGAAGGCGTCCGCGCCCTCGTCCAGGCAGTCGGCGGCCATCGCGCTGAGCACGCCGTCCGGGCCGAGTTCGACGTATGTCTTCACGCCCTGGCCGGACAGGGTCCGCACGCAGTCGTGGAACCGGACGGCCTGACGGACGTGGGAGACCCAGTAGTCGGCCGAGCCCGCCTCCTCGGGCGTCAGGATCCGGCCGGTCACGTTCGAGACGACCGGGACGGCGGGAGCGGCGAAAGTGAGGCTCCGCAGGACCCGGCCGAACTCGTCGAGCATCGGATCCATGTGCGGGGAGTGGAAGGCGTGGCTGACCTCGAGCCGCTTGGTCCTGCGGCTCCGGGCCTCGAAGTGGGCGGCCACCGCGAGCACTCCGTCCTCGTCACCGGAGACGACGACGGAGCGGGGGCCGTTCACCGCGGCGACCGAGACTCGGTCCGCCCGGTCGGCCAGCACCTGGACCACTTCGTCCTCGTGTGCCTCGACGGCCACCATCGCGCCGCCTTCGGGCAGCGCCTGCATCAGCCGGCCCCGCGCCGCGACCAGCGTGCACGCGTCTTCGAGGGAGAGGACCCCCGCGACGTGCACGGCGGACACCTCGCCGATGGAGTGGCCCGCGAGGATGCCGGGGCGGACACCCCAGTGGGCAAGGAGGCGGAACAGTGCCACCTCGACCGCGAACAGAGCGGCCTGCGTGTACGCCGTGCGGTGCAGCAGGGCCGCTCGCTCGCTGCCCTCCTCGGCGAACAGCACGCTGCGCAGGGGGTACTGGAGATGGCGGTCCAGGTGGCTGCACACCTCGTCCAGCGCGTCACGGAAGACGGGGAACCGCGCGGCGAGTTCCCGTCCGGTACCCGGCCGCTGGCTGCCCTGGCCGCTGAACAGGAAGGCGACCCGGCCTTCGGTCACGGCGCCGCGCACCGGTCCGGGCCCACCGTCCGCCAGGGCCTCCAGCTGGAGCAGGGCGTCGTCGCGGTCCTCCGCGACGACCACGGCCCGGTCCTCGAAGGCGGTGCGGGTGGTCGCGAGCGCATGGGCCACGTCCGCCAGGCCGTACTCGGGACGGGTGACCAGCAGGGTGCGCAGCCGTGCGGCCTGCGCGGCCAGCGCCGTCCCGCCTCGCGCGGAGACGGCCAGGGCGACGGGCCCGGCCTGCGCCTCACCGCCGGGCGGCGAGGCGGGTATCGCCCCGGGCGGCGTTTGGGCCTGCGTCTCGGCCTGCGTCTCGGCCTGTGTCTCGGCCTGCTCGATGATGACGTGGGCGTTGGTGCCGCTGATGCCGAACGACGAGACACCGGCGCGCCTGGGCTGTCCGGTCTCGGGCCACGGCACCGCTTCGGTCAGCAGCCGCACCTCACCCATGGTCCAGTCCACCTGGGGCGTGGGCGCGTCGACGTGCAGCGTCGCCGGAAGCGTGTCCCGTTGCATCGCCATGACCATCTTGATCACCCCGGCCACACCCGCGGCGGCCTGCGTGTGACCGATGTTCGACTTGACGGAGCCCAGCCACAGCGGCCGGTCCGCCGGACGGTCCTGCCCGTACGCCGCCAGCAGCGCCTGCGCCTCGATCGGGTCCCCGAGCACCGTTCCGGTGCCGTGCGCCTCGACCACGTCGACCTGGGACGGTGTCACGGAGGCGTCCGCGAGCGCCTGCTCGATGACGCGCTGCTGGGAGGGGCCGTTGGGCGCGGTCAGACCGTTGCTCGCGCCGTCCTGGTTCACCGCTGAGCCGCGGAGCACGGCGAGCACCCGGTGTCCGTTCCGACGGGCGTCGGAGAGCCGCTCCACGAGCAGGACCCCGGCCCCCTCGGCGAATCCCGTGCCGTCCGCCGCGGCGGCGAACGCCTTGCAGCGGCCGTCCTGTGCCAGCCCGCCCTGCGCGCTGAAGCTGCTGAACATGCCGGGGGTCGACATGACCGTGACCCCGCCCGCGAGCGCCAGCGTGCACTCGCCCCGGCGCAGGGCCTGCGCCGCCAGGTGCAGAGCCACCAGCGACGAAGAGCAGGCGGTGTCGACGGTCACGGCGGGCCCTTCGAGGCCGAGCGTGTAGGAGACCCGCCCGGAGACCACGGCGGCGGCGCTGCCCGTGCCCGTGAACCCCTCCAGTCCCGTCGAGCCCATGAGGAGGTAGGGGTAGTCCTGGCCGTTGGTGCCGGCGAAGACCCCGGTTGGGGTGCCCCGCAGCGACTCCGGATCGATCCCGGCCCGCTCGACCGCTTCCCAGGACGTCTCGAGGAGCAGACGCTGCTGGGGGTCGGTGGCCAGCGCCTCGCGCGGACTGATGCCGAAGAACGCCGCGTCGAACTCACCCGCGTCCTGGACGAAGCCGCCCTCAGGGGCGTACCCCGGTCCCCCCGTCCCGGGCTGGAACACGGAGTCCGTGTTCCAGCCGCGGTCCGACGGGAAGGGGGTCATGCCGTCGGCGCCGGAGGCGACCAGGTCCCACAGCTCCTCCGGGGAGCGCACGCCGCCGGGGAAGCGGCAGCTCATGCCGATGATGGCGATCGGCTCGGTGTCGCGCTCCTCCATCTCGCGGATCCGGTCGTGCGCCGCTTCGAGATCGGTGCTGACCCGCTTCAGGAAGTACCGGAGCTTCTCTTCGTTCGCCATCGGGCGACCCCTCTGTCAGGAACTGTGTGGTGCGATGTGCGTGCCGCCGGAGACGACCTGTCAGGAAATTCCGAACTTCTTGCCGAGCAGCTCGAACATCTCGTCGTCGGAGGCCGCTTCGATCTGCTCGCCGACCGGCGCGGCCGGTGTCTCCTGCAGCTGTGCGAGCAGCGCCTGCATGCGCCGCACCACCCTGGCCCGGCCCTCGTCGTGCGGCGCGACCGTGACCAGTGCGGCTTCCATCCGGTCCAGCTCCTCAAGCACGGACTCGGCCACGGTCTCTCCGTCGGGTACGAGCTGCTCGCGCAGGAACGCGGCCAGTCTCACCGGAGTCGGGTAGTCGAACGCGAGGGTCACCGGCAGCCGCAGCCCCGTCCTGGCCCCGATCCGGTTGCGGAGTTCCACAGCGGTGACGGAGTCGAACCCGACTTCCCTGAAGGCCCGTTTGGCATTGACGGCCTCCGGCCCGGGGAACCCGAGCACGGCGGCGACCTGCTCGCGTACCGCTTCCAGCAGTACGGCGTCCTGATCGGCGTCGTCGAGCCCTGCCAGGCGCTGCGCGAGGGCGGACGGCTCCTCGGCGCCGGTGCCGGCCGAGCCGTTGCCCTCCTGCGCGATCCGGCGCACCTCGGGTACGTCGGCGAGCAGCGGGCTCGGCCGGGTCGCGGTGAAGGCGACGAAGAAGCGTTCCCAGTCGATGTCGGCGATCAGGACACAGGTGGCGTCGTGCTCCACCGCCTGTCGCATCGCGCCGGCCGCGGCTTCGGGGTCCATCTCGCGCAGGCCGTGCCGGTTCAGTACGTCTCCGAAGGCACCTTCGGCCATCCCGCCGCCGCCCCATGCGCCCCATGCGATTGAGGTCGCCACCAGGCCCTGGGCTCTGCGCTGTTGGGCCAGAGCGTCCAGGAAGGCGTTGCCGGGTGCGTAGTTGCCCTGCCCCGGTGTGCCGACGATGCCGCCGAACGAGGAGAACAGGACGAACGCCGAGAGCGAGACGTCCCGGGTCAGCTCGTCCAGGTTCTGCGCGGCTCGCGCCTTGGCGTGCAGGGCCCTGCCCAACTGGCCGGGGGTGAGGGTGTCGAGCAGTCCGTCGTCCAGCGCCGCGGCGGTGTGCACGACGGAGGTCAGCGGGTATTCGGCCGGTACCGCGGCGAGCAGGTCCGCCAGGGCTGCCCGGTCGCCCGCGTCGCAGGCCGCGACGGTGACCCTGGCGCCGAGCGCGGTCAGTTCGTCGCGCAGGGCGGTCGCTCCCGGGGCGTCGGGGCCCCGGCGACTGACCAGCAGGAGGTGCTCGGCACCGTCGCCGGCCAGCCGGCGGGCGACGTGGCCGCCGAGGGCTCCGGTCCCTCCGGTGATGAGCGTGGTGCCCGTGAGGTCCCAGGTCCGGGACCCGGTGGCCGCACCGAGGCGGGCCCGGTTCAGCCGGCGTACGAAGGTCCCCGAGGGCCGGATGGCCAGCTGGTCCTCGTCCCCCGCGCCGCCGAGGGCTCCGCTGAGCATCGCTCCCGTGCGCGCGTCCAGTGTCGCGGGCAGGTCGATGAGACCGCCCCACCGGTCGGGGTGCTCCAGCGCGGCGACCCGGCCCATGCCCCAGGCCATCGCCTGTTCCGCACCGTCCGGCACGTCGGCGGGGCCCACCTGCACAGCACCTCGCGTGGCGCACCACAGCGGGGCGGGGACCCCGGCCTCGCCGAGCGCCTGGAGCAGCGCGACGGTCGCGGCGTAACCGCGCGGGACGTCGGGGTGGTCGGCGTGCCGCACCCGGTCCAGGGTGAGCAGCGACAGGACTCCCTCGATGCCGGAGGGCAGATCGTGGTCGGCAAACAGGTCACGGTGCAGCGCGCCCGCGTCGACGGTGACGGAGTGGGTCCTGGCGCCGTGGGCGGCAAGGCTCTCGAGGCACGCCAGGACCAGCTCGTCCGCCTCGTGGCCTTCGGGCACGATCACCAGCCAGTGCCCGGAGAGACTGCTCGTGGCGGCTTCGGGCATCGGGCGCCAGGCCACCTCGTAGCGCCAGTCGTCGACGGTGGAGAGCTCTCGGCTGCGTCGGCGCCAGGAGGAGAGTGCGGGCAGCATCGCACGCAGGGCGGAGCGGGCTTCCTCGCCTCCGTCGAGGGCGAGGCTGTCGGCGAAGAAGCCGATGTCCTCCTGCTCGATGGCACTCCAGAACTGTGCGTCGGCCACGGACAGTTCGCCGGAGGTGCCGGCGGGTGCGTCCATGACCGGGCGCAGGTCGTCGATCCAGTACCGCTGCCGCTGGAACGGGTAGGTGGGCAGGTCCAGGTGGGCGGGGGTATGGCCGGCGAACAGGGTCTTCCAATCAAGGTCGACCCCGTTTACGTGCGCCTCGGCCAGCGACGTCATGAAGCGGCGTGGCTCGTCCTCGTCCCGGCGCAACGTTCCCAGCGCCACCGCGTCACTGCCGGCCGCCTCGAACGTCTCCTGCAGACCCAGCTGCAGCACCGGATGCGGACTGACCTCCACGAACACACGATGCCCCGCATCCAGCAGAGCCCTCGTCGTCTCCTCCAGCCGCACCGTCCGGCGCAGGTTGGTGTACCAGTACTCGCCGTCCATACCCGCCGTGTCCAGCAACTCACCGGTAACCGTCGAGAACAACGGCACCTGCGACGCACGGGGGGACAGGTCCGCCAGCACCTCCAGCAGCTGGTCGTGGATCCGCTCCACATGCGCA
>NZ_MAPV01000127.1 GCF_001700505.1 Streptomyces mutomycini
GAATGCGGTCGTGGGCGCCGGGCGGGCTGCCCAGGAACATGTTGCGGAGCATCTGCTCGGTGACCCCGGGGTCGGCCGCGTACCCGATGAAATACGTACCGAACTCCCCTTGTCCGAAGCTGCCGAAGGGCATGTTGGCGCGCAGGATGGCACGTTCGGTGCCGTCGTCCTCGGTGATGGTGTTCAGGGCGACATGCGAATCCGCCGGCTTGACGTCATCGGCAAGCTCGATGTCGGTGAACTTCGTACGGCCGATGATCCGTTCCTGCTGCTCGGTGCTCAGCCCGTTCCAGCCGGCCAGGTCGTGCAGGTACTTCTGCACGACGACGTAGCTGCCGCCCTCGAAGGCGGGGTCCTCCGGGCCGGCGATGGCCGCTGCTCTCGCGTCGTCGCCCACGGGGTTCTCCGTGCCGTCGACGAATCCGAGCAGATCCCGGTGGTCGAAGTAGCGGAAGCCGTGCACCTCGTCCACGACCTTCACCGCGCCGCCGAGCCGTCCGAGGAGCTGGGAGGCCCACTCGAAGCAGACGTCCATCTGTTCCGCGCGGACGTGGAACAGCAGATCGCCTGGTGTCGCCGGCGCGCGGTGGACGGGTCCCCGCAACTCCTGGAAGGGGTGCAGACGGGCCGGCCTGGGGCCCGCGAACAGCCGGTCCCAGGCCTCCGAGCCGAAGCCCGTTACGCACGCCAGTCCGGCGCTCGGCACCCGGAAGCCGATCGACCGCGCGAATGCCGAGAGATCGGGCAGCACCTCGCGAACAGCGGATTCGCCGCCCGGCTCGATGGTCGCGACCAGAACCACGGCGGCGCTGGTCAGCGGTGCTACGACCGGCTGGACCGCTACGGGTTCCGGTACGGCGTCGGGCATGGGCGCACTCCGTGGACGGTGGACGGGGCTCCCTGCCACTAATCCACACCGCGCTCCCGACCGCACGCCGGACCGGACCGGCCGGGCGACGTACGCCTCGTCAGCCGGCAGGGTCTCCGGCCTGTCGCCGCCCCAGAGATGTGGAAGGCACCGTCGCGGTCGGTACGAGGTATGCCGGCAGGTGTGCCTCCGAAGACGTCGCACCGCCGACCGGGCACGAGCTTGTCCAAGGATCGGCACCCCCCGTTCCCATTGACTTGCCCCACCAGGTATCTTGCATCACATGGAACCAGGTTTTCCGACCAAGCAGGCCCGGGCAGCGGCCCAGTTGCGCAAGGGTGTCCTGGAGTACTGCGTACTCGCCCTGATGCGGGACCGCCCCCGCTACGGCGTGGAACTCCTCCAGGCCCTGGAGGACTCCGGTGCCCTGGCCACCAGCCAGGGCACGGTCTACCCGCTGCTCTCCCGGCTGCGCCGCGACGACCTGGTCACCACCACCTGGCAGGAGTCCGTATCCGGGCCACCGCGTCGTTACTACGCGCTCACTGACAGCGGCCGGGCCGCACTGGACGAGTTCTCCCGCGTCTGGCCCGGCTTCCGTGACGCCGTGGACGCCTTCCTGACAGCCTCGCGCCCCTCCACAGGAGACCTCACATGAAGAACCTCGCCGACCCCGTGCGCAGCTACCTCTCGACCGTCGAGCGCGAGGCCTCGGCGCTCTCCGCCGACCGTCGCCAGGAACTCCTCGCCGACCTCGCCGAACACATCGAGGTGACGCGCGCCGAACGACCAGACGCCACGATCGGCGAGGTCCTGGCGGAGCTGGGAGACCCCCGCACGATCGCGGCAACGGCGCTGGACGAGGCGGGGAACGGTGCCGCCGGGGCCTCGGCCCGGGGCCGTGCGGACGCACCCGTGCGGCGCGGCAAGGTGCACCCCCTCGTTCCGCTCCTGATGCTCACCCTCTCGATGCCCTTCATGATGGTCTTCACCGCCGCCCCGGGCCAGCTCGTCGGCGTCCTGTTCCGTGTCACAGGCGCGGTACTCCTCTGCACCTCGGTGCACTGGACCACCGCCCGTAAGACCACCGGCGTCCTGCTCGCCGCCGTCCTGCCGAGCGTCGTCATCGGTACCTGGAACCTGTCCACCGGCGGCCCTGAGGCCGGTGCCCCGGCCCTCCTGGCCAACCTGGCGGTGCTCGCCCTCCTGACCGGCACGGCTGCATGGCTCTGGCGGGTCCGCCGCGCCTGAGCGCCGGCCCTCCTACTCGTCGACCCACTCCGCAGCGCGACCACAGACCGAGCCCGCGGCTTCAGGCTGAACCTGACGCTCCCGAGGCCGCGTCTCAGCTTTCGACCTCGGTTCCGTCGCCGCCCCAGAGGGTGTGGAAGGCGCCTTCGCGGTCGACGCGCCGGTAGGTGTGTGCGCCGAAGTAGTCGCGCTGTCCCTGGGTCAGGGCGGCGGGGAGGCGTTCGGCGCGCAGGGAGTCGTAGTAGGCGAGTGTTGCGGCGAAGGCCGGGGTGGGGACCCCTTGGGTGACGGCGGTGGTGATCACCGTGCGCCAGTCGTTCTGTGCGGCGGCGATCTCCTCGGCGAAGCTCTTGTCGGCGAGCAGGCTGGGGAGTTGGGGCTGTGCCTCGTAGGCCTGGGTGATGCGGTCGAGGAACGCGGCGCGGATGATGCATCCGCCACGCCAGATGGCGGCGACCTCGCCGAGGTCGATGTTCCAGTCGTATTGCTCGCTGCCGGCGGCGATCTGGTGGAAGCCCTGGGTGTAGGAGACGATCTTGGAGGCGTACAGGGCCTGCTCGACCTGGTCGGCGAAGGCTGCCGCCTCGTCCTTGCCCAGGGTGCTGGCCGTGGGGCCGGCCAGGTGGCGGGAGGCATCGCGGAGGGCGGCGTGTCCTGAGACGGACCGGGCGAAGACGGCCTCGGCGATGCCGGAGACGGGGACGCCCAGGTCGAGGGCGATCTGCACGGTCCAGCGGCCGGTGCCCTTCTGCTCGGCCTGGTCCAGGACGACGTCCACGAAGGGCTTGTCCGTGGCCGCGTCGGTGTGGGAGAGGACCTCGGCGGTGATCTCGATGAGGTAGGAGTCCAGGCGGCCGGCGTTCCAGGTGCGGAAGATGTCCGCGATCTCGGCGGGGGAGTAGCCCGCCACGTCACGCAGTAGCTGGTACGCCTCGCCGATCAGCTGCATATCCGCATATTCGATCCCGTTATGTACCATTTTGACGAAGTGGCCCGCTCCGTCCGGGCCGATGTGGGTGACGCAGGGGTCGCCGTCCTTGGCCTTCGCGGAGATTTTTTCCAGCATTGGGCCCAGGGAGGCGTAGGACTCCTTGCTGCCGCCTGGCATGATGCTGGGCCCGTTGAGGGCGCCCTCCTCGCCGCCGGAGACGCCGGTGCCGACGAAGTGGATGCCCTGGTCGCGCAGATCCTTCTCGCGGCGGCGGGTGTCGGCGAAGTGGGCGTTGCCGCCATCGATGATCATGTCGCCGGGTTCGAGGAGCGGGGCGAACTCCGCAATCACCGCGTCCGTCGGGTCGCCGGCCTTCACCATGACCACCAAGCGCCGAGGGCGCTCCAGTGCCGCGACGAAGTCCTCGGCGGACTCGGTGGCGACGAAGTCCCCCTCGTCGCCGAACTCCTCGACGAGGGCGCGTGTCTTCGCCGTGGTGCGGTTGTGGAGGGCCACGGTGTACCCGTTGCGGGCGAAGTTGCGGGCCAGGTTGCGGCCCATCACTGCGAGTCCGGTGACACCGATCTGGGCTGTGCTACTCATGATGACTCTGCCTTCGGTTGTGTCGTGTCCGGCGCATTGACGGACCTCCGTGCTGATAGCGGATTCGAGCCTACGACGCTCAGCCGATTGCGGCCTTTGGGGCCGCATTGGTGTCGGGGAGTTCCCCGGATGCCCCGTCCGGCTCTCAGTGAGGCTTTGGGTTGGTGAGGCCGAAGATGACGGGTAGACCGTTCCTCGGGCTGGTCGTACCGAAGGAGGCGTGACGTGGAGCGTCGCTGTGTTGGAGTCGCGGATGCCGCGATCCACCTCGGCATGACGGAACGCTGGATGTATCGAAGAGTCCCGACGGCACGGGATCCCCAGGTACTACTTCGGGGGAAGCTGAAGTTCTGCGTGGCTGACCTCGACCGCTGGGCGCAGCAGCAGAAGACAACGTGAAGGGCCGGGCAGATGACCGGCCCTCGTCATGCCCGCCC
This sequence comes from Streptomyces mutomycini, assembly GCF_001700505.1. Lineage (GTDB taxonomy): Bacteria > Actinomycetota > Actinomycetes > Streptomycetales > Streptomycetaceae > Streptomyces > Streptomyces mutomycini. The sequence continues at coordinate 4,091 of NZ_MAPV01000127.1, forward strand.
GTCAGAGTCCTTCGTTGAGCAGCCGGGCCGCTCGGCCGACCGAGGCAGGCTCGGCGAACCGGCCGCGAGCGTCCGCGTGCGGCGTGCAGCACCACCTGCGAGCGTATCCGCAGCCGGTGTTCAGTTTTTTGACCGTAGGCCATCTTCTTCAGTCGTTCGCGCTCAGCAGCGCGCAGGGTTATCGGCCGGGCGGCGGCAACGGGCAAGGCAGACAGGCCGATCGGGAGAAGTGGATCACGACAGGCTGTAGCCTGCCGTATCCGGGGGGCGGCCTGTCGGGCACGATTGGCACCATGCCCTCGCTCCCGGAACACACACCCCTCCCTTGAAGCACGCCTCGACGAGCGGGCGCGAGGCTAGACGAATGTGGCCGTGACCGGCCATGCCCCGCGGCCCAACAGATCGAGGACGAGTGCGGCGATGTTCCACGCGTCGTCCTCTCCGCGGTGATGGCGTCCCTCGAGCGGCAGTCCGGCTATCTGTAGAGCGTGGTCCATGCCGGGTTTCTTGCGCAGCCCGTAAGCCGCGGTGAATACGGCCTTGGCGTTGATGTGGGTGCGCTCAGTTGGATAGCCGAACGGGTAGGCCACCCCGTCGGCCTGACTCTGCCGAGCGAATTGCCGACGGTCGTACTCGCCCCAGCTCGCCCAGGGGCGCTCCCCGGCCTCGTACTCCTCGAAGAGGATCCGGCAGGCCTCGGCGAAGGAGACGCCCCGTTCCACCTCAGCTTGCGTCAGTCCGGTCAGTTCAGTGCAGAAGTCGCTCACCTTCGACCGGACAGGGCGGACCAAGACACGATGCCGGGACATGCGGCGCCCTGCCGACACGTCCACGACGGTGAGACCAATCTCGATGATCTCGTTCACAGAGTCGGGCGGCGGCTGCCCATTCCAGCAGGTGGCTTCCACATCAATGACGTTCAGCAGAGCGGATTTGTGGCGCATGGGGCCGAGGGTAGGGATGCCCGCCCGGTTCCGGCACCTCAATTTCGGCATGTCCACACGCGTCGACATGTGCGTGCAGGGCGCCGTGCGCCGGCGGAGCGGCCCGGTCCACGCAGTCGGCCCTCAAGAGCAGACCGGGGGACCGGGTGCCCGATGTTCGACTCAGGCGCCGCCTTCAGGCGTGCCCAGGGACGGCGACGCGAAGATCGAGGAGCTGTTGGGTATGCACGGGCACATGGTCTTCGGCGAGGCCGTCTATGAGGCTTGTCAGCGTAATCGGCTGGTCCAGCACGAGTGCGTCATTGGAAAGGAGGAGCGACGGCACCAGAACCGAGGCGGCTTCCTCGTTGAGTTGATCGGCGATGTCGCACAGGACGGTGGCCTGGCTCCGGACATGATCAATCAGGTCCGCCCGACCTGAGTGCTCGGTGATGATCCGGTCAAGATTCCAGGTGTCGAGGGAGATCCGGTTGTCGAAGGTGGGCCGTGAGCCGGCGACGACGCCCAGAGCAACCGCTGCGATCGAGGCGTCGACGCTGAGGAGATGGGCCAGTATCTGGTCGGCGTTCCATCCTCCATCGTCCGCGTCGCCGAGGTCGGGGATGGCCGCCGCATCGAGCAACCTGTCGTAGGCGCTGCGAAGTACTGTCGTGTCCATAGCGTGCTTCCTTCATTCGGGGCGTGTCGAACTCGAGTCCCGCTCCGCTGCCTCAGCGACGCGTTTGATGTTCGCCAACCGCCGGTCCCAGTAGGCCGCGAGCGAGGCCATCCACCGTGCCGTCGTGTCCAGCGCCGCGGGCCGCACTGCATACCGCACCTCACGTCCGACCCGGCCGCCGGAAACCAGCCCGGCGGCCTCCAGGACGGCGAGGTGCTTGACCACCGCCTGCCGCGAGACGGGAAGTCGTTCGGCGAGCGTCGTGGCAGTGGCCTCGCCCTGTGCGGCGAGCAGGTCAAGCAGTTGACGTCGCGTCGGGTCGGCCAGCGCACCGAGGACGCTGTCGACGACCTCGGCGGCGCCGGGACGTTCTTCCGTCACGTGGAGGGCTGTTCGGCGCGTGTCTTGAGCGCGTCGAGCTCCAGGGGCCAGCCTTCCGTGTGGTCCTTCAGGTTCTGACTGCGCAGCTCCTCGGACCCGGCCAGCGCCGCGAACCCGCTCTCGACGACGCGCAGCCGCGTCTGCTCGCCTTCCGGGGTCAACGTGAACTCCACGAGCGTGCTGTTGTCCTCGCGCAGCTCTTCTCCGGGGAACGCGCTGGTCCAGCGGTACGCCAGGTACGTGGGCGGCTCGACCTTCTCCACACGCACCGGGAAGTCGCCGTGCTCGGCGTTCTTCGCCATCATCGACTCGCCTTCCTTGGCCACGGTGCCGGGCAGGCTCGCCTTGTCGGCCACCCAGAACCCGGGTTGGGCCACCAGCGACCAGACCCGCTCCAGGGGTGCTGCGATCAGGGTTTCGCGTTCGATCCGGTCCTCGCTCATGGGGGACTCCTTCACCGTCATCATCGGATGCAACCCCAGAGTTGCACTTCGACCGCCTAGGCGCAACCCGAGGGTTGCGCCTAGGCGGTCATCGTTGGTTGGTGATGATGGAGAGGGACTGAGTGAGGGCCGTGAGGCTGCTCAAAGACCGTAATGATCGCGTCCCACCAGCGGTCGGCACACCTGCGCACCTCGGCCACGAAACCAACCGCCGCGTCAACCCCCGAAGGGCTTCCGGAGCCGACCACTAAGCGACGTTGTGCGTCATTTTCACGAAGTGCCCGGCGCCGTCAGGTCCGATATGCGTGACGCACGGGGAGTCGTCCCTGGCCTTCGCGGAGATCTTCTCCAGCATCGGCCCGAGTGAGTCGTAGGATTCCTTGCTGCCGCCAGGCATGATGCTCGGTCCGTTGAGCGCGCCTTCTTCGCCCCCGGAGCTCCCGTTCCCGACGAAGTGGATGTCCCGTTCCCGCATGGCCTTCTCGCGGCGCCGGGTGTCCTCGAAGTGGGCGTTGCCGCCGTCGATGAGGACGTCGCCGTCCTCCAGCAGAGCGGCGAGCTCCTCGGCGGTCTCCGCGGGGACGAAGTCGCCCCCTCGCCGTGCGCGTCGACGAGCGCCCGGGTGCGTGCCACGGTGCGGTTGTGGACGGCGACGGTGTGGCCGTTACGGGCGAAGTTGCGGGCGAGATTGCTGCCCATGACGGCGAGTCCGGGACGCCGATCTGTGAGGTGGCTTCGGACGAGGGGTGGTTGTCATGCGGTGGTCCGCTCCTGTGCGATCGACGAGCTCTTGCGCCGGGAGAGCCCGCGCCGGGGACGGACGGGCGGCGCCCGGGCCGGTATCCGTACGCAGCCCGGTCACGTTCGCATGCCCGGACCGGGTGGGGCCGATGCGCGAGGGAGGCGTGCGGGGGCGTGTCACGGATTCGGACAGGGCCGCCGTGGCCTCCGCTTGACCTTGACACGGTGACAAGGTCTTCACTGTGGCCGAGGAGGTGCTGCCGATGACCATGCCGGAGCAGGACACGGAAACGATACGAGTTCTTCGGGGGCTGGAGGACGGCCGTGCGTCGGTGCGGCTGCGGACGGCGCTGGCGGTCGGTGCGACCCCCGGCCCGCATTTCGTCGACAAGCTCATCGAGCGGTGCGCGATCGAACCCGAGTTCTACGTACGCGAGATGCTCACCTGGGCGCTCACCCGTCACTCGGCGTCAATGACGGTCCCGGAGCTCATGGAGCAGATCCGCTCGGAGCGTGCACAGGCGCGAAGCCAGGCGTTGCACACGCTGTCCAAGATCGGGGACAGGCAAGCGTGGCCTGCGATCACACGGGCGCTTCTGTCCGACCCCGACGACGAGGTGGCGCGGAGCGCGTGGCGGGCAGCGGTCGTGCTCGTGCCCGATGGTCAGGAGCACGAGTTGGCCGCAGTACTGTCGGGACAGTTCGGGCGCGGCGAACGAGAGACGCAGCTGAGTCTGAGCAGGGCGCTGATCGCGCTCGGTGAGGTGATCCTGCCGTTCCTGCAGGCGGCGACGACGGATCCCGACCGTCGTGTGCGGGCGCACGCCATCGCTACGGAGAGGCTGCTGGCCGACCCGGATGCCGGATTCGAATTCGCGATCGAGGAGGCGAAGCGTGTCGTGGTCCTCGGCCCCACGAGCCAGGACGGGTGACAGGCAGTGTTGATCGGTGACGTGGCACGACGCTCCGGGGTCAGCGCCCGCATGCTCAGGCATTACGAATCGCTCGGTCTGGTAAGTCCGACGGGTCGTACCGACTCCGGCTATCGCCGGTACTCGGGCGAGGACATCCGGCGGATCTTCCACATAGAGAGCCTGCGGTCACTGGGGCTGTCGCTGCGTGACGTGGGGCGGGCGCTCGATGATCCGGGCTTCACGCCCACGGAGCTCGTAGACGACCTCATCCGCCGGACGCGGGATCGCATTGCGGGTGAGACGGAGTTGCTCACGCGACTCCGTCGGATCGGTGATGCGGAACCCGCCGGCTGGGAGGACGTCCTGAGGACCGTCGCACTGCTCCAGGCGCTGGGGTCGAACAGCGCCGGAACGCGCCAGCGAGCGGCCCTGTCGTCGGTCGACGAGGACACGGTGCCGGTGGAGGCGCTGGTCGAGGCAACGCTGAGCGAGACCGACCCCAACGTCGCAGGAGCCCTTCGATGGGCTCTGGCGCAATCGGGTGGCGGTGGCTCGGCTCTGCTGGCTGAGGGCCTCGGCTCGCCGGCGGCCGAGGTGCGCAGACGAGCCGTCCGGTCCATCGCCGAGATGCCCGACGACGATGCGACCGCACTGCTCCGGGGTGCCCTCACGAACCCCGACACCGTGGTCCGCAGATACGCGGCACTGGCGCTCGGGGCACGCGGAGTGGCCGACGCGGTCCCGACGCTCATCGGCATGGTCGCCGAGGAGACGAACGACGTCGACGCGGCCGATGCACTGAGCGTGCTGGCCAGTTGCCCCGCCTCGGCCGATCGGATCGCTGCCGGGCTCGTCGACCGCCTCGCCGACGGCGGTGTCGCCCCCTCCGCACGTCGACGGCTGGCAGAGGCGCTCGCGGACATCCCGGGAAGCACAGCGGCACGTGCGCTCGCGGAACTGTCGGATGACGACGACCGTGCCGTCGCGCTCACCGCCTCCTACGTTCTCGGGATGCGCGACGCACGCTGACCGACCGTTCCCGCGGGCCTGCGGTGCCGTGGGCCGGGCTCGCGGGGTGGTCGTGGGCCGTACGGACGGCGTGGGCCGTACGGAGGGCGTGGCGTCGGCCGCCCGCGGGCCCCCGACGCGCCGCGCGCGCCGAGGGACCACGTACTTCACCGCGCCTGTTCGGCCTGGGTGGCTGCTCCTCCATCCACGGTGTCGACGAGGAAGCCGCCGGACTGGTGGTGCCAGAGCTTGGCGTAGGCGCCGTCGGTGTGCAGGAGTTGCTGATGCGTGCCCTGCTCGACGATGCGGCCGTGGTCGAGGACGATGAGGTGGTCCATCGCCGCGACCGTACTCAGACGGTGCGCGACGACCAGAGCCGTCCGGCCTTCCATCAGCTGCCACAGCGCCTGCTGGACGAGGGTCTCGCTCTCGGAGTCGAGTGCGCTCGTCGCCTCGTCCAGCAGCAGCACCGGCGCGTCGCGCAGGATCGCCCTGGCGAGGGCGACACGCTGGCGCTGGCCACCGGAGAGCTTGACGCCGCGCTCGCCGACCATCGTGTCGAAGCCGGCGGGGAGTTCGTCGGCGAACTCGGTCACATGGGCCGCGTCGGCGGCGGCGCGGATCTCGGCGTCGGTGGCTCCCGGGCGGGCGAAGAGGATGTTCTCGCGAAGCGTCCTGTGGAACATGGCCGGTTCCTGCGGGACGTACGCGATCAGGTTCCGCAGATCGGACTGGCGCATACGGCTGATGTCCTGACCCCCGATCAGGATGCGGCCCGACTGCACGTCGGCCATCCGCAGCAGGAGCCTGGTGAACGTCGTCTTGCCGCCGCCCGACCGTCCGACGAGGCCGAGCCTCGTCCCGCTCGGCACATCCAGGTCGAGCCCTTCGAAGATCGGCCGGCTCCCGTCGTGAGCGAAGGTGACGTGGTCGAAGCGGACGGCGGCGGATTCGTGGCGCAGCGGCTCGGGCATCGGTGGGTCGAGCACGGTGGGAGGATCGAGGAGCAGCTCGGTGAACTGGGCGGCCTCGGTCATCGAGCTTTCGAGACGGCGGTAGATCTGGTTGAACTCGAACATGATGCGGGTCGAACCGGTGTAGTACGTGAACGCGACCACGATCGCCTCGACGCTGCCCCCACCCGCGCCGAACGACACCGCGAGGAGCAGGCCGAGGCCGTTGGTCAGTACGGACATGGGTGCGACGAGCGTGTCGATGCGCAGGTTGCCGTAATCCCACGAGCGCAGCGTCAGCCGTCGTGACTCCGCGACCCGGGACCGGTGCTCGGCGGCCTCCCGCTCCTCGGCTGCGAACGCGCGCACGGTGTCCATGTTCATCAGGGCGTCGGACACATGCCCCGAGACCCGGGCGATCGCTTCCTCGCGTTCGTTGACCAGTTGCTGGCGGCGGCGAATGAGAGGAACGGCGCACACGGCGGTCAGGGTGATCATCGTCAGCAGGCCGACGACCAGCAGCGGGTCGTAGTGCCACAGGATCACCGTGCCGAACAGCAGCGGGGCGACGCTGCCCACGACGTTGAAGGTGAGCGTGTCGACGAACTCCTCGAAGCGGGAGGCGAAACTCAGCACGCGCTTGGTCAGAGAACCGGCGAAGTTGTCCTGGTAGAAGGAGGCGTCCTTGGCGAACAGCGCGTCCATGCCGGTGATGTACAGGTGCTCGATGCCCCGGGCGTCGACACGGTTGAGGCAGTGCACTCCCACCCGCCACGAGGTCTCCGCCAGCAGCAGTACCGCGGTGAACAAACCGACGTAGGGGAGCGCTTCGCGTAAGCCCAGGGACCCGTCCTCCGCGATCCTGCCCACCAGCTTGGCGACGACCAGCGGCGCGATGTAGGTGATTCCGATGTTGCCGAGGGCGGGGAGCAGGAGTGCCGGAGCCGACAGCCTGCCCTGGCGTGACAGTTCCTTCAGATAGTGACGGAGTGCGAGCCGGACCGGGCCCCTGGCCGGTCCGGTGCCTTGAGAGTGCTGCGATCCCATGCCGACCTCATGTCGTTGCGCGGGCAGTTGCCCCGGGCCGAGCCTCGGTGGTGGTCTCCGCCGGAGGGCGCAGCACAGCACCGGGCACCATCACTGGCCGTGCGTCCACGGCAAGGGGTCCGGTGGAGGAAGTCTTCCGTGGCCGTGCGGCCCGCGTCCAAGCGTTTTCGGGGCCAACGGCAGTGCGCCGGTGTGTTTCGGCCTCGCCGCCCGGGCCGTGCCGCACCATCCGGCGCGCGGCGTCGGTACGTCGGCGTGCACGCGTCCCGGAGTGCGACGGCCTGCGCCGTGCAGTACCGCGCATGAGTGGGCGCCCTGCTGATTCGGCCGGGGCCCAGAGGTTCAGCGGCAGAGCCTGCTCCCGGACGGGGTCGCCGAAACAGTTGCCCGAAGTCGTCGCGGGTCCCAGGGGCGGGCGCATCGATTCCCCCGAGGTTGTGGACAGCGATGTCGATGCCGCAGTCCGGCCCGTGAAGTTCTCCGACATGATGAGACCGCCAAGCTGCTCCAGGACCGTGGACCGGCCCCGCTTCACCCGACGGTCGACCTTCCGGTACGGGGAAAGCCAAATCCTGCCGCGCCGACGGTGCACCGAAAGAACCGGTGTGCGCGTCGCAGGCGGCGGGCCTGGACGGAGTCACCGCCTCGGCCCAGGCGCCGCGGTTGCTAGCCGAACAGGTCCTCCTCCTCGGGGATCAGATGCATGGCGGCTTCCTCCGCGGACGCCGCCGCGCCGTCGATTCCCACATCCTGCGCGGTGAGCGTGGAAGGCACGTGCCCGTCGCCCTCCTGCGTGAGCCTGCCCGCGCGGTCCGTTCCCACTTCCGTGTCGTAGAGCTCCCCGTCGCCGTCCGCCAGATCGCCTGGGCCGTCCTGGGCGGGGTCGGAGCTCTCGGGCACCTCCCTGGTCAGGCGCCTGTCGAGGGACTCACCCGTGTGCTGTTCGGAGGCCGTGGTGCCTTCGTCGTCGACCGCCCAGGGGCGGTCCGGCGGGGAGTAGCCCTCATCCAGGACGTCGGCGATCCCGGACGTATCGAGGGTGTCCTCGAGGTCCAGCAGGTCATCGGGGTCGGAGGCCTCCGGCTCCTGCGGCTGGTAGACGTCGTCCCCCCGGTCGCTGTCGCTCATGGCATGCCCCTTCCTCCGGGTCCCCCTCTACGCAATTCCACTCCGGTCCGGCGAGGGGCGCAACGGAAGACGGTTCCAGGAGGCGATGACACCGCATCAGATGACAATGAAAACGATTATCGATAACGTGTGTGCGGTCGGGCCGGAAAGCCCCTGCCCGGGGTGACCTCTGTCTGCCCGCAAGCCCAACCGCACTGTGAAAAGGGGGAGTTCGTGGCTCATCTGTTGGTGGTCGAGAGCTGGGTCGGATCGATGAGCAGGCTGCTGCCGCAGGCCCTGGAGGAGGGTGGGCACCACTTCACGTTCCTCACCCGCGACCTGCACCACTACCTCAGGTCGGCGCCTGAGGGAACGGGGCACCCGCTGCTCACTGCACGTAACGTCATCACGGCGCCTACCAATGACACCGACTCACTGCTTCCGCAGGTAGAGCGGCTGCATGATGCCATGCACTTCGACGGAGTGGTCACGTCCTGTGACTACTATCTGCCGACCGCGGCCCGGATCGCCACCCTGCTGGGCCTGCCCGGAGCCTCGGCCGCGGCCATGGAGAACGCCTGCCGCAAGGACGCCACCCGCCGCGTTCTGGCCGCCGCCGGCGTCCCCGGCCCCCGCTTCGCGGTGTGCGCGGACGGGGCGGAGGCAGCCGTCGCAGCCCGGGACATCGGATATCCGCTGGTTGTCAAGCCGGTGGATCTCTGCGCGGGCATGTTCGTACGCCGGGTCGATGACGCGGAACAGCTGGCCGGCGCCTGCCGGGCACTGGCGGCCTCCCCGGTCAACGCCAGAGGGCAGCGGCGGGCGCCCCACATCCTGATCGAGGAGTTCCTCCGCGGCCCCGAGGTGAGCGTCGAGACCGTGACGTACCGGGGCGTCACCCACGTCGTCGGAGTGACGGACAAGAGCGTCGGCGGGGCCCCGGCCTTCGTCGAGACCGGCCACATGTTCCCCGCCGACCTCGGCCCCGCCGACCTCGCCGCCGCGACCGGCACCGCTGTGCGAGCCGGGGCGGCGCTGGGACTCGACGACGTGGTGGCGCACACCGAGATCAAACTGACGGCCGACGGCCCCCGGGTCGTGGAGGTGAACCCCCGCCCAGCGGGCAATCGCATCACCGAACTGGTCCGCCGTGTCACCGGGATCGACCTGGCCGCCGCCTGCGTCGATGTGGCGCTCGGCCGCGAACCAGACCTCCACCGCCGCGACACAGGACTGCGCAGCGCGGCCATCGGATTCCTGGTCCCCGACAGCGCGGGCACACTCACGTCCGTCGAGGGCGTCGAGGGTGTGCGGGGCGCCGACGGCGTACTGGAGCTCCAGATCGCCGAGGCGGGCCGCGCCGTGCGGGCGGCGGACAGCAACAACGCGTATCTCGGACACATCATGGCGGGCGACGCCACCGGGCTCGGCGCCCGGCAGCGCGTCGAGACCCTCCTCGCGGGCGTGCGCCCCCTGCTGGTGCGCTCATGACCACGGTCTCGCGCGCCTCCGCCCCGTGCTTCGACGCCCTCCTAGGCCGCGCCCTCCGTGGCGAACTCGGCCCCGACCCACTCACCCGACGTATCGCCGTGGCCTTCACGACATCCCAGGCCGTACGGCACGACGGCCGGCACGGCGGCTACCGCAACGAGGTCCTCAGCCTCCGCCTCGACCGTGCCGTCGGCTCCTGTGCGGTCGAACCGGGCGCGCTCCCCGCCGGAACCGTCGAGGACTGCGCCGGTGCGGATGTGGCCGCGCTCCTCGCCCACCCGCTGCTGCCGGTACGGGTCGCGGCACTGGACGCCTATCTGGGAGACGTCATGCCGCACGTCCCGGCCCACGGTGCGGAGCCGGTGACCGTCCCCGCCGGAAGCTCGCTGGAGCGGTCGCGGGCACGGGCCGCCGCCGTCGTCGACCTGCTGGACGTGTCACCCGGCGGCACCGTCCTGGTCGTCGGCGTCGTCAACTCCCTGCTGGCCGAGCTGCGTCTGCGCGGGCTCACCGGAATCCCCTGCGACCTCAAGGGCGGCACCACCGAGTGGGGCGAGCCCATCGGCACGGACGCCCTCGGGGAGGTCGGTCGCTGCGACGCGGTGCTGGCATCCGGGATGACGCTCGGCAACGGGACCTTCGACCCGCTGCGCCGTAGCGCCCGGGAGCACCGCAAGCCACTGGTCATGTTCGCCCAGACCGGAAGCGCGGTCCTGCCCCGCTTCCTGGACGCCGGAGTGGCAGCGGTGTGCGCGGAGCCGTACCCCTTCTTCTGGCTCGACGGCGGCCCCGGCACCATCCACCGCTACCGCGCGGACGACGGAGGCACCTCGTGACCACGGCATCCCTGCCCGCCCTCGCGCCCAACCGCGAGCTCCTCGCCCTCATCGGCCGTACCCCGCTGGCCAGGATCACCACCCGACTGCCGACTGAACACCCGGGGTTCTGGGCCAAGCTCGAAGGACACGCCGTCGGCGGCATGAAGGCACGGGCCGCCGTCTCCATGCTCCTCGGTGCCGAGGAACGAGGCGAGCTGCTCCCCGGCGTACCGGTCGTGGAATCGACCTCCGGCACCCTCGGCATCGGTCTCGCCTTCGCCGGACAGGCACTCGGACATCCCGTGGTGCTCGTCGGCGACAGCGAAATGGAACCCTCCATGCGGCAGTTGCTCCGCTCGTACGGTGCACGTCTCGAACTCGTGGACCGCCCCGCCGCACGCGGCGGCTGGCAGGGCGCCCGCCTGGAGAGGCTGCACGACCTGCTCGCCCGGCTGCCCGGCGCCTACTGGCCCGACCAGTACAACAACCCGGACAACACCGCTGGTTACGCCTCCCTCGCGGCCGAGCTGGCGACCCAGCTCGACCACCTCGACATCCTCGTCTGCAGCGTCGGCACCGGAGGCCACAGCGCCGGGATCGCCGGGCCGCTGCGCAGGCACTGGCCCGGCCTGCGCCTCGTCGCCGTCGACTCCACCGGATCCACCATCTTCGGCCAGGCCGCCGCGCCCCGGCTGATGCGCGGTCTCGGCAGCAGCATCCACCCGCGCAACGTCGCGTACGACGCCTTCGACGAGGTCCACTGGATCGGCCCCGTCGAGGCCGCCGACGCCTGCCGGCGGCTCGCCCGGGGCAACTTCGTCAGCGGCGGATGGAGCACCGGCGCCGTCGCCCGGGTCGCCGCCTGGGCCGCCCGCACCCACCCCGGTGCAGCCGTCGCCACCGTCTTCCCCGACGGACCCCACCGCTACCTCGGCACCGTCTACGACGACGACTTCATGACCGCCCACCACCTGGACCCCGGCCTCGCAGCCGGCCGTCCCGTCGACGTCCCGCACCCCCGCGCCCCACAGACCGGGGGATGGACCAGGTGCACCACCGTCACCGATCCGCTCGCCGAACGACTCGAGAAGCAACCGTGAAACTCACCCAGCACACCGTGCGGCTCGCCCTGGCCGAGCCCCTGCGCATCTCGCGATCGACCATGACGGCCCGCGACGCGGTGCGCCTCACCGTCGAGCACGCGGGGCTCAGCGGCCACGGAGAGGCCGTCACCAGCGTCTACTACGGACTCGACACACCCACCCTGCGACGCCTCGCCGCCCTTGCCGGCGAGCGGCTCACCCGCTTCGCCGAACCGGAATCCGCGCTGCACGCCCTGCGCGTCGGCGAACTCCTTCCGCCCGGCACCCCGGCGGCCGTGACAGCGGCAACCGAGGCGGCACTCCTCGACCTCGTCGGAAAACGCACCGCCACCGCGGTCCACCGCTTCCTCGGAGCTCCCGCGGCACCGAGGGCCGCCACGGCCCGCACTATCTCCCTCGTCTCCCCGGGGCGGGCGGCCGCCCAGGCCCGCGCTCTGGCCGAGGCGGGATTCACCGTCATCAAGATCAAGGCCGGCGACCGGGACCAGGACGCCGATCTGGACCGGGTGCGCTCCGTCCGCGCCGCGGCCCCGGCCGCAAGGCTCCTCCTCGATCCCAACGGGGCCTGGTCGGCGGCACAGGCACGTCTGCTCCTGCCCCGGTTCGCCGGGCTCGGCATCGAAGCCGTGGAACAGCCCATCGCCCCCGGCGACCCGGAAGCCCTCGCGCGGCTCGCCGCCCACTCGCCCGTGCCGGTCATCGCGGACGAGGACGCGGTCACCTACGAGGACGCGCGACGGCTTGCCGGACGCGTCCACGGCATCAACGTCAAACTGGCCAAATGCGGCGGAGTGCACGCCGCCCTCCGCATCGCCGCCCTGATCGAGGGCAGTGGCACAGACCTGATGCTCGGCTGCCTGACCGCCAGCACCCTCGGTATCGCACCCGCCGTCCACATCGCCGACCGCGCCCGGTGGACCGACCTCGACGGGCATCTCCTGCTCGCCCACGACCCCTGGACCGGAATCGGCGGCGACGACGGATTCGTCGGCCCCGACGGGTCCCCGGGGCTCGGCGTACGGCCCCGCGCCACAGCCGGGGTCCGGAGCGCCGCCTCATGAGGACCTGGCACGAGATCCGCGGATTCCCGCTCGCCGTCCGCCTGCTGCTGGTCAACCAACTCGGCGTCAACACAGGCTTCTACCTGCTCATCCCCTACCTCGCCACCCACCTCGGCGACAACCTGGGTATGTCGGCGGCCGTCGTCGGCATCGTCCTCGGCGTACGCAACCTGAGCCAGCAGGGCCTCTTCCTCATAGGCGGATCCGCCGCCGACCGGCTCGGCGCCCGAGGCGTCATCATCGCCGGCTGCGCGATACGCACCGCCGGCTTCGCCCTCTTCGCACTCGGCGACGGACTGCCCGTCCTGCTCGCCGCCTCCGTACTCAGCGGAGTGGCCGGCGCCCTGTTCAACCCCGCCGTCCGCACCTACCTCGCGCAGGAGGCGGGGGAGCGCAAGGCGGAGGCCTTCGCCCTCTTCAACGTCTTCGCGACCACCGGGGCCCTCATCGGCCCTCTCCTGGGCAGCGCCCTGCTGCTCGTCGACTTCCGGGCCTCCGCGCTCACCGCCGCCGCAATCTTCGCCCTGCTCACCGTCGCCCAGGCCCTCGTGCTGCCCGCCCGGCCCGTGCCACCGGCCACGAGCAGCGTCACCGCCGACTGGCGCGAAGCAGTCGGCAACCGCGCCTTCCTCGCCTTCGCCCTGGCCATGGTCGGCATGTTCACCTTGGAGAACCAGCTCTATCTGCTGCTGCCCGCCGGGGCCCGGCAGGCCACCGGCTGGGACGGCGCCGCCGGACTCGTCTTCCTCGTGGGGACGATCGCGGGCATCGCCTTCCAGCTGCGGATCACCCGCGCGCTCAAGGGCCGCGGGGGCCGGGGACGCTGGATCGCCACCGGACTGGTGCTGATGGGGCTCGCCTTCGTGCCGCCCATGCTCGTCGCGGGCACGGACACACCTCCGGACGGCGCCCTGGACGCCACCCTGCGCGCCCTGCCCGTGCTGGTGGGGGCGCTGCTGCTGCACCTGGGCGTCATGACCGCGCAGCCCTTCGTCATGGAGCTGATCCCGGCCTTCGGCAGGCAGGCGCTCACGGGGACGTACTTCGGAATCTTCTACGCCGTGTCCGGCATCGCCGCGGCCGTGGGGAACGCGGCTGTCGGCCGGGCCATGGACGCCGCCCGGCAAGGCGGGGACGGCAGTGGGGCCGCGCTGCTGCCCTGGGCCTGCTGCGTCGCCGCCGGCCTCGCCTCGGCGGCCGCCGTCACCTGGCTGCACCGCACCGGCACCCTGCCCCGGACACAGCCCGCCCCCGTGGCGGTGACGGCGTGAAGCACCGTACGGGCAACCTGCTCACCGACCGCCCGGAACTCTACGAGGCCAGATTCCCCGACCCCGGGCGCCTCGCCGGGCGCTGGGCGGAGGACGTCCTGCGACGGTACGGCGCCGGCCCGGCCGTCCTCGACCTGGGCTGCGGGACCGGCCGCGACGCCGCCTGTCTCCAGGACGCCGGGCGGCGTGTCACCGCCGCCGACCTCTCCGGCGCCATGCTCGCCCACGCCCGCGCCCAGCACCCGGGGCCGGTGTACGTACAGGCCGATCTCAGCCGGTTCGATTTCGGCCACCGGGCCTTCGACGCCGTGGTGTGCCTGGACAGCTCACTGCTGTACTGCCACACGAACGAGCAGCTCGACGGCTTCCTGACCTCATGCCGCCGCACGCTGGTGCCCGGCGGCCTGCTGGTCGCGGAGATGCGCAACGGCGCGTACTTCCTCGGCCGGGACGAGCCTCCCCGCATCCCCGCCGTCTCCCGCTTCACCTGGCAGGGCACGACGTACCGCTCGACCACCGCGCTACGCGTGGACCGGGCCGCCCAACTCCTGCGGCGCACCCGGCGCTGGACCGCCGACGACGGGAGCCCGCCCGTCGAGGAGCACTCCGCGTGGCGGCTGCTCCTGCCCCAGGAACTACGCCACTTCCTCACCGTCCACGGCTTCGACGTCCTCGCCCTGCACGACGGCCCCGGACCACGCACCGAACCGGTCTGGCAGCCGGGAGCCGAACCAGGGGCCGCCGCCGACGGCGACCGGCTCCACCTGATCGCCCGTAAGCCGGTCGGGGACTCCGCCGGCCACTCAGCCCACCCAGCAACAGGAGAACAGCCATGACCGCATCTGCCGACAGACAGACACGCTTCCCCGGCCTGCGCAGGCGCGGCTTCCTCGCCGCCGCGGGGGGAGCCGCCGGCCTCGGCGCGCTCACGCTCGCCGGATGCTCCGGGACCGCCGACACGGGCGCCGCGACCGGCAAGGGGGACGGCACGCCCCGGCGCGGCGGACGGGTACGCGCCGCCTTCGCCGGCGGCGGCGCGAGCGAAACCCTCGACCCGCACCTGGGCAATCTCTTCGCCGACGCCGCCCGCAGCAAGGCGATCTTCGACAAGCTCGCGGACTACGGGGCCGACCTGTCCGCGGTGCCGCGCCTGGCCGCGAAATGGGAGCCCAACGCCGGCCTGGACCGCTGGACCGTCACCCTGCGGCAGGCGGAGTTCCACGACGGGAAGCCGGTGACCGCCACCGACGTCCTGTACAGCTACCGCCGCATCGCCGACCCCGACAAGGCCTACCGCGCCCGCGCGTCCCTGGAACCCATCGACCTGAAGGCCAGCCGCGCGACGGGGGAGCGGAGCATCGAGTTCGTGCTCAAGCGGCCGACGGCCGAATTCCCCAACGTGATGGCCGCCTTCGGCACCTACATCGTCCAGGACGGCGCGGCGGAGTTCGACCGCGCCCCGATCGGCTCGGGCCCTTTCCGGTTCGTCTCCTTCACCCCCGGGCGCTCCACCGTCCTGCGGCGCAACGACACCCACTGGGACGGCGCCCCGCACCTGGACGAACTCGAGTTCCTCGTCGCCAACGAGGAGTCCGCCCGGATCAACGCCCTCCTCGGCGGTCAGGTCGAATACGCCCACGAGCTCAACCCCGCCACCGGACGCGCCCACGAGAAGGCGGGCGGCATCGAGATCGTCCGGCTGCGGAACAGCGCCATGCAGGCCTTCGCCATGAAGACCGACCGCCCGCCCTTCGACGACCCCAGGGTCCGCCAGGCCTTCTTCCTCATCGCCGACCGTGAGGAGCTGGTGAACGGGGCCCTCTCGGGCGCCGGAGAGACCGGCAACGACCTCTTCGGCAAGGGATACGAGTACTACGCGGACGAACTCCCCCAGCGCGAACAGGACATCGACCGGGCCCGCCACCTCCTGAAGCAGGCAGGTGCCGAAGGTCTGAAGGTCACCCTCGACACCTCCGCCGTCGCCGCCGGCTTCACCGAGGCCGCCGGGATCTTCCGCGACCAGGCGGCTCGGGCCGGAGTCACCGTCGACGTGCGGATGGGCAGCAAGGACTCCTACTGGAAGGACATCCTCGACTCCGGCACCCTGTGCTGCTACCGCTCGGGAGCCATGCCCATCGAGTCCCACATCTCCCAGCGACTGCTCACGGACTCCACCACCAACGCCACCAAGTGGCAGGACAAGAACTTCGACGCCCTCTACCAGCAGGCCCAGTCCACCCGGGACAGGACGGCACGGGCCGCGCTCTACGGGCGGATGCAGCGACAGCTGCACTCCGAAGGAGGCTTCCTCGTCTGGGGCTTCGGCGACTGGATCCTGGGCACCGCACGTTCCCTGCGGGGCGTCGCCCGTGAAGCACCCGCCAACACCCTGGACTGGGCGCGCTTCGACAAGGTCTGGCTGGCGTGAACGGACTGCGTTCCTGGATCGCCCGGCGGCTCCTCCTCGGCGCCGTGCAGACCGCGGCCGTCGTGCTGCTGGTCTTCGCGCTCACCGAGGCGCTGCCGGGCGACGCCGCGGTGGCCTTCGCCGGGGACCAGCCCGACCCGGAGCGGATCGCCGCCGTTCGCGAGGCGATGGGGCTCGACCGTCCGGCACACGAGCGACTGGCCGACTGGGTCACGGGCCTGCTCCACGGCGACTTCGGCACCTCGCTCACCTCCGGGCGGCCCGTGTCCGGATTCCTTGCCGACGGCTTCGGCCCCACCCTGCTCCTCGCCACGCTCACGGTCCTGCTCCTGGTCCCGGTGGGGGTGGGCCTCGGTGTCCTCGCCGCCCGCCACGAAGGGCGCTTCACCGACCGGCTCATCAGCTCCGCGACCCTCGGCGTCTACGCCGTACCCGAATTCGCCCTGGGAGTCCTGCTGGTGAGCGTCTTCGCCCTGCGGCTCGGCTGGCTCCCGCCGACCGCCGTCGGCTACGGCACCGGGCTGCTCGAGCATCCATCCGTGCTCGTCCTGCCCGTCCTGGTGCTGCTCGCCCGTCCCGTCTGCTCCCTGGCCCGACTGGTCAGGGCCGGCATGATCGAGGCGCTCGCCGCCCCCTACACCGCCCATGCGGAGCGGTACGGGATCTCCGGGGCCCGCATCCGCTACACACACGCCCTGCCCAACGCCCTCGCCCCCGCCACCCAGCAACTCGCCCGCACCATCGACTGGCTGCTGTGCGGCGTCATCGTCGTGGAGGCCCTCTACGTGATCCCCGGACTCGGTACCGTCCTCATGAACGCGGTCGCCGACCGCGACATCCCCGTCGTACAGGGACTCGCGGTGGTCTTCGGTCTCGCCACCGTCGTGCTCAACCTCGGCGCCGACCTCGTCACACACCGGCTCGCCCCACGCTCGGCGGTGGCGGCGTGAAACGGCTCCGCCGGTACGGCCCCGGAGTGGCCGTGGCCGCGATCCCGCTCGGCCTCGCCCTCGTCGGGCCGTTCCTCGTGGGGGAACCCCCGGCCCGCGCCGCCTCCTTCACCCTCGGCGGCGGCCACCGGCTCGGCACGGACTTCGTCGGCCGGGACGTCGTGCACCAGGTGCTGCTCGGCGGGCGGCCCGTGGTCCTCGTCGCGCTTGCGGCAACGGCGCTGGCGTACCTCGTCGCCCTGCCGATCGGACTGATCAGCGCGCTCACCCACCGAAGGTGGCTGGAGGAAGTGCTGATGCGTCCACCGGACGTGCTCCTCGCCGTTCCCTCGCTGCTCATGATCCTGCTGGTCGCCGCCGCCTTCCCTCCCGGAGCGGCGGGGCTCGCCCTCCTGGTGGCCTTCGTCTCGATCCCGGACGCGGCCCGGATCGTACGCGCGGCCGCAGCGGAGGCGGCCTCCCGGCCCGCCGTGGAGGCGCTGCGGATGCAGGGGGAGAGCTGGTGGCGCCTCGCCGTGGGATACGTGGGCCGGTCCATCCTGCGCACCCTGGCAGCCGACGCCGGCATCCGGCTCACCGGCGTGCTCTACCTGGTGGCCACCGCGGCCTTCCTGGGCATCGGGGTCGCCCCGGACGCCGCCGACTGGGCCGTGATGGTCGACCGTAACCGCACCGGGCTGCTCATCCAGCCCTGGGCGGTCGTCGTACCCGCCCTGCTGATCGTCGCGCTCACCATGGGCGCCAACCTGCTCGTCGACGCCGCGATGGAGAGCCGCGGACCGTCCCGCAAGGGCCGTCGCCCATGAAGGAGAACCCCGTGATCGTCACCGTCACCGGGCTGACCGTCGAGGTCGAGGGGCGGACGCTCGTCGACCGGGTCTCGCTGAGGATCCGGCCCGGCACCGTCACCGCCCTGGTCGGCGCGTCCGGCAGCGGCAAGACCACGACCGGCCTCGCCCTGCTCGGCGAATACCCCCCGGGTGCACGTGTGACGGGCGACGTGGCCGTGCACGGAACCCGGATCGGCTACGTCCCCCAGCATCCCGCAGCCGTGCTCAACCCCGCCCGCCGCACCGGGGCACTCCTGCTCGATCTGGC
The DNA here is from genome assembly GCF_001700505.1 of Streptomyces mutomycini. Lineage (GTDB taxonomy): Bacteria > Actinomycetota > Actinomycetes > Streptomycetales > Streptomycetaceae > Streptomyces > Streptomyces mutomycini. The sequence continues at coordinate 22,507 of NZ_MAPV01000127.1, forward strand.
GCGGCAGCAAGTTCGGGACCTGCCCCGCTCACAGCGTCGTACCGCTGCCCGGCTGCGTGTCACGGCGGCACTCGCCGATGCCCAACTCGACGATGCGGAAGAGGTGCTGAGCCGCTACCCGCACCAGCTCTCCGGCGGCCAGCAGCAACGCGTGGTCCTGGCACAGGCGCTGCTCCTCGGCGCCCGAGTCGTCATCGCGGACGAACCCACCACCGGACAGGACGCCCTGACCAAACGTCGCATCGTCGACCAGCTGGCTCAGGTGGCGGGCCGGGGCATCGCCGTGCTGCTGCTCAGCCACGACCTCGACGTCGTACGCGAACTGGCCGACGAGGTAGTGGTGCTGCGCGGCGGCCGGGTGGTGGAGCAGGGCCCGGGCCACCGGATCCTCGATGCCCCCGCACACCCGTGGACCAAGGAGCTTCTCGCCGAGCCGAGGGCCCTGCCGTACGCCGACCCCGAGCACGCCGGCGCGGAAATACTGACCGTCAGCGGGCTCACCGCCCGGCACCGGACCGGCGGAGCCCGCGTGCCGGTGCTGAGCGTGGACCGGCTCACTCTCCGCAGTGGCGAATGCCTCGCCGTCGTCGGACGCTCGGGCAGCGGCAAGACCACCCTCGCCCGCTGCCTCGCCGGCCTCCACCGCGACCACACCGGCCAGATCCTGCTCGACGGCGAGCCGCTGCCGCGCAGCCTGCGCGACCGCAGCCGCGAGCAGCTCGCCGCCGTGCAGTACGTCTTCCAGGACGCGCGCGCCGCCTTCGACGAACACCGGCCGGTCCTGGACCAGGTGGCGCGTACGGCGGTACGCCTTCACGGTGCCGGATCCCAGGAGGCGACGGCGGAGGCCCGGCGGGTGCTGACGGACCTGGGACTGGACGACAGCCTCGTCCGCAGGCTGCCGGGCCGGCTGTCCGGCGGCGAACTCCAGCGCGCGGCCCTCGCCAGAGCGCTCCTCGCGCGGCCGCGGGTGCTGGTCTGCGACGAGATCACCTCGGGGCTGGACCCGGTGACCCGGCGCTCCCTGCTGGACCTGCTCGCGACCCTGGTCCGCCGGAAGGACGGTCCGGGCGTCGTGCTCATCACCCACGACCTCGACACAGCGGCACCGGCCACCCGCGTGGCCGTGCTGGACGGCGGGGAGGTGGTCGAGGAGGGCCCCGCGGAGCAGATCCTGACCGCCCCCCGGCACCCGTTCACGGTCTCGCTGCTCGGTGCGTCGGACAGGTGGGGAGCCGCCGTACGCCCCTGAAGCGGAATCCGGGCCACCCGTCCGGACGTACACTCGGCCCATGGGTCATACCGGCGTCACAGGGAAGTGCCTGCACCAGGCCGCCCCCGGTGTGCCCGCAAGCCGCCGTGCCGCCCTGCACGGTCACGGCTAGCGACCTTCAGCGGTCACCGCTCCCGGGCGACACCTCGCCCGTCCGCCGTATGCGGGCGCCCCACCGATCAGTGCGCGCCCCGATTCCACCTCGTACGTCGCACGCGCTCCACTTCACCACCGCTGCTTCGGCGCACCGCCGACGCGGCGTTCCGGCGAGGGCCGCACCACGGCTCGAGCCACCCTCGAAGGGACCACCTTGAAGCTGAGCGAGCTGCTGTCCGGACAGAACCACCACATCCTCCGGGGCGACCCGGAGATGACACGCATCACCGCAGGAACGGCGTTCGACACGGACCGGGTGACGCAGGGATCGCTGTTCATCGCGGTGCCCGGACACCCTGAGGGCGGTCCCGAAGGGGTCGCGCCCGCCCTCGCCCGGGGCGCGGCGGCGGTCCTCGTGGAAGAGGGCTGCGCACTGCCCGCGACCGTGGGGGACGTCTGCGTTGTACAGGTGGCGGACACCCGGAGCACGGCCGCCGTCGCAGCCTCCCGGTACCACGGCGATCCGGGGCGGGGCATGGACATGGTGGCGATCACCGGCACCAACGGGAAGACGTCCGTCTCCTACATGGTCGAGTCCGTGCTGCGGATCTCCGAGGGGGCGAGGGCCGGCGTCATCGGCACGGCCGGGAGCCGCATCGGCGACGAGCTGATCCCGATGCCCCGGTCGGTGCTCACCACCCCGGAATCCCCGGACCTGCAGTACCTGCTGGGATGCATGCGTGATCGCGGGGTCGGCACGGTGGTGCTGGAGGCCACGTCCATGGGCCTGCTCACGCACCGGGTCGACCGTACGTTCGTCGACGTGGGGGTCTTCACCAATCTGAGCCAGGACCACCTGGACGACCACGGCACGATGGACAACTACCGTGACGCCAAACTCCGGCTCTTCCAGGGGCTGTGCAAGCACGCCGTGGTCAACGCCGACGACCCGGTGGGGGCCGGTATCGGTGCGATGATGCCCGGCGCGGTGACCACGTACGCCCTCGATACCGAGGCCGACTACCGGGCCACCGACCTGGTCGTCGACGCCTCGGGCACCCGCTTCACGCTGCACCACGGCGGCCGGAAGTACCCGGCCGCGATTCCCGCGCCCGGCAGGTTCTCCGTGTCCAACGCGCTGGCCACGGTGGCGGCCTGCCACACCTTGGGGCACGATCTCGCCGGGCTGGTCGCCGCGCTCGAACGGATGCCGCAGATCCCGGGCCGGTTCGAGCGGGTCACGACCGCCGCAGGCACTTCGGTGATCGTGGACTACGCCCACTCCCCGGACTCGCTGAACAAGGTGCTCGGCACCATCCGTGGCTTCGCCCGTGCCAGGGTCATCACCGTCTTCGGCTGCGGCGGGGACAGGGACATCACCAAGCGTGCCGAGATGGGGATGATCGCCGGGACCCACTCCGACCTGTGCGTACTGACCTCGGACAACCCGCGCAACGAGGATCCCGAGGCGATCCTGGACCAGGTGGCTCCGGGCATCGCGGAGACCGGCACCCCGTACGAACGCTTCACCGACCGCCGTCGGGCCATCGCCTTCGCCCTGTCCGAGGCCGGCCCCGAGGACGTCGTCCTGATCGCCGGCAAGGGCAGCGAGCCCTACCAGATCGTCGGTGACGCGCTGCTGCCCTTCAGCGACATGGCCACCGTGCGGGAGCTCGCCGATGTCGCCGTGGCGGGGACTGGGACGGCCATGCGCCAGGCCGGGGCGAGGCCGGGTTCCCAGAGGCCGCCGTCGAAGCGGACCTCCCAGGAGAGGTGACAGCGTCGGGGCGGGTACCGAAGGCTGGGCGCCGTCACTCCGGCCACGGCGATTCGAGAACGGCGCGTACGAAGTCCCCGCGCTCGAAGCCGGGAACGTAGTGCTGGAGAACGTCGGCCTTGATGTTGCCGAAGGTCGTCTCCGGCTTCGGGCGGATCCCTTCGTTGAAAGCGGCGAGGATCCGCCGCTTGAAGTCCGGCCGTGGATGGAGCGCGACGATCGCGGCGCGGTCGGCGTCGGGGACGTCCTCGTAACCGATGCCGAGGACGTCGTACTCGACGCCGGCCGTCACCAGCGCCACCTCGGGTTCCATGAAGGCCGGGATGCCCGGAGTGGTGTGCAGGGCGATGGCCGTCCACACCCGCCGCACGCTGTCCTCCGGCACCCCACGGGACTGGAGGAAGCGGCGCGCCTCGTCCGCGCCGTCCACCTCGAAGCGCCGACCGCTGGAGCGGAAGCCCTCGCCCAGGCCCAGGTCGTGGAACATGGCGCCGATGTACAGCAGTTCCGGGTCGAAGGAGAGATCCCGCCGGCGCCCCTGCAGGGCGCCGAAGAGGAAGACCCGGCGGGAATGGTGGTAGACGAGCTCGTCGGTCATGTCGCGTACGAGCTCGGTCGCCTCCTTCGCGAGCGCGGTGTCAGGTACGTGCACACCGGCCGCCGACGGCGGATCGGTTGTCATGGCGTCACCGGGCTTCCTGAGCGAGGGATCGGAAGGGGTGTCCTCAGGATCGGTGCCCGGAGGCGCTGGGCGGGGGCGACAGGCCGTGGGTCCCCCGACTGGTGCGCGTACGGGGGAGAGGAGACGCGTGCTGGTGAGGCCGATCCGGGCGGGGCCGCCGGGCCCCGCTGATCGCATCCCGCTTCCCGGGTGAGGCGGTGAACTCGCGGCCGTCATTGGCATGGACCTGCCTGTCGAACTGCACTACAGTCCGAGGCGGCAACTCTGAGAGCGCTCTCAGAAGGTTCTCGGATGCTTCCTGTTCCATCCCCACGATGCTGGAACAACAGAAGGGGCACTCCCTTGAGACACACGACGATGGTGCGGACCGGTCTCTCCGCACTGCTCATCATCGGCACCTGGGCGACCGCCGGCCTGACCCAGGCCGCGGCAGCCGACCCCCACTCCTCCGCCGAACCTCAGGCCTCTGCCGGGATCGTCACGGCCATGCAGCGCGACCTCGGGCTGACGAAGGATCAGGCAGAGAAGCGTCTCACCGCGGAGAAGGCGGCTACGGCGCTGCAGGGAAAGGCGCGGAGCGCGGCCGGGGCGTCGTTCGGCGGCTCGTGGTTCGACGCGGGCAGCGGCCGGCTGACGGTCGCCGTCACGGACAGCGCCAAGGCCGGTGCCGTGCGGGCGACCGGCGCCGAGACCCGCGTGGTCGACCACACGGCGCGGGAGCTCGACGCCACCAAGGACCGGCTGGACGCACTCTCCGCGCCTAGCGGAGTAAGCAGCTGGCACGTCGATCCGCGGGCGAACAGCGTCGTCGTGAACGTCGTCGCCTCCGAACAGGGTGACAACGATGTCCGCGCATTCGTCGCGAAGGCGCGCAAGGCGGGCCCCGTCACGGTGAAGCGGACCGCCGAGGCGCCGCAGACCTTCGCTGCCGGAACGGTCGGCGGCGACCCGTACTACACCGGCAACGTCCGCTGCTCCATAGGCTTCTCCGTGCACGGCGGCTTCGTCACGGCAGGCCACTGCGGCCAGGCGGGCGGAGCGGTCAGGGGCTGGGACGGCTCGGCCATCGGCTCCTTCCAGGGCTCGTCCTTCCCCGAGAACGACTACGCCTGGGTGAACGTGGGCAGCGGCTGGTGGACCGTCCCCGTGGTCCTCGGCTGGGGCACCGTCTCCGACCAGTTGGTCCGCGGCTCCAACGAGGCCCCGATCGGCGCCTCGGTCTGCCGCTCCGGCTCCACGACGCACTGGCACTGCGGCAACGTCCTCGCCAAGAACGAGACGGTGAACTACAGCCAGGGTGCCGTCCGCCAGATGACGAAGACCAGCGTCTGCGCCGAACCGGGTGACTCCGGCGGCTCGTTCATCAGCGGCGACCAGGCCCAAGGAGTCACCTCGGGCGGCTGGGGCAACTGCAGCGGTGGCGGTGAGACCTGGCACCAGCCGATCAACGAGATCCTCAACCGCTACGGGCTGACTCTCCACACGGCCTGACGGCTGATCATTCCGCGTCCCGGCGACCCGGCGGAACGCGACAGGTCTGCTGCGGCAGCAGGGTGGCCCCTCTGTCGCAGCAGACCTCAGCAGCCTCCGCGCACGCTCGCGGGCGGCACCGCCTGCAAGGCGCCCCCGCCCGTGATCACCGGCATGACGGTCGACAACACCTCGGACGTACAGGCGGGCAAGCCCTTCACCGTGAGGGCGTCGGTCTCCGACCCCGACGGCGACCCGCTCACGCACCAGGTGCTGCTCGGCAGCAAGTACGTGGACGACAGCGGGCAGCTCAACGGAACGCCGGGCTGTGGGACACACGGCGCACGGAGCCCGCCACCTCGATCCGCCGAACGGCGCGACTGCCGGCGGCGAGTACGTACCAGGTCCCGGTGGGGGACCGCCAGTGGGTGCACGAGACGCGGGTAGTGCCGGACGAGCGCAGCCTCGGCCTCCTTCGATTCCCACTCCGGCCGGCGGAGATCCCCATCTGCTCCGCGACGCCGGGTCCGCCGCTACTGCGACGGGTTCAGAGAGGCCCTTCGGGACCCTCCTCGCCCGAGCTCAGTTCCTCGGCACGCAGAGCCAGGTCCTGCAGCACGTCAGCGGAAGTCACGTCCCCCTGACCGGAGTCGTGGATCTGCGCGAGCGCGATGAAGGCCAGTGTGAACGCGCCGACCAGCTGTTCGACGGCGCCACCGACCTCGCGGCCCACGAGGGCGGCCATCTCCTCGACGGTGGCGTCGGAGGGGATGGCGATGTGCGGCATCGTCTCGTTGAGGAGGGTCGTCACCATGCTCCCTCCGGCGTCCAGGTCGCCGTCGCCCGCGTCCTCCTCGGCATGGCGCTGCATCTCGCCCGCCTCCGTGAGGATGCCGATCACTCGCTTGAGGACTTCGCTCTGCTCCATACGGCGAGCATAAGCGGCGGAACTCCCACGCCATGATCGCGCCCTCCGGCCCGGGGCCGTCGCAGTTCCCCACCGGGCGTTTGACGGCTCCTGCGGTGAGCCCGTCGACGCCCGCATGATTCAGGATGTGCAGAAATTCGGGCGCCGAGGGCCGGGGTATGTTGCCGGGGCGAAGGGAGCAACATGGCTGAGCGCAGCAGACGGACCGTGCGTGACCTGCGAAAGGGAAATCGGGCGCGGGTCCTGCAACGGTTGCATTTCGACGGGCCGTTGAGCCGTCAGGAGCTGGGACCCGTGACCGGGCTGAGTTCTGGATCCGTCAGCAATGTGGTCACCGAGCTGGCCTCGGAGGGGCTTCTGGAGGAAGCGGGCATCGTCGACTCCGACGGCGGGCGCCCCCGCACCCTGCTGAGGATCGCCCCTGGCGGTGGGCTGTTCGTGGGCATCGACATCGGCGAGACCCGGGTGCGCGTCGAGCTGTTCGACCTCTCGCTGACGGAGCTCGCCCGCACGGACCGCCTGCTCGCGCAGCACGGTTACGACGTCGAGCGGATCGTCGGCCACGTCCGTTCGGGTGTGGCCGACGTCCTGCGTGACGCGGGGGCCGACCCCCGCACGCTGCTCGGCATCGGTATCGGGGTGCCCGGCATCATCGAACGCGACGCCCCGGCGGCAGCGGGCGGCCCAGGCGTTGTCGTGCACGGTCAGACCATCGGATGGAGCGCCGTCCCCTTCGAGCGGCTGCTCCGCGAGGTCGTGGACGTGCCGCCGGAGGTGCCGTTCTTCATCGACAACGGCGCGAAGACGCTGGGGCAGGCCGAGATGTGGTTCGGCGGAGGCCGGGGAGCGGATACGGCTGCTGTGGCCCTGATCGGCTCGGGAGTGGGCGCGAGCGTGAACCGGGGAGACATCCTCGACGAGGACGTCACGAACGCGGCCCTGGAATGGGGCCACACCACGGTGCAGCTACGGGGCCGCCGGTGCCGTTGCGGTTCCATAGGCTGCCTGGAGGCGTATGCGGGCGCGGAGGCCATGCGGGAGCGCTGGCAGGAGGCGGGTGGTCCGCTGTCGGCGGAGGCCGACGACGAGACCGCCCTCGCCGCACTGCTCGCAGCCGCCCGTCCGCCCCGGGGTGGCGCCGCCCCGGACCCGGTGGCGGTCTCGATCCTGGACGAGACGGCCGAGTGCCTGGGCGCGGCCCTGGCCGACCTGGTGAACCTCTTCCTTCCCGAACGGATTCTGCTCGGCGGCTGGGCGGGCCTCCTCATCGGCCCGCACCTGCTCCCCGAGATCCGCCGGTACGTCCAGGCATACGCGCTGGAACACGCGGTCGCCCGCACCACGATCGAGCTGGGGCACCTGGGCCCGGACGCGGTCACCGTGGGCGCCGCGACCCTGCCGCTCTCCGATTTCCTGGCACGCGGCGGCACCCGCCCGGAGCAGCCGCCCCTTCCGGGCACCGCCCCGGCCGCGGCCCGTGCGGCACCGAGCCAAGGCCGGACCGCGGGGGACTGAGGGGCCGGCGCGTCCTACGCGGAATCCCGTACCACCAGCACCGGTTCGAAGATCACCGACGTCGCCGGTCCGTCCGGTGCGGCCAACCGGTCCAGCAGCAGCCCGGCCATCTCCGCCGCCATGTCCTCCACCGGCTGGCGTACGGTCGTGAGCGGCGGCCGGCAGGCCGAGGCGGCGCTGCTGTCGTCGAAGCCGACCACTGCCACGTCCTCGGGCACGCGCCTGCCGTGTTCCCGCAGCACATGGCACGCTCCTGTCGCGATACAGGAGGGCGGTCCACGGGATAGAGCGCTCTCCCACGGTGACCGACGAGGTCCGGCCGATGTCCGCCGGTTCGTACCCCGGGGTGTGTGCCGGGTGCACGGGTGGCGCCTGCTGACTGTTCACTTGTCATCACCCTTTGTATGCACATAAGTTGGCCGCTTGCGACGTGTCCTACTGCAGTGGGGGAGCCCGATCATGGCCGCGACCGGACGGCACCGCAGATACCAGCCCAGCCGTATCAACCGAGCTTCGCTCACGGTGACGGCGGGAGGCGCGGGCATCGCGCTCCCGCTTCTCACGGCCGCCTCGGCGGGAGCCGCCACGACGGATGTGTGGGAGAAGGTCGCCGCCTGCGAGTCGACCGGCAACTGGCACATCAACACGGGCAACGGCCACTACGGGGGACTGCAGTTCACCCGGTCGACCTGGGCGGCCTACGGTGGCACGGCGTTCGCCGCGCGGGCCGATCTGGCGACCAAGGACCAGCAGATAGCCGTCGCGGAGAAGGTGCTCGACGGGCAGGGCCCGGGAGCCTGGCCGACGTGTTCCGTACGGGCCGGCCTGAAGCAGGGCGGTGACGCACCCGACCTCGCCCCCCAGACGAAGCGCCAGGTCGCTGCCGACGCGGGGCAGGACAAGGCGGGGGAGTCCGGAGCCGCGGAGAAGACAGCCCGTGACACCGCTGCGGCCAAGACGTCACCCACCACCGTGCCCGGCCTGCGTGAGTCGTACACCGTCGCGCGCGGCGACTCCCTGTCCAAAATCGCGTCCGCCGAGCGGGTCGAGGGCGGCTGGCAGCGGCTGTACTCGGCCAACCGCACCGTGGTCGGTGCCGACCCCGACCTCATCCTCCCGGGACAGCGGCTCACCCTCGACGTGGCGGCCACGCCGCCCGCGGCCCCCAGGCAGAAGGCGGCGCCCCGGCCCGCCGCCCCGAAGACCACCGCCACCCCGAAGGCCAAGGAGAAGGCCGAGCCCAGGACCGACACTCCCGAGGCCGAGGAAAGAGACACTCCCGGGCCCGCCGCCTCCAAGGCCGCGGAAAAGCCCAGAACCTCTGCCCCAAAGCGGACGGCGAAGCCCGCCCAGGCCGAGAAGAAGGCGTCCAAGCCGCAGTCCGGCTTCACCGCCCCCGTGTCGGCCCGCACCGGCACTCCCTACCACCAGGCCGGCTCATGGTCCAGCGGCTACCACACGGGCGTCGACTTCCCGGTCCCCACCGGCACCTCCGTGAAGGCCGTCGCCTCCGGGAAGGTCGTCTCGGCCGGCTGGGCGGGCGCCTACGGCTATGAGATCGTCGTCCGGCACAGCGACGGCAGGTACAGCCAGTACGCCCACCTCTCCTCTCTCCTCGTGCGCGAGGGGCAGCAGGTCGGCAGCGGACAGCGGATCGCGCGCTCGGGGTCCACCGGCAACAGCACCGGCCCGCACCTGCACTTCGAGATCCGTACGGGCCCCGGTTACGGGTCCGACATCGACCCCCTGGCCTACCTCAGGGCCGGCGGCGCGAGCGTCTGAACACGTCCCGCCCGGCCCTCTAAGTCACCTCGGCGAGCCGAGCCGGCAGCGGTCCGTCCGCCGCCGAACTCCACGCGCCCGCCGCCGTGGTCCAACGGCAGGGTCAGCGGAAGGGAGAGTGCTGTCGGCGCCGGAAAAGGGTCCGGCAGCACCGCCGCTCCCAGGGGAGCGGCGGGCTTCGCCGGCTCGGGCAGTACGACCGCGCGGGACACCGCCGAGCCCTCGGCCGGGACACCGGCGTGCCCCTCCCGCGTACGGTCCCCGGCTCCCGCTCCTTCCGGCGTCCGCCGCCCGGCTCCCGTACCCTCCGGCCCACGCTGCTCCGCTCCCACCCGCTCCGTGGTCAGCAGCACCAGACCGGCCGCCGCCAGCGCGCCGCAGCCGAGCGCGAGCAGGGTGCCCGTGATGCCGTAGCGGAACTGCTCCCCGAACATGGTGATACCGACGGCGGCAGCCAGAACCGGATTGACCACGGTGACCGTGGCCAGCGGTGCCGCCAGCCCCGCGCCCCGGTACGCCGCCTGGGAGAGCAGCAGTCCCGCTGCCGCGAGCCCCGCGATGGCCAGGAGGGTCGGCAGACCTGAGGCCACCGAGCCTGAGGTCCACTCCACGGCCACCGTCTTCGTGAACACCGACGCCATACCGAAGGCGACGCCGGCGCCGGTGGCCAGTACCACGCTGCGCAGCATCGGCCGGCGCATCCCCCGGGCGAGGACCATCAGGGCCGCCACGGTACCGAAGGTCCCGCTCGCCAGCACCAGCTGCTCAGGTCCTGCCAGCGTGTGCGATCCGGCGCTGCCCGTGAGAGCCAGCAGCCCGGCCAGGCCGACCGTGGCCATCAGAGCGCCACGCCATGCGGTCCGCCCCGCCCTGCGGCGGACGAAGAGCGCCGCCATCGGAAGTGCGAAGACGATCGTCAGGGCTCCCAGGGGCTGCACGAGACTGAGCGGCCCGTACGCCAGCGCCACGACGTGAAGCACGGCTCCCACACCGTTGAGCGCCACGGCCACCCACCAGGCGCCGTTGCGCAGCGGTGCGTACGGGCGGCTGTCACCGGCCGCGGCCACGCGCTCCTGGACGATCGCGCCGGCCGCGTAGGCGACCGCGGAGACCAGTGACAGCAGCACGGAAAACGCGAGGGAGCTCATGCAGACCACGATGTCCCGTCGGAGCCGCCGCGTCGTCGTCCTTGAGGCGGCGATTCGGCGTACTGCTCCAGTAGTACGTCCATCCCTCCTGGGTCCTCCTCTCGACGGTAGTCCTCCTGGCCCGAAGGCTCAGAAGTTCGTCGCGGAGGTCACGCGGTGCTGTTCTCCCGCTGCGCCGGGTGCACGGAACGCCGTCGCGGCGGGCATATGCCCCGGGAGGGGAGGCCGGAGAGCCCGTTCAGGTGCTGAGCATGAACTCTGCGCGGATGCGCTTGCCTACGGGGACCCGCTCGGCCGTGACCCGGTCGCAGAGGGCGACCACGATCTCCATGCCGTGACCGCCGAGGCGGGCCGGATCGGGTGAGTAGAGCACCGGGAGCGCCGTGCTGCTGTCGTACACCGTGACGCTTATGCGCCGCGCGTCGCCCTCCAGCTCCAGCAGGTACGGGCCATGGCTGTAGCGGTCCGCGTTGGTGACGAGTTCACTGACCGCCAGCATCAGATCGCTGCGGGTGTGCTCGCCGAGGACCGCGAGCCACTCCGCCACCAGCCGCGCCAGGAAACGGTCGGCGAGCGCGCGTGCCTGCGCGATGCATCCGGGCTCGCCGTCGAACACCTCAGCGGTGAGCAGAACCTCCGTGGACGGGGACCCCTGCAGCGGGGCGTCCGACCGTGAGGTGGCCTGTTCGTTCATGTGCTCCAGCCAAGGCGCCGCAGGGGAGGTCATAGACCTCTTCTCGCCGTTCGTCTACCCGCGTCGAGAGATCCCACTCCGGGGGGATCCCTCCAGATCTTACGCACGTGGGGGCAACCGGACCACGCTCACGAAGAAGTCGTCGATCTGGCGTACCGCACCGATGAACTGCTCCAGGTCGACCGGCTTGGTGACGTAGGCGTTGGCGTGCAGCTTGTAGCTGCGCAGGATGTCCTCCTCCGCCGACGACGTGGTGAGTACCACCACCGGGATCAGCGCCATGTCGGGGTCGGTCTTGATCCGTTCCAGCACCTGCCTGCCGTCGTACTTCGGCAGATTCAGGTCGAGGAGCACCAGGTCGGGGCGCGGAGCGTCGGCGTACTCGCCCTGGCGGTACAGGAAGTCCAGCGCCTCCTGGCCGTCGCGCACCACATGGAGGGTGTTGCGGATCTTGTTGTCCTCGAACGCCTCACGGGTCATCAGTTCGTCGCCGGGGTCGTCCTCGACGAGCAGGACCTCGATGGGCTTGACGTCGTCGTTCACTGGGTGTCTCCCGACCGGGGGGTGAGCGGGGCGGGGGCGAGCAGCTCCGCCGTCGTGTGTGTGGGTGCCTCAGGAAGCACCGGCAGGGTGAAGTGAATCAGTGTGCCCTCGGCGGGTTCCGGGTCCAGCCAGATCCGGCCACCGTGGAATTCGATGATCTTACGGCAGAGGGAGAGCCCGATGCCCGTTCCTTCGTACTCGTCGCGGGCGTGCAGGCGCTGGAAGATGATGAACACCTTGTCGGCGAATTCCGGCGCGATCCCGATGCCGTTGTCGGCGACCGTCAGATGCCAGTCGTCGCCTTCCCGGACACACCCGACGGTGATCCTGCACGGCACGTCGGCGCGGCGGAACTTGACGGCGTTCCCGACGAGGTTCTGCCACACCATGGTGAGCGAGGTCGAGTCGCCGAGCAGCTCCGGCAGCGGATCGTCGCGTACGACGACGGCTCCGGAATCCTCCACGGCCAGGGTGAGGTTCGACAGGGCCCTGTCCAGGGCCGCCTCGAGGTCGACGGGTTTCCAGCTCTGCTGCACCCGGCCCACCCGGGAGAAGGTCAGCAGGTCGTTGATGAGCACCTGCATCCGCTTGGCACCGTCGACAGCGAAGTCGATGTACTGCCGGCCGCGGTCGTCCAGCTCCGAGCCGTACCGCTTGTCCAGCAGCTGGCAGAAGGAGGCCACCTTCCGCAGCGGTTCCTGGAGGTCGTGCGAGGCCACGTAGGCGAACTGTTCGAGTTCGGAATTGGACCGTCGCAGCTCCGCGGTCTGCTCGGACAGCAGCGTCTCCCGCTCCTGGGACTCGGCCAGCTCCGCGACCAGACGCTGACGCATGTTCTCGGCCGCCGCCGCCACCGCCCTGACGTCGGAGGGGCCGCGGACCTCGATCCTTCCTGCGAAGGCGCCCGACCTCACCTTCCCCGACGCCGCGGCCAGCGCGTCCAGCGGACGGCCCACCATGCGGTGCAGCAGCAGACTGAGCGAGATGACGGCGAGCACGAAGCCGGCGACCAGAGCGACGAGCACCCGGTCCCGAGTGGTGCGCGCGTCATCCAGCTGGGCGCGGGCGGCGTCGCGTGCGTCGTCCAGATGGCGCTGCTGGACGGTGTACAGGGTGCGCAGGGCGTCGAACTCCGACTTGCTCCGCAGGATCGGAGCCGAGGAGGCACCGGTGGGCCCGCTCGTGCGCACCGCGGCGATCAGCGGCTCGGCCTGCAGGGTCCGCCACTGCCGGGCAGCCTTCTCGATCCGGTCCAGGTCCTCGCCGTGCCGCTGCTCGTTCCCGAGCAGCGCACGCACCCGGGCCAGCCGGTCCCGCTCGGCCCGCATGCCCGACTCGTAGGGCTCGAGGAACGAGGTGTCGCCGGTGAGGGCGAAGCCGCGTACCCCGGTCTCCTGGTCCAGGAGTGAGTTCTGCAGCTGGAACGAGGCGGAGCGGGCGGGCTGGATCCGGTCCACCAGGTCCGTCGTCCGGTCGGAGATGCGGGACAGGACGAGCCCGCCCACGACGAGGCACCCGCAGACCACCAGTACGAAGCCGGCCAGGATCAGATGGACCCAGTTCTGCACCGACAGCCGGGCTATCCGGCCGGGCCGCCCGGAGGAGGTTTCCGCGGTGCTCATGAGTTCGCCTTCCAGCCCAGATGAAGAACGGCGACGTCGTCGGCCAGTCCGCCGTAAGGAGAGGCACTCTCGGTGGCCTCGGCGACCAGCGCGTCGACGAACGCGCGGGGTTCCAGGGTTCCGTACCTGCCGGCCATGGCCAGCAGACCGTCCTCGCCCAGCCGGGACGTGGGCCCCGTACGCCCCTCGAACAGGCCGTCGGTGAACAGCACCAGCTCACTGCCGGGAAGGAGCTCCAGCTCGGTGATCGTCCAGCGGCCGGCGCCGGGCATGAGACCGAGCGCCATCCCCGCGTCGGGCTCCACCCAGTCGACGTCCGTGCCGCGCCGCAGGAGCAGCCCGGGGTGCCCGGCCCGTGCGATGAACACCTTGTCCCTGCCGGGCGGGAAGACGAGCGTGGTCACGGTGGCGAACACATGGGGATCGGAACGCTCGGCGACGAGAATCCCCTCCAGGAGACCGATCTTCTCGCGCTGCGAGACACCGGTCAGTACGGCCGTGCGCCAGGCGACCCGCAGGCAGACGCCCAGGGCGGCCTCCGCGGCACCGTGCCCGGACACATCGCCGATCACCGCGTGCACCACGCCGTCGGCGGTCTGCACCACATCGTAGAAGTCCCCGCTCAGAAGGCCGTAGGCGCGCCCGGCCTCGTAGCGCGCGGCCACCTCGAAGCCGTCGTCCAGCAGCAGCGGGATCGGCAGCAGGGCGCGCTCCAGACGGGCGTTCTCCTGGGCGATCAGCCGGCTGGTGCGCATCGCGGCAGCCGACCGCTCGGCCTGCTTGCGCTGCAGGGCGTAACGGACCGCGCGGCCCAGCGCCTCGGGATCGATCCGGCCCTTGACGAGGTAGTCCTGGGCGCCCTGCGCCACCGCGGACAGCCCGGTCTCCGACTCGTCCAGACCCGTCAGCACGATGACCGCCGCATCGGGGGCGGACTCGACCAGCTGACGGACGGCGTCGAGGCCGTGCACATCGGGCAGATGCAGGTCCAGCAGTACACAGACCGACGTGCGGCAGCCCAGCAGGAACCGCCGCGCCTCGGCGAGCGTCTTGCACCATGTGAGCGGGGCATCCAGCTCGCTGTCGGTGAGCATCTCCTCGACCAGCAGGGCGTCCCCTGAGTCGTCCTCGACCAGGAGCAGGACCGCGTCGACGTCCCACACGGACGTGTCGGTGGAGGCCGGTACCCTCTGCTGCTCCGGAATCCCGTTCAGTTCTCGCACACGCGCAGAGGTGTCCAACGGCGACTCGGCCACACTCCACCCCTTCCGACGGACGGCGCACCCATGGCCGTATCGGCAGGAAGCATATGTGACTGAGGCCCGGCACCAGGCCGGGCCTCAGTTGTCAGGTGCGCAAGCCGTTGATCAGGCCTCGACGCTCATGCCGGTGCGCAGGCGCTGGACGATCCTGCTCAGCAGGCGCGACACGTGCATCTGGGAGACGCCGAGCTCAGCGCCGATCTGCGCCTGCGTCATCTCCTGCCCGAAGCGCATGTTGACGATCTTCCGCTCCCGCTCGTCGAGCTGCCGCAGCAGAGGGGCCAGGGCGTGCAGGTTCTCGACGCTCTCCATCCCCGGGTCGTCCTCGCCCAGGACGTCGGCGTAAGCACGCTGGTCACTGCCGGATTCGCTGTCGGCGCTCGGTGTGTCCAGCGAGCCGGCCGAGTAGCCGTTGGCGGCGACGAGACCCTCGATGATCTCCTCCTCGGGGAGGTCGAGGTGCGCCGCGAGCTCCGCGACCGTCGGGTCGCGGTCGAGCTTCGCCGACAGCTGCTCCTTGGCCTTGGCCAGCTCGACCCGCAGCTCCTGCAGCCGTCGCGGCACGTGGACGGACCAGGTCGTGTCGCGGAAGAACCGCTTGATCTCACCGACGATGTACGGCACCGCGAACGTCGCGAACTCGACCTCGCGCGAGAGGTCGAACCGGTCGATCGCCTTGATGAGGCCGATCGTCCCCACCTGGATGATGTCCTCGGTGTCGTCACCGCCCCGGTTGCGGAACCGCGAGGCGGCGAAGCGCACGAGGGAGAGATTCATCTCGATCAGGGTGTTCCGCGCGTACTGGTGCTCGCGCGTACCCTCCTCGAGGACCTGGAGCCGGTCGAAGAAGAGCTTCGACATGGCCCGGGCGTCCTGAGGGGCCACCTTGCCGGCGTCCTCGATCCAAGGAAGCGCTGCCGTGTCGGAAACCGCCTCCGCCTCGCCGCACCGCGTCGCCGCCGTGCCGATCGCTTCGGTGGTTCGCACTGACATGGCCGTCATGGTGTCGCCCTCCCTGGTGTCCGCTGCAGTGACGAGCGCATGCCCGCTAATCCGGAAGTAATGCCACCGGATGCCGAAGTTTTTTCGTGGAGATTCCCGGACGGCCGGACGAGGCCGCCTGATATCACTTTCTGTGACTGTCCGGGTGGTTCGCGTCAGCGGGGCGACGCTGCCGGCGGTGTGTCTGCCGGTCGTGCTCGCCGGCGTGTGCCGCTCCCTCCCTGCCGGTGGGATCCGGGGGCAGGCAGCCGAACGGAGCAACGCACGACTCGTGGCAGACTTGACCGGGGCATTCCGCCCGTGCGCGCCTGCCCTCGCCGGCTCCCGGCCGGATCACTCCCCACTTCGAAGCCCGACAGCGGCATGAGTGACGAGTGACAGAGGAACGGCAATGACGGTGACAGAGGACAGCCAGGAGTTCGCTCCCGGTATCGACGAGTTCGGTCCCGGAATCGACCCGGAGCGGCTGGCCGTCTGCCTGGGCGTGCTCGATGAGCTCAACACCATCGAGGTCGACCACCCCGACGCCGTCGCCGTGCGGCGGGCGACCGCCGGTATCTACCGCACCGTGAAGCAGCGTCGCCGCCAGGAGCGGCGCGCAGCCAAGACCGCGCACGACAAAGCTGTCACCGAGGCCACGGCGACCGGTTCCGCCGAGCGCATCGACGACGAGACGCAGGGCGTCCTCCCGTCCTCCTCGGCCACCGCCGAGATCGCGGGGATACTCCAGCGCCCCAGGTCCTGCTACATCTGCAAGACCAGGTACGTGGAGGTGGACGCCTTCTACCACCAGCTCTGCCAGCAGTGCGCCAAGGAGAACCGCGGCCGGCGCGACGCGCGCACCGACCTCACGGGGCGCCGGGCCCTGCTCACCGGAGGCCGCGCCAAGATCGGCATGTACATCGCGCTGCGGCTGTTGCGCGACGGCGCCCACACCACCATCACCACACGCTTCCCCAACGACGCCATCCGCCGCTTCAAGGCGATGCCCGACAGCGACGAGTGGATCCACCGCCTGAAGATCGTCGGAATCGACCTGCGTGACCCGGCCCAGGTCGTCGCGCTCGCCGACTCGGTCGCCGCCGAGGGCCCGCTGGACATCCTGATCAACAACGCCGCGCAGACCGTACGCCGCTCCCCGGAGGCGTACGGCGAGCTGCTTTCCGCCGAGTCCGCCCCGCTGCCCGCGGGCGAGCTGCCCGCCGCCCAGGTGATCGGCACGTTCGGCAGCGGCACCGTCGACCGCGTCGCCGCCCTGCCCGCCGCCCGCAAGGAGGGTGAGGGCCTGAGCGCGCAGGACGTCACGGACCTCGCGCTGGTGACCGGGTCCGCCTCGCCCGCCCGTATCGCCGCGGGTACCGCCATCGACGCCGGCGGTCTGGTCCCCGACCTCCACGACACGAACAGCTGGATCCAGACCGTCGAGGAGGTCGAGCCGATCGAGCTCCTCGAAGTCCAGCTCTGCAACTCCACGGCGCCCTTCATCCTGATCAGCCGGCTGCGCCCGGCGATGGCCCGGGCCGCGGCGGACCACACCTATGTGGTGAACGTCTCCGCCATGGAGGGAGTGTTCGGCCGCGGGTACAAGGGGGCGGGACACCCGCACACCAACATGGCCAAGGCGGCGCTGAACATGCTGACCCGCACCAGCGCCCAGGAGATGTTCGAGAAGGACCGCATCCTCATGACGGCGGTCGACACCGGCTGGATCACCGACGAGCGGCCGCACCCCGACAAGATCCGCCTCGCCGAGGAGGGCTTCCACGCCCCGCTCGACCTCATCGACGGGGCCGCACGCGTCTACGACCCGATCGTGCGCGGGGAGCAGGGCGAGGAGCTGTACGGCTGCTTCCTGAAGGACTACGCGCCCGCGGGCTGGTGAGCTCCGGCCGACTTCGTACCTCCGGTCTCTCCTCTCCCTCACGCCACTTGCGGTGACAGCGGGCGCGGCGGCGGACCCCGTGAGCAACGGGCCGCCGCCGTCCTGTTGGCTGAAAGTGACCCAGGCCACACGTTCTGTCGAGCGGGACGGCGCTCATTTGGTTAGTCTGAGGAGAACGGACGCCACCAAGGAATCCACGAAGCTTCCTCGGCCGTCCTGGGACAGGTCTGTAAGCAGGCCGCCGTCCCACCCCGTACCCGGCGCCACCGCGACCGAACTGTTTCTGCCCCTGCCCCGCAGAGGGTGGTCGACACGGTTCTCCCAGCCGCAGCGTCGCCACCGCCCGGGGAACGCGACACTAAGGAGTCCGCGGTGACACCTGAGATGACGAAGACCGAGACGCGCCCGGCCGAGCTGTCCGGAGAGCGGGCCCGCCGGCCCGAGAAGCTCCGGAACATCGAGGTCTGGGCCCGGTCGGCACCGATCAGGCTGGCCGGCTACGAGGATGATCTGGCCGAGCCGCACATCCTGCCCGGAATCGACTGATCGTCCCGCCTCTTCGAGCAGCGCCCCGGCCCCTGCCCCCGTCCAAGGACGGGGGCAGGGGTTCTTTCCGGCCACCGGCCGAATCGCGTGCGCCGTGTCACCGGCTGCCCTCCCGCTTCTCCGGGGCGCTCCCGCCCGGCCGAAGCGGAACGGGCCGGGCCACCGGCCTCATGAAGTCCCGGACGTAGGTCCGGTGCCACCAGCACCCGGTGGTCCGCAGCTCCTGGCTGTCCGTGAACCGGTAGTGGAAGACCCTGGCCCGGATGTGGGCGGGCGGACCGCCGGGGAACGGGTTGTGGCCCAGGAGCCGCAGGGTGTCCCGGTCGCCCCGCAGCAGCCGCTCGACGAACGGGCCGAACCAGCTGCGGGCGTACGCGGGGGAGAGCGCGGCGAACCACATCATCCAGTCCAGCCGCAGATGGTAGGGAGCGAACTGGCGCGGGAGCCTGCGCGGATCGCCCGGCTTGCCGCGGAAGCCGTACTCGAGCCACCGTGTCCCCTCGTGGATCACCGCTTCGTCGGTGCCCTCGACCACCACCTCGAGCCGCATCCTGCTGATGCTCCCGAAGGCCCCGTACGTGTTGACCAGGTGCAGCGGGTCGTATGAACGGTTCATCGCCTGGTGGCGGGACAGGAGGTTGCGTGCCGGGCGGTAGCTGAGCGCCAGGACGAGGGCGGTGACGGCCATGACCACCACCTCGTACCAGAGGGGCGACCCGGGCTGTTCCGGCGGCGGTCCGGTGATCGGCGTCCAGTCGACCGCGGCCAGGGCGAGGACGACGGTGAGCCAGTTCAGCCAGGCGAAGTTGCCCGACAGCACCAGCCACAGCTGGGTGACCACCATGAGCCCGGCCGCGACACTCGCCACCGGCTGAGGGGTGAACAGCAGGAACGGCACCACGAGCTGGGTGACGTGGTTGGCGGCGACCTCCACCCGGTGAACCGGCTTCGGGAGGCGGTGGAAGAACCAGCTCAGCGGCCCCGGCATCGGCTGGGTCTCATGGTGGAAGTCCAGACAGCTGAGCCGCCGCCAGCACTCGTCCCCCCGCATCTTGATGAGCCCGGCGCCGAATTCCACCCGGAACAGCAGCCAGCGCAGCAGCCACAGCACCAGCACCGGCGCCGCGGTGTCGCCGTTGCCGAGGAAGACCGCGAGGAAGCCCGTCTCCAGCAGGAGCGACTCCCAGCCGAAGCCGTACCAGACCTGGCCGACCTGCACGATCGACAGGTACAGCACCCAGGGCAGCGCCCACAGTGCCATCGCCGCGCCCAGCGGGACGTACGCGTCCAGACCGGCCAGGAGGGCCAGCGACACCGCCACGCCCGTCCAGGCGACCAGCGCGAAGAAGCGGTCCGAGTAGTGGAGGCGGAACAGACCGGGCGCGGCCCGCCACGAGGTGTGCCGCAGGAGTTCGGGCACGGGGAGCATGCCCCGTGAGCCGATCAGCGCCCGGAACTGGAGCGCCGCGGCGAGGAACGCGACCAGATACACGGCGGCCAGCGAGCGCTGGAAGATCAGCCTGCTCAGCCAGAAGCCGTCTACGGTGAACCACTCCATCGCCTCCAGTATCCGGCGTATGCCGCCCGTCAGGCGGCCGACACGGTCCGGCGGAGCACGTTTCCGAGCCGGCGTGCGTACCAGTGCTGGACGAGCGGTACCAGAGGACCCGCGAGCCGTGCGTACCAGGAGGCCGGCCGTGAGAACGCCGTGACGGTGAACCACACCGTCCCGTCGTCCGCCAGCTCCACCACGAAGCTCTCCTCGCCGCATTCGGGGTGGCCCGCCCGGGTGCCGTACGCGAAACCGGTGCGGTTCTTCTCGTACGCCGTCCAGACGACCGAGCAGGGGGCGGTGACGCGGAGAGGGCCGATGCCCGCCGACACGTCGACGGTGACTCCCGCGGCCGCCCGTCCGGCGGAGGCGCGTACCCCGGCGCCGGCGGCACGGTGCATGCGCCATTCGGTGACGGCGGCGCCGGCGGCCTCGAAGTCCGCCCTGCCCCTGCCGACCGCGGCACGGTGGTGCAGATGGTGGTAGCCGTCCGGGAGCGGTCCGAGCAGGGTGGCTCCTGCCTCGGGGTACGTCAGGCTGCTCATGCGGTCCTGCCTTTCGTGCGGGTGAGGTCCTGGAGCCGGCGCCGCGCGAGCAGGGCGCAGAGAGCGAAGCCCAGCGCGTTGCCGAGCCCGTGCGTGGACGCCATCCAGGTCAGTGTGGGGTGCGGCAGTCCGGTTGCCTCGCCCAGCGCCCAGCTCAGCGCGAGCACCATCGTCACCGCGAGCACGCAGGCCGAGACGGCGAGGAGAGCGCCGGTGAGACGGCCCTGTCCCTCGGCGCGGACGGTGCGCCAGGTCAGGAGGGCGACCGTCCACATTCCCGCGGTGAGCACGACCGCCCCGGCCAGTTCGGTCAGGTCCCCGGTGAAGTAGCCGACGAGGACGAGCAGCGTGCCGAACGGCACGCTCAGGGCGGCGAACCGGCCTGCCGCGCCGTCCTCCGCCCGGCAGACGAGGCCGGCGACGAGTGCGGCGGCGAAACCCGCGAAGTGGAAGTGGGGGACGGTCAGCGCGAGGATGCCGAGCCCGAATCCGAACAGTTCGTGGCCGGAGCGCTCGGCGACGAGGGCGAGCGCGGCGACCGCAGGGGCGACCAGCGCGGTGAGCAGCGCGGCCTCCGCCGGGCGTGCGCTGCGCGTACGGGCGAGGCGACGGGGTGCGTGGGAGGCGAGCAGCAGGGTCCCCAATGCGTAGCAGAGCGCGAGTGAGGCGGCGGCGCCACCGCGCGGCAGCCACAGGGACAGTGCGCCGGGCACCGCGAAGAGCGGCCAGAGCCGCCGTATCCGCTCGAGCGAGCGGTCGCCGACGAGCCCCAGGCCCAGCGGGACGATCACCAGCATGCCCAGCATCACGATCAGCCCGACCAGTACGGACATCGTGCCCACCCCCGTCCACGCGTACGGAACCTCATCGAACTGAACATGTTCAATTCGTGTCGCGGTGAGCATAGAGGGCGCAGTGAACGTGTTCAAGGCGTGGGTTCGGTCGAGGAATCGGACAAATAATGGCAGAGTGGCGCACATGGATGATCGGGTAGCGGGTGCCCTGTCACTCCCGGACGACTGGCCCGCCCACCCGGACCTCAGCCTCGCCCTGAACCGAATGGGCAGCTTCGACTGGGACCTGGACAGCGGCCGTATGCACATGGACGAGCCCGCGCTCGATGTGTTCGACCTGCGTCCCGAGGAGTACGACGGTCATCCGGCGACGCTCGCGCTGCGCGTCCCCGCCGACGAGGCGATCAGGCTCGACGACATGGTCTCCCAGGCCCTCAAGAGCGGCCGTACCAACTACGGCGCGTACTTCCGCAGGACCCAGCGCGACGGCTCCCTGTGCTGGACCCACACCCAGGGGTTCATCCGCCGCGACGGTACCGGGCGGCCCCGCCGCATCATCGGCATCGTCCGGGACGCCACCCAGGAACTGGCCGAGTCGACAGCCCGCCGGACCGTTGACGAGGAGCGGCGGCGCCGTACCAGCCTGGTCGAGGGCACCACGGCGGCCCTGGCCCACGCCCGGACGGTCAAGGACGTCACCGACGTCCTCAAGAGCTCCCGGGGCCTCGCCAACCTCGGTGCCACCAGCCTGGTCATGGGGCTGCTCGAAGCCGGGCGCATCCATCTGGTGGCGGACGGCCCCGAAGGGGCGTACGTGCAGGGGACCCGTTACACCCGGACGGACGAGCCGTATCCGATGAGCGAGGTGATCCGCACCCTCACGCCGCGCTTCATCGAGACACCCGAGGACTTCGCGACCTCCTACCCCCTCCTGTGGCCGCACATCAGCCACCTCGGCATCACCGCCGCCGCCTACATGCCGCTCATCGCCCAGGCGCGCCCGATCGGCGCACTCGGACTCCTCTACGGCAACAAGGCGGGCTTCACCAGTGACGAGCGGAACCTGCTGGTGGCTCTCGGCAGTTCGATCGCCCAGAGCCTCCAGCGGGCCATGCTCTACGAGCAGGAGCACGACCTCGCCGAAGGGCTCCAGCAGGCGATGCTGCCGCGCCGGATCCCCGAGGTCCCGGGGGCCCAGGTCGCCGTCCGCTACCGCTCCGCACGGCTCGGCAGGGACATCGGCGGGGACTGGTACGACATCATTCCGCTGCCCGGCGGCCGGGTCGGTGCCGTCATCGGTGACGTACAGGGGCACGACACGCACGCCGCGGCCGTCATGGGCCAGCTCCGGATCGTCCTGCGCGCCTACGCCGCCGAAGGCCACAGCCCGGCCACGGTCATGGCGCGGGCGTCCGTCTTCCTCCACGAACTCGACACCGACCGCTTCGCGACCTGCACCTACGCGGAGGCCGACCTGACCACCGGTGTGGTGCAGATGGTCAGGGCCGGGCACGTCGACCCGGCCCTGCGGGACATCGACGGAAGCTGCCGCAAACTGCCGGTCGAAGGCGGGCTGCCGCTGGGTCTGTCCGCGGAGTTCGGTCAGCTCGAATACCCCGTCAGCACCGTCGATCTGGACCCGGGCCAGACGATGGTCCTCTTCACCGACGGCATGGTCGAGCTGCCCGGCACCGACCTCGACGAAGGCACGCGGCTGCTGGCCTCCACGGTGCGTGACGGTCCGCAGGATCTCCAGCGACTGGCCGACCGGCTCTGCGAAGTGGTCGACGAGCGCGGGGGCGAGGACGACATGGCGGTGCTGCTGCTGCGCCGCGACGCCGCCCACGCCCCCCACCCGGGCGGCCGGCTCCAGCAGCACGTCGCGCAGAACGACCCGGAGGCGCTCACCTCCGCCCGCCACATGATCCGGGCGGCGGTGCGTGCCTGGGGGGCGAAGGACCGGGCCGACGAGGTCGAGCTCGCGGCCGACGAGCTGATCACGAACGCGCTCATGCACACCGACGGCGGCGCCATCCTCACCATCCGGGTGCTCACCGGATCCGAACGCCGCCTCCGCGTCGACGTGGAGGACCGCTCCAGCGCGCTGCCGCGCCGCAGGGACGCGGGGGAGTCCGGAGTCTCGGGCCGCGGGCTCATGCTCGTCGACCGACTGGCCGACATCTGGGGAGTGGAGTCCCGGGGCAACGGCAAATGCGTGTGGTGCGAATTCCTGATCCCGGAGCACCGGTAGCGCCGCGGCCGAGGCCGCGCGAGACTGTAACAGTACGTAACATGTCCATGATTGACCGTAACCGGCCCTGTGGGATTGACTGCGATCCCGCCGTTCCGCCGCCGACGACGCGAGGCCCCGTTGAGTACCGAGCTTCTGGCACCGCTTGATCTGGCTTTCTGGCACCTCGAATCCGAGGCGCATCCGATGCACCTCGGCGCCCTCGCGGTCTTCGACCCGGTACCAGGCGTGGCCCCGGACGACCTGCTCGAACTGCTCGGAGCGCGGGCCGCCGCCATCCCCCGGCTGCGGATGCGGGTCCGTGACGTCCTGCTGCCCGTCGGCGGCGCAGCTTGGTTCACGGACAAGGACTTCGATGTGCACCGGCACGTCAGGCGGGTCGTGCTCCCCGAGGGCGACTTCATGGCGGAGGCGGCCCGGCTCGCCGGTGAACTCATGGAGCGGCCGCTCGGGCGGGGCCTGCCGCCCTGGCAGATGTACCTGCTCGGCAGCCCGGGGGACGGCCCGTTCGCCGTCCTCGTGAAGCTGCACCACGCGCTCGCCGACGGGATGCGGGCCGTCGCCATCGGCGCCGGCATCTTCGACCAGATCGCCTCCGCCGGTGCCGGCCGCGGCACGGTGCGCCGACGGCCGCCCGTACCGCCCCGCTCCTGGCTGCCCGGCCCGTACGAGGCGGCGGGCATGGCGATGGGCCGGCTCGGGGAAGTCGGCCGGGCGCTGGGGGTCGGCGCCTCCGTCGTACGCGCCAGCCGCCTCGACCTGCGAGCCACCACGGCTCTGACCGCGCGCTCCAGCGGCACGCGGCGGCTCGCCACCGCCGAACTCGACGCCGAAGCGGTGCAGCGCATCCGGCGCACCGAGGGCGGCACCTCCAACGATGTGCTGCTCGCCCTGGTCGCCGGTGCGCTGCGCCGGTGGATGCTCGAACGGGGCGACCCGCTCCCCGGCGCCGACCCGCGAGCCCTGGTCCCAGTCTCCCGGCGCCGGCCCGGTGGGGCGGCCACCGGCAACAGACTCTCGGCCTACCTGCTCGGGCTGCCCGTCACCGAACCCGACGCCCGGGAACGGCTGCGCCTCGTGCGCACGGGCATGGACCGCAACAAGTCGGCGGGACCGCTGCGCGGCGCGGGCGCCGTCGCCGTACTGGCCGACCAGCTGCCCGCGCTGGCACACCGGTTCGGAGCGCCACTGGCGGGGAGCGCGGCCCGGATGCTCTTCGACGTCCTGGTCACCAGCGTGCCCCTGCCCCGGTCGGCACTCTCGCTCGGCGGCTGCCCGCTGCGCGCCGTCTTCCCGATGGCGCCGCTGGCCCGTGGGCAGTCACTGGCCGTCGCCCTTTCCACGTACGGCGGACGGGTACAGGTCGGACTGGTGGCCGACGGGAAGGCGCTGCCGGATCTCGACCGGCTGGCCTCCGCGGTTGGTGAGGAGCTGCACGACCTGCACGCACTCGTGCCCACGGTGCCCGCTCCCGCGTGAGGGCCGATCCGCCGGATCCTGTTGACGCGGCCGATTGATCCGATGAATAGTCCTGTACGGACCATCAGGGATCACCGGCGGGGGCGGCAGAAGCATGCGGCGCATCAGGCTCGGACGCAGCACGGTCGAGATCACCGAACTGTCCTTCGGTGCGGCAGCCATCGGCAACCTGTTCACGGAGGTCGGCCCCGAGCAGGCCGCCGCCGCCGTCGGCGCGGCGTGGGACGAGGGCGTCCGCTACTTCGACACCGCACCGCACTACGGTCTCGGGCTGTCCGAACGCCGTCTAGGAGAGGCGCTGCGCGACCGGCCCCGGGGCTCCTACGCGGTGTCCACGAAGGCGGGCCGCCTGCTCGATCCGCTGCCTCCCGCGGAGACGGCGGCCCGTAACGGACTGTCCGAGGGGTTCGCCGTGCCGCACACCCACCGGCGCCGCTGGGACTTCACCGCCGACGGCATCCGCCGCAGCGTCGAGGACAGCCTCGGCCGGCTCGGCCTCGACCGCGTCGACATCGTCTATCTGCACGACCCCGACGACCACGGGGAGGCAGCTTTCCGTGAGGGCTACCCGGCGCTGGAGAAGCTGCGCGCGGAGGGCATGGTCGGTGCCATCGGCGCGGGCATGAACCAGACCGCGATGCTCACCCGCTTCCTGCGCGAGACCGACGTCGACGCCGTCCTCTGCGCGGGCCGCTTCACCCTCCTCGACCACAGCGCCCTCGACACCCTGCTGCCGGAGGCGGCCGCCCGGGGCCGCAGCGTCGTCGTCGGAGGTGTCTTCAACTCGGGGCTGCTCGCCGACCCGCGGCCCGGATCGACGTACGACTACACCGCGGCGCCCGCGGCCGTCCTGGAGCGCGCCGTGCGGATGAGGGCCGTCACCGAGCGGCACGGTGTCCCGCTGCGCGCCGCGGCCCTGCACTACCCGCTGCGCCACCCCGCCGTCGCGGGCGTCCTCGTGGGCACCCGCTCCCCGGACGAGGTGAGGGACGCCGCAGCCCAGCTGCGAAATCCGGTCCCGGACGCCCTCTGGGCCGACCTGCGCGCGGAAGGGCTGCTCTGACATGGCCTCCGAGCAGGTCATCGACGCCCATCACCATGTGTGGGACCTCGCGGTGCGCGACCAGGAGTGGATCACCGGCGAGGAACTCGCCCCCATCCGCCGTACCTTCACGCTCGCCGAGCTGGAGCCCGAGGCACGTGCCTCCGGCGTCGCCGCCACCGTCCTCGTCCAGACGGTCACCGTCGCCGAGGAGACCCCCGAACTCCTCGCGCTCGCCGACGGGAGCACGCTCGTCGCGGGCGTCGTCGGCTGGACCGACCTCACCGCACCGGACGTCGCCGACACCCTCGCCGCGCTCCGCGCCCTGCCCGGAGGCGGCCGGCTCGTCGGAATCCGCCACCAGGTCCAGGGCGAACCCGACCCCGAGTGGCTGCTGCGCCCCGGAGTCCTGCGCGGACTGCGGGCCGTCGCCGACGCCGGACTCGCCTACGACCTGATCGTCCGGCCCCGCCAACTGCCCTCGGCCGTCCGTGCAGCCGCCCTGCTGCCCGGTCTCACCTTCGTCCTCGACCACGCGGGCAAGCCGCCGGTGGCGCGGCGCACGACGCACCCCTGGGCCGACGGACTGCGGGCGCTCGCCGCGCTGCCCAACACCGTCTGCAAACTCTCCGGCCTGGTCACCGAGGCGGACCCGCGGTCCTGGAGCGTCGAGGACCTGCGGCCCTACGCGGAAACCGTCATCGACGCCTTCGGCCCCGGCCGGCTGATGTTCGGCTCCGACTGGCCGGTGTGCCGGCTCGCCGCCGGGTACGCCGACGTCCTGAGCACGTCACGCGAGCTGATCGGCCGGCTCGGGGACGACGAACAGCGGTCCGTCCTCGCGGGCACCGCGCGGCGGGTCTACCGCCTGAGCGAGCCCGGTCCCTGAACCGGCCGTACGAACGCGCCGTGCGTCCGGCAGGCATGCGCGGGGCCGTTGCGGCAGGCTGGAGTCATGCCCGAACTGCCGGAAGTCGAAGCCTTGCGGGACTTCCTCGAGGACCATCTGGTCGGCAGGGAGATCGCCCGCGTCCTGCCGCTCGCGATCAACGTCCTGAAGACGTACGACCCGCCTCCCACCGCGCTCGAAGGCACCTCCGTGACCTCCGTGACCCGGCACGGGAAGTTCCTCGACATCACGGCAGGGCAGCTTCATCTGCTCATCCACCTCGCGCGGGCCGGCTGGCTTCAGTGGAAGGACAGCTTTCCCGCCACCCCGCCACGGCCGGGCAAGGGCCCGCTCGCGCTGCGGACGGTCCTCACCGGCGGCGACGGCTTCGACCTGACCGAGATGGGCACCACCAAGCGCCTGGCCGTCCATCTGGTGCACGATCCGGCGGACGTACCCGGGGTGGCACGCCTCGGGCCCGATCCGCTCGTCGCCTCCTTCGACCGGGACGCGTTCGCGACGGTGCTCGCCGGGGCCCGCAGACAGGTCAAGGGCGCTCTGCGCGACCAGTCGCTGATCGCGGGCATCGGCAACGCCTACAGCGACGAGATCCTGCACGTCGCGAAGATGTCCCCGTTCAAGCTCACCACCAGCCTCGGCGACGACGACATCACGCATCTGTACAACGCGATGCGCACCACGCTCCAGGAAGCGGTCGAACGCTCCCGGGGCGTCGCCGCGGGCCGGCTCAAGGCGGAGAAGAAGACCAGCATGCGCGTCCACGGCCGCACCGGGCAGCCCTGCCCGGTCTGCGGCGACACCGTGCTCGAGGTGTCGTTCAGCGACTCGTCGCTGCAGTACTGCCCCACCTGTCAGACCGGCGGCAAGCCCCTCGCCGACCGCCGGCTGTCCCGCCTGCTCAAGTAGCGGCCGGCGTCACCGCCGCCACCGGGCGGACGGCGGAAGGCATCCCGGCCGCAGCCCGTGTGCGTACGCCGCCAGGTGGTGCACCACCACGCCGAACTCCCGAACCCGGAGCACGCACGCGGCACAGTCCGCCAGATGCCGCTCGAAACGACAGGCGTCGGCAGCCCCCAGCACCCCGAGCGCGTAGGCTCCGGCGTCTCTGTGCAGTTCGACGGCACGCATGTTCTCCGGTACGTGACGAACCCGTGAATCGCTCATGCCATCACGCCGGTCCAGCACATAAACTCCGGCCTCATGCTGCGCGTACTCGCCGTCGACGACGAAGAACCCGCTCTGGAGGAACTCCTCTACCTCCTGCGCGCCGACCCCCGTATCCGGAGTGCCGAGGGCGCCACGGGCGCCACCGAGGCGCTGCGCCGTATCGGAGGTGCCGTGGACGCCGGGCCCGAGGACCCCTCGGCCATCGACGTCGTGTTCCTGGACATCCACATGGCGGGACTGACGGGACTCGACGTCGCCCAGCTCCTGGCCGGGTTCGCCGCACCGCCGCTCATCGTCTTCGTCACCGCCCACGAAGGCTTCGCCGTACACGCCTTCGACCTGAAGGCCGTCGACTACGTACTCAAACCCGTCCGCCGCGAACGCCTGGCCGAGGCCGTCCGCCGCGTCGCCGAGCAGGTCGGTGAGCGCTCCGCTACCGTCCACGACACGGCCGCCGACCAGGTCGCGGTGGAACTGGGCGGGGTCATCCGCTTCGTGCCCGTCGTCGACATCGCCTACGCCGAGGCGCAGGGCGACTACGCCCGGCTGCACACCGCGACGGGCAGCCACCTCGTCCGGGTGCCGCTCACGACCCTTGAGGAGCGCTGGCGCTCCCGGGGGTTCGTGCGCATCCACCGACGGCATCTCGTGGCGCTGAACCGGATCGACGAACTCCGGCTCGACGCCGGCAGCATGAGCGTCCGCATCGGGAAAGCGGAACTCGCGGTCAGCCGGCGCCACACCCGGGCCCTCCGGGACCTCCTGATGCGGCAGACCGGCCGCTGACCTGGCTCTACCCGACGGCGGCCCTTCCCAGCCGGGCCCCGGGCCGCCTACACTCCGGGCCCATGTCCGCAGAGAGCACGCCCCGGCGCGAAGTGGTCACGGGCGAGCCCCGCCGGGTGCGTCCGCTGCCCCGCTACCGGGCCCAGTCGGAGATCGACGAGCAGACCGCCCTGGGCGGCGCCTACGTCCGCTCCCTGATGCGCAGCCAGCTCCGCGCCGGGCTCACCGTGTTCGCGGTGCTCGCCCTCGTGGCCGGAACCCTGCCCCTGGTCTTCGAGGCGCTGCACAGCAACGTCCTCGTGTGGGCGGTGCTCGGCTTCACCACCTGTCCGCCGCTCACCCTCGCCGCCTGGTGGTACGTGCGCAGGGCCGAGCGCAACGAGCGCGACTTCGCCAGACTCGTGGAAGGCCTCCCCGCACCGTGAGCGCACCCGGCCACCCGTCGGCGGTGGTGGCGGTCGCCCTCGTCGTCCTTGCCACCGTCCTCGTCGGCGGTTTCGGTCTGCGGATATCCCGGACCACCTCCGACTTCTACGTCGCGTCGCGCACCGTACGGCCGAGGCTCAATGCCGCGGCGATCAGCGGCGAATACCTCTCGGCCGCTTCCTTCCTCGGCATCGCGGGCCTGGTACTGGTGCACGGTCCCGACATGCTCTGGTACCCGGTCGGCTACACCGCCGGATATCTCGTGCTGCTGGTGTTCGTCGCCGCTCCGCTGCGCCGCTCGGGCGCGTACACCCTTCCCGACTTCGCCGAGGGGCGGCTCGAATCACGCCAGGTGCGCCGGCTGGTCAGCGTGTTCGTCGTCGGCGCCGGGTGGGTGTACCTGGTGCCGCAGCTCCAGGGCGCGGGCCTCACCCTGAAGATCCTCACCGGTGCGCCGGGCTGGCTCGGCGACGTGCTCGTCGCCTCCGTCGTGGTGGTGGCCGTCGCGGCGGGCGGCATGCGCTCGATTACCTTCGTGCAGGTGTTCCAGTACTGGCTGAAGCTGACCGCGCTGCTGGTGCCCGCGATCTTCCTGGTGCTCGCCTGGCAGGGTGACGGGCGCCCCCGTGTCAGCTTCGACGAGCAGATCTCCGTCTTCCGCGCCGACCATCCGCTCTACGCGACATACGGACTGATCGTGGCGACCTTCCTCGGCACCATGGGCCTGCCCCACGTGGTGGTCCGCTTCTACACCAGTCCCAACGGCCGCGACGCCCGCCGCACCACCGTCGCCGTCCTCGCACTGGTCGGGCTCTTCTACCTGCTGCCTCCGGTGTACGGCGCCCTGGGCCGTCTCTACGCGCCGGAACTCATGCACGGCACAGACGCCGACGCCGCCGTGCTGCTGCTGCCCGCCCGCGTGATCGGCGGCCTCGGCGGTGACCTGCTCGGCGCGCTCCTCGCGGGCGGAGCGTTCGCCGCGTTCCTGTCCACTGCGTCAGGGCTCACCATGGCGGTGGCCGGCGTGATCACCCAGGACGTCCTGCCCTCGCGGGGCGTACGCCACTTCCGGCTGGCCACCGTCCTTGCCATCGCGGTGCCGCTGGCCGGCTCGCTGGTCGTCAGCCGGGTCCCGGTGGCCGACGCCGTCGGGATGGCCTTCGCGGTCTCCGCGTCGTCCTTCTGCCCGCTGCTCGTCCTCGGCATCTGGTGGCGCCGGCTCACCCCGCCGGGTGCGATCGCCGGGCTGCTCCTCGGCGGCGGCTCCGCGCTGCTGTCCGTGGCCATCACCGTCAGCGGCGCGGTGCGCCCGCCCGGCTGGCCGCACGCCCTGCTGGCGTGGCCCGCCGTCTGGTCCGTACCGGTCGGCTTCCTCGCGATGATCCTGGTCTCCCTGGCCACTCCGGGACAAATACCGCCGGGCACCAACGCGGCCATGACCCGCTTCCATCTGCCGGAAGCGCTGACCTCGGGGCGCGTGCGGTGACCGGGGCCGGTGTCGCCGTCATCGCCGTAGTCGTCCTGCTGCTGTTCGGCACAGGCTTCCTCCTGGGCCGCACCGTCCGTCCCGTGCGCACCAGCGACGTGGGCACACCCGTGGAGCACGCCACCTTCGAGACCCTGCACACAGCGTCCCTCGCGGCGCCGCCGCTGCGCGCGGGGCTCACGGAGGAGAGCGCGCGCAAGGCGGCCCGCGGGCTGCGTTCACTGCTCGGAACCGACGCCCTGTGCCTCACCGACCGCGACCAGGTGCTGGTGTGGGACGGCGAAGGGGACCACCACGGCCAGGACGTGATGGGCCATGTCCAGGGGCTCCTCGCCAGCGGCAGGGACACCGCCTTCCACAGCGACTGCGGCGACGTCGACTGCCCGCTGCGCTGGGCCGTCGCCGTCCCGCTGACCGTCGACCACCGGGTGCTCGGCACGCTCGTCGCCTACGCGTCCCGGGAATCGGCGGTGCTGGCCAGGGCGGCGGGGGAGGTCGCCCGATGGGTCTGCGTGCAGCTGGAACTCGCCGAGCTCGACCGCTCCCGTACGCAGCTCATCGAGGCCGAGATCAAGGCACTGAGGGCTCAGATCTCCCCGCACTTCATCTTCAACTCACTGGCCGCCATCGCCTCCTTCGTCAGGACCGACCCCGAGCGGGCCCGTGAACTCCTCCTGGAATTCGCCGACTTCACCCGCTACTCGTTCCGCCGGCACGGGGAGTTCACCACCCTGGCCGACGAACTCCACTCCATCGACCAGTATCTGGCGCTGGTGAGGGCCCGCTTCGGTGAACGGCTCTCCGTGACCCTTCAGGTCGCGCCGGAGGTGCTTCCCGTCTCGCTCCCGTTCCTCTGCCTCCAGCCCCTGGTCGAGAACGCCGTCAAGCACGGCCTCGAGGGCGCCGCCACCCTTCCCAGGCCCCTCGATCCGGTCCGGGCGCAGGACGCCCCCATCCGCGTCACGATCAGCGCACTGGACGCGGGCGCCGAGGCCGAGGTCGTCATCGAGGACGACGGAACCGGGATGGAGCCCGAGCGCCTGAGGCAGATCCTGCGCGGCGAGGGCGGCACCTCGACCGGCATCGGGCTGCTCAACGTGGACGAGCGGCTCCGCCAGGTGTACGGGGACGACTACGGGCTCGTCATCGAGACGGGAGTCGGAGCAGGGATGAAGATCACCCTGCGGCTTCCCAAGTACCGGGCGGGCGTCCACGGTTCGTGAGCGGCTGCCGCTCAGTACAGATGGACGGCCAGATGCCCCAGTGGCAGGCCCAGCCGCCAGGCCGGGGTCCACACCTGCGTCTCGCCCTCCCCGTCGTCCGCCTGCTCCCACGGTGGCGGAGTGATCGCATCGAGGTCCGCGGCCAGGAGTTCGGTCTCCTCCAGCCACCGCCAGGTGGCCCGCGCCATCGCGAGGTCGGGATCCGGGCGCCCGGCCGGAGCGGTCGGACGCTGCAACGCCTCCAGCCGGGCACAGACCCAGCGCCTCCACGCGGCACCGTACGCCGTGAGCAGCCGCAGCTCGTCCACCCGCGCCACGGGGAGCTCGTCGGCGACGGCCCCGTCGGACAGGAAGATCGTCAGGGCCAGCGCGTCGCGCCCCGCCCGGTACTCCAGCGTCGTCGGCTCCATCAGGTCGCCGGTCACCAGCACCTCGTCGGCGATGTACTCGGAGTACATCCAGGCCATCGGGACCAGCAGCCCGCCCCCACCGGTCTCCTCGTGATGTTCGGGACGCATCCCGTCTCGCCTCTTTCGTCGACTCGGTACCGGGCTACACGCAGCATTGAACCGGGGGCACGCGCCCCGCGTGGGCAGAAGGGCAGGATCCGTCGGGAGATTCGAGGTGCGATGACCGCCGACCACGGCGACGAACCGCATGTGCGGCAGCTGCTGGGCGCCTACGTTCTCGATGCCCTGGGAGAAGCCGAGAGCGGCTCGGTGGCCCGGCACCTCCAGCGGTGCGCGGCATGTGCCGCGGCCTACGTGGAGGTCGCGGACGCGGTGTCCCTGCTCGCGCTGCTCAACGTCGAGGACCTGCTCGAGTAGCCGGGCAGATTGCGGCTCAGCAGCCGCAGCGCGTAGTACGAGCGGGACTTGACGGTGCCCGGCGGTATCCCCAGGGCCTGCGCGGTCTCGCCCACGCTGAGCCCCCGGAAGTAGATCTGGACGAGCACCGCGCGGTGCTCGGGGCTGAGCGTGCTCACCGCCTCACGCACATCGAGGGCGTGGACCGCCGAGTCCGCGGTGTCCTCCTGGGCGGGCGCGCCCTCCAGTACGACGTCGCTGACCTCGGCCGGCCTGGCCTGGCGGGAGCGGCGCGCGTCGATGGCCAGTCTCCTGGCGACGGTGAACAGCCACGGGCGCATCGAGTCGTAGGGGGCGTCGAACGCCTCCGGGTGCTGCCAGGCGCGGACCAGCGTCTCCTGCAACAGGTCCTCCGCCCGCTGCCGGTCGCCGAAGGTCAGTCCGAGCAGGAAGCGGAACAGCGCGGCCCCGTGCTCCCGCTGCAGTTCCGCGAGGGCCCGCTCATCGGTTGTCGCAGTGGTCATCGTGAACGTCCCTTCCCGAAGAGGCCCCATCGCCTCGCTCCCTGCCTGGCGTATACGAACGCATGAGGGCGCGGGGGAACAGGCGGTGCACCGGGGTGTGCGCCGAGCGGTCGCACGGAGCGGCGAGTGGTGCGGTGAACGGTCGGCAGTCGGCGATACGGCCGATTCAGGTACATCGTCGCCTTTGTCCTTGACTAGTCAGTATGAATATATGTGTATTCGGATGGTCGAAATGATCCGAATTGGGAGTCGTGCAGATGACGAAGCGCATCCGACTGGGCGCGGCGGTCGCCGTCGCCGGCCTGCTCGCCACCGCAACAGCCTGTACCGGCCAGCAGTCCTCGCCCCCCGGATTCGCCGGGCGGCACCACGCCGACGCGCCGGGTGTCAACGGGGCGGGCGCCGGGAAGGCGGAGGGCGCGCGCACCTTCACGCTTCTGGCCTCGGGCGACATCCTGCCGCACTCCGTGATCATCGAACGGGCCGCCGCCGACGCGGGTGGCAAGGGCTACGACTTCCGCCCGATGCTCAAGGGTGCCGCTCCCGCGGTCTCTGGTGCGGATCTGGCCATCTGTCACATGGAGACGGCGTACGGCCAGGAAGGCGGCCCCTACACCGGATATCCGTCGTTCAAATCGCCGCCCGAGGTGGCGTCCGCCCTGCGCGCCACCGGCTACGACTCCTGCTCCACCGCCTCCAACCACACCCTCGACGACGGAGCCCAGGGAATCGGACGCACCCTGGACGCGCTGGACCGCGCCGGCGTCGCCCACGCCGGATCGGCGCGCTCCCCCGAGGAGGCGTCCCGCCCCACCGTGCTCACGGCGGGCAAGGGCAAGGGCAAGGACGCGGCGAAGGTCGCCCACCTCGCTTACACCTACGGCACCAACGACATCCCGCTCCCCGACGGGCAGCCCTGGGCGGTCAATCTGATCGACAAGGACCGGATCGTCTCGGACGCCAGGGCGGCCCGCAAGGCGGGCGCCGACGTGGTGGTCGTCTCCCTGCACTGGGGCACCGAGTGGCAGGACGCCCCCGACGACGTCCAGCTCGCACTCGGCCGCGAACTCACGGCCTCCGGCACCGGCGAACGCCCCGACATCGACCTGATCCTCGGAACCCACGCGCACGTCCCGCAGGCGTACGAGAAGGTCAACGGCACCTGGATCGTGTACGGCATGGGGGACCAGGTCGCGGGCGCCATGGTCAACCACGAAGGAGCCCGGGACCGGCGCGCCAACGAGAGCTCGATGGGCCGCTTCACCTTCGGGCCGCCCGCGAAGGCCGGGCAGCGGTGGACCGTCGAGAAGGCCGAATTCATCCCGCAGTGGTTCGACCCCGGGGCGGGGCGCGTCGTGGACCTGGGCGCCGCGGCCGCCACCCCGGCAGGGGAAAGCGGCCGTCTGCGCGAGATCCGCGACCGGATCCAGCGTGCGGTCCTCAGCCGTGGTGCGGCCCAGGACGGTCTCGTCGCCGGGAAGTGACGCCCGGCTCCCGCGTGGGCGCTACGGCACGACGGTGACAGGCCAGCGCCCGGCCTTCACGAGCCGGACCGCGACCGATCCGATGAAGCGGTGCCCGGCGGACTCCGACGCGCCCACGACCACGGCGTCCGCCTTCAGTTCGTCGGCCGCGGTCACCAGGCCGTTGTAGGGGTCGCCGGGGAACGTGTGGAACTCCCAGCGGACGTTCCATATGTCCTTGAGCCGCTCGGTCGCGGTCCGGATCTCGTTCACCAGACCCTCGGCGACCTCCCCGGTGGTTTCGGCGACCGGGACTCCCAGAGCGGCGCCGGCCGACATCACCGGCTGGACGTAGACGAGGGCGAGCATCGCGTTCTGCCGACGGGCGAGGCCCGCCGCATACGCCGCGGCCCGCATCGAGGACTCGGACCCGTCGATTCCCGCGACGATCACCTTGGGACCGTCCGTGCCGCGCTCGAACCGGTGTTGTTGCTGGTCTGTCACGGCCTTGAGGGTAGTCGCTCCCGCCGGACGTGCCCGGTGCGCCTCCACACGGGGCCCTGGGTGTCCGCGCCGGGGCGCTCCGTCCAATGGGTGCAAAAAATTCGTTGTCCGGTGTCGGCGGCAGGAGTGGACATGACTCCGTGCGAGCAGTTGGTCATGAAAAATGATCGGACCCCAGCAGAACGGCGCACCGTGCTGCGCCTCGCCCTCGCACTGGGGGCCGCCACCGCGGTGCACATGATCGCGGCTGATCCGGCCGGGACGCCCGTGCGCCCCGGCGGCGAGCCCCTGGCTCCGGCCGCCGGACCTCCGTCGAGGGCACAGGCTGCTCCCGGCGCCTACCGGCTGCGGCCGATGACCTCGACCGCACCGCCCCGCTTCCGGCCCGCCACCCCGCCCGTGCGCACCCGTCCGTTCGAGGAACTGCCCGAACTGGGGAGCGACGCCATGGTGCTCAGCTTCGACGACGGTCCTGACCCGCGCTACACCCCGGACATCCTTGCCACGCTCCGCAGATACGGCGTGCGTGCCATGTTCTTCGTCTGCGGAGAGATGGCGGCCGACAACCCCGACCTGCTCCGCGAGATGGCCGGCGACGGACATGTGGTCGGTAACCACTCCTGGTCGCACCCGCTGATCCCGAAGCTCTCCCGAGGCGCGATCCGCGACGAGCTGGGCAGCACCAGCGAGGTGATCGAGAGGACGCTGGGAGGCCCCCCGCTCTGGTACCGGGCCCCCTACGGCGCCTGGAACCGAAATTCATTCGAGATCGGTGCGGCGCTGGGCATGGAGCCGATGGCCTGGACCGTCGACACACTTGACTGGACCACGCCGGGCACCGACACCATCGTCCGCCGGGTCGAGAAGGGCGCGGCGCCCGGCGTCGTGGTGCTGTCGCACGACGCGGGCGGGAACAGGTCCCAGAGCGTGGCCGCCCTGCGCCGGTACCTGCCGGCGCTCATCGAGCGGGGCTACCGTCCTACGGTCCCGCACCGCAGCTGACCGCGGGCGTCAGGTGCCCGTCCCGGCTATCGCGTCTCGACCAGCCGGGCGAAGACGACCACGTTGGCGTCGTACCCGTCGGCCTTCGAGTAACCGCCGCCACAGGTGATGACCCGGAGTTCGGCCTGCCCGGTGTCGCCGTACACCCGGGCTCCGGGGAAGTCGTTCTTGGCGAAGACCTCGACGCCGTAGATCTCGAACACCGCGATCCGGCCGTCGTAGCGGGACACCTCGATCTCCTGGCCCCTGTCGAGGGAGCCCAGCCCGTAGAAGACCGCCGGACCGGCGAGGTTGTCGACGTGACCGACCATCACGGAGGTCCCGCGCTGGCCCGGGGCGATGCCGTTCTGGTACCAGCCGGCGAGGTTCGGGTCCTGGGCGGGGGGTGCCTCGATCCAGCCGGCCGGGTCCAGGTTCACATCCACGACGGGCGCGTCGACCTGGATCGACGGAATCCGGATGCGCGCTGCGGGGGCGTAGGCGAGCGGCTCCACGGCCTCGCCCCCCACCGGGGCGGACACTCCCGTGTCCCGCGGTCCGGCCACCGAAGCCGCGGCGGCGGGCTGCGGCGGCCCGGGGGACGTCTCCACGCCGTTGCGCATGAGAGCGAGCCCGGTGAGCATCACCAGGGCGATCGCGC
The DNA here is from genome assembly GCF_001700505.1 of Streptomyces mutomycini. Lineage (GTDB taxonomy): Bacteria > Actinomycetota > Actinomycetes > Streptomycetales > Streptomycetaceae > Streptomyces > Streptomyces mutomycini. The sequence goes on from NZ_MAPV01000127.1 coordinate 59,329, forward strand.
CCCACGGTGTGCGTCTGCTCCGCCCGGTGCCCCACTGGTCCCGGCCCATGGTTCTCCCTTCGTCGCGACATCGCCACGCTAGGCGGGTGTCCGCGCCGCGGCGATCAGGGGAGGGCGAACGGGTGGCGGCCGATCGGGCCCCTCCGACGGTGCCTTCTCTTCGGAGTAATGAGCCGATAAAACTTCTGACGCTCCGTGACCTGCGGCTCCGTCAGATCGCGTGCCCGGCCGACGGCGTGTCGGCTCACCGGGGTGGAGCAGTGCCGACATGCGACATGTGCGGTATCTGGTGAGGGTTCGTCATGGGATGCGTTCTCGTCGACTGATCCCGGAGGGCATGACTCCGGGGCGCTTCCCGCTGGAGGTTCAAAGATGCGTGCTTCACGCGCTCTCGCGGTGACCGCGACCGCCTTCGCGGCGGTCGGGCTCGCTGCCCCGCTGGCAGCCGCCGGCGGCGGCCCGGGCAGTAACCCGAGCAACTTCCCGACCAATGTCACCGTCAACCCGTCCTCGGTCTTCCAGGGCGCCACGATGCAGGTCAGCGCAGAGGGCTGCGGGCGTTCCGGTGGCCGGGTGTGGTCGAACGCCTTCCCGACGGTGAACCTCTCGCCGGGCCGGGTCGGCTACGCCACGGCGCGTATCCGGGACAACGCGACGCCCGGCCAGTACAGCCTGTCCGTGAGGTGCAACGACAGCGACAACAACTTCGGCGGCGGCAACGGAGGCAATGGCGGCCAGGGCGGCAACGGCGGCGACCGGGGGCAGGGTGGCAACGGAAATGACCGGGGCCAGGGCGGTAACGGAGGTGACGGCGGCCAGGGCGGCAACGGTGGCGACCGGGGCCAGGGCGGCAACGGTGGCGGCAACGGTGGCCAGGGTGGCAACGGCGGCAATGGTGGCCAGGGCGGTAACGGTGGCGACCCGTCGGTCGCGACGGCGCGCTTCACCGTGCTCCACTCGCGGGGCGCGCAGGGCGGCCTCGGCGGCTCGGTGGGCCCCAGCTCCGTCGAGATGCAGGTCGGTGGCGGTCTTGTCGCGGCGGCAGCCGTCGGCGGTGCCGTCTTCCTCGTCCGCCGCCGGATGAGCAATGCGGCGATCTGACACGTCGAACCTTCCTGACGGCCCGATACGCCCGTCGCCCCGAGTCCTGGATCAGGACCCGGGGCGACTGTCGTGTGGCCGTATGCGGTACTGCCGGACCGTCAGTGCTGACGGCCAGTACGGCGCTTGCGCAGAACGTAGAAGGCGCCCGCCGAGGCGACCGCCACCAGTGCGGAACCGGCCGCGATCTCCGCGGGGTCCATCGTGTCGACGCTTCCCCCGAGACCGCCCAGCACGCCGCTGGGAGTGGCGGTGGAGCTGGTAGTGGGGGCCGTGGTCGGGGTGGTGGTGGGGGAGCTGGTGGCACCGCTGGTGATGGTCAGGTTGGCCGACCGTGTGGTGGTGCCGCAGCGGAAGGTCACCTCGTAGACCGCACCGCGTCTGGCGTCCCGGTCGACCGTGGCCGTGGCCGACCTCCCGCTCGGAATGGTGGTCGTGTCGAACACCCCCGAGAACGCGGTCGCGTCACTGGTGCACCCCATGGCGCCGAGAGTGACCTGGCCCCCCGGCGCGACCCTCGACGGAGTGATGGTCGGCGTGAACGGGTTGGACGTACCGCCGTTGAGCGCATCGGCGGATGCGGCCGGTGCCATCAGAAAGCAGGCGGCGGCGCCCAGCAGGGCGACGGGTGCGACACGTATCGCGCGCATGGTGAATCCTCCGGGTCCCGAGGAGCAGCCGCGGAACGGATTTCCGCGAGGCATGGATGCACCCCGATGCCCGAAACGGTAGAAGCGCCGCATATCACCCGCGATCGGTGTCCGGCGAATGGGGCAGTCATGTCCCCCGGCCGGCGGACCTGCCGGGGGACAGCACGGGGTGGGTGCGCTCCTATCGGCCCGTGGTGTGCGGGAACAGATCCACGAAGGGAGCCGTGGTCGCCGAGATGCCCCGGCCGAACGGGGCGTCGAAGTCCCAGATCAGGAAGAGCAGAAAAGCGATCAGGACGCTGAAGAGACCGGCCAGCAGCAATTCGCGGAAGGTTCTGCGGATCTGGAGCGTGAAGATCAGCCCGACCGTCACCACGGCCCCGGTGATCAGGCCGAACCAGACGACGCCCGGCATGGTCGCACCCGCGTTCTGCCCCCGGGACCCACGCGCGTCGTCGACTGCGGCCACCTGGTCCACCAGCGGTTGGTACGCCTGCCCTTCGTGGTCCGTCCGTGGCTTGTACTCCGTCACATCGGCCCGCACCCGGTCGAGAAGTCTGGTGCCCTCCTCCGTGAGACTCCCGTGATCCGTCATCGACCTCCATTCGTCGCCGATCACATGGGACACGTACGCGTCGACGTCCGCGCGGATCCGGTCGCGGACCTCGGCCGGGTAGACGGCCGACCGTGCGCTCACCTCGTGCAGCGCCTGCGCCTCGAGGCGTACCGACTCCTGGGCGGCGCTACGGCCCTCCCAGACGCCGGCGATGGCCAGTCCGAGCACGATCGCGTACACCACGCCGATCATCATCGTCATGTACTCGATGACGTCAGGCGTCTCGGAGGGGTCGTCGTCCTCGGCCAGGCGGCGGTTGCTGAGGACGGCGATGGTCAGGACGACAGCGCATGCCGACGCCATCGCAATGGTCAGAACAAGCCATTCCGACATGGGTTCCCTTCTTCGGTCAGCGGGACGAGCGGGGCCGTAGCACGGCTACGGCGAAGACGGCGGGAGCGGTGATCAGAAGGGTGAGCGAGACCAGCGAAGGCCCGGTCCGTGGTGCCTTGCCGGCCGGCTTTCGGTAGGCGGGGAGCGCTACGGGAGCCGGGGCCGGTGGTTCGGGGCGCACGGTGGGCCGCGGCGACGCACGTTCCGGTTCCGGTTCCGGGACGGGGGGCGCGGGTGCGGGAGGC
>NZ_MAPV01000128.1 GCF_001700505.1 Streptomyces mutomycini
GACCAAGCTAGTGTGCGAGACTTGTCTCGCACACTAGCTTGGTCCTGTGGAGCAGTTTGGAGTGCTCGCCACCCTGTCAAGGTGGAGGCCGCGGGTTCAAATCCCGTCAGGACCGCTGCAGCCCGTATGAGCTGCGTGGCTGGGTAGCTCAGTTGGTACGAGCGATCGCCTGAAAAGCGATAGGTCGCCGGTTCGATCCCGGCCCCAGCCACCACCCGAAAGCCCCGTCCACGGACGGGGCTTTCGTCGTGTCCCCTGTCGTATCCCCTGCCGCATCCCCCTTCCGCTCAGCCGTTACGCCGCCGCCGCACCGCCTGCACGGCCAGTCCGAGCAGCACCACCGCCGCCAGGACTGTCAGCGCCGCACCGTCCGGCACCCGCTCGCCGAGCCGCCGGGCCCACTGCTCGACGGCGAACGAGTCGTCCACGTCGAGGAGTCCGGGCAGCGCGGTCGCCCCGTCGTACACGAGGAAGAGCACTCCCAGCCCGATGAAGAAGAGGCCGGAGAGCAGCGAGGTGCTGTGCAGTTCGAAGCGGCCGGCACGCAGCGGCCTGCCGCGCAGCCAGGCCCGGCGGCCGAGGTCGAAGCGTTCCCAGAGCGCGGCGAGCACGAAGAGCGGGGCGGCCATGCCCAGCGCGTAGACGGCGAGCAGCAGTCCGCCGTAGACGGGGCTGCCGCTGACGGCCGCCACAGTGAGGACACTGCCGAGGATCGGGCCCGCGCAGAAGCCCGCCAGCCCGTAGACCGCGCCCAGGGCGTAGACGGAGAGGGCGGTCGTGGGCCGGATCCGGCCGCTGAGGGCGGCGATCCGCCGGGAGGCGAAGCCCAGCCCGGCGATCTGGGCGACTCCGAGCCCGATGATCAGCCAGCCCGCACCGAGGACGAGCGCGTCACGGTGCCCGTAGAAGAGCCGGCCGGCATAGGAGCCCGCGGCCCCGAGCGGGACGAGGGTCGTGGCGAGACCGGCGTAGAAGATGCCCGTACGCGCGAGGAGCCGTGCGGCGGAGTCCACCGAGTACGCGAAGAAGGCCGGCAGCAGCAGGGCGCTGCACGGGCTGACGAGGGCCAGCAGCCCACCGAGCAGGGCGGCGAAGTAGCCGATGTCCGGGGTCACTCGGCGGGTTCCCCGGCGTTTTTGACATTCGCTTCCTCCGCCGCCGCGGCCTCGATGGCCTGGGTGAACACGGCCAGGGGCTGGGCTCCGGCCAGGGGGCGGCCGTTGATGAGGAAGGACGGGGTGGACGTCGCTCCGATCCCGTAGGCCTGTTCCCGGTCCTCGCGGACCGCTTCGGTCGCCGCCGCGCTGTCGGTGTCGCGCGCGAAGCGGTCGAGGTCCTTCACACCCGCCTGCTGGGCGAGAGCCCTGAGGCGGTCCTTGCCGAAGCCCTTCTCCTTGGCGTCCTCGGCGTAGGCGGCCCGGTGGAAGGGCCAGAAGCGGTCCTGCCGGCCTGCCGCCCAGGAGGCGCGGGCCGCTGCCTCGGACGCCTCGCCGAAGAGCGGGAAATTGCGCCACTCGATGCGCAGGGTGCCGTCGGCGACGTACCTCTTGATCAGTTCGGGTTCGGTGTCCCGGGCGAACTTCCCGCAGTAACCGCACTGGAAGTCGGCGAACTCGATGAGGACGACCGGGGCGTCGGTGCGGCCCTGTGCCAGCTTGTCGCCGGCGTCGCGACGGGCGAGTTCCGCCAGCTCCCGGTAGACGTCCGAGTCCGCTCCGGCGGTCGTGGCGGAGGCCGGGGTGTCGGAGGCGGGGTCCGGGGCGGTCGCCCGGTAGGAGACGAAGCCGAGCAGACCGGCCGCGAGAAGCACGACGAGGCCGAGAAGCACCGGCTTCGTCGTGGAGGACGGCTTCTTCGCGGCGGGCGAGGGGCGAGGGGGCGAGGGCATGCGGAGCTCCGTGCGGGTACGGGGACGAGCGGGGTCTGCGGCCGGACGAGCGGGATACGCCTCGTACAGTGACAGGTGATCAGCTGCCCGGAATGGTACGTCCTGTGAGCACCCGCTCCCGTTCGGTCACCGGGGGCCGCCGCAGGGCCGCTCCTCGTGAGGGGTGTGACGCGGCACGGACGAAATACGTTCGCCACTCCTCGTGCCCGGGTGAGATCCTGGGGTCCGTATGTCTACTTCCTTCGCCGATCTCCAGTCCCAGCTCGGGCAGCTCCCGCTCCGCGACGCGCACCGGCTCGGCCGTCGTCTCGAGGGTGCCCGCCGCATCCGCAAGCCCGAGGCCCGCCAGTCCGTGCTGGACGAGATCTCGGCCGAGGCCGGGAAGGCAGCCGAGCGGCTCGCAGGACGCGCCGCGCGGATGCCCGCCCTGTCGTACCCGGAGCAGCTTCCGGTCAGCCAGAAGAAGGACGAGATCCTGGAGGCGATACGCGACCACCAGGTCGTGATCGTCGCCGGTGAGACCGGCTCGGGCAAGACCACGCAGATCCCCAAGATCTGCATGGAGCTGGGGCGCGGCGTCCGGGGCATGATCGGGCACACCCAGCCCCGCCGGATCGCGGCCCGTACGGTCGCCGAGCGGGTGGCCGACGAGCTGAAGACCCCGCTGGGCGAGGCCGTCGGCTGGAAGGTCCGCTTCACCGACCAGGTGAACCCGGACGCGACCTTCGTGAAGCTGATGACGGACGGCATCCTGCTGGCCGAGATCCAGACGGACCGTGAACTCCTCGCCTACGACACGATCATCATCGACGAGGCCCACGAGCGGTCGCTGAACATCGACTTCCTGCTGGGCTACCTGGCCCGGCTGCTGCCCAGGCGCCCCGATCTGAAGGTCGTCATCACCTCGGCGACCATCGACCCGGAGCGCTTCGCCCAGCACTTCGGCGAGGCGCCGATCGTGGAGGTCAGCGGGCGGACGTATCCCGTGGAGGTCCGCTACCGCCCCCTCCTGGAGGAAGACGCCGAGGACTCCGACCGGGACCAGATCACCGCGATCTGCGACGCGGTGGACGAGCTGTCGGGCGAGGCCCCGGGCGACGTCCTGGTCTTCCTGTCCGGGGAGCGGGAGATCCGCGACACCGCGGACGCCCTGAACAAACGCAACCTCAGACACACCGAGGTGCTCCCCCTCTACGCACGCCTCTCGCACGCCGAGCAGAACCGCGTGTTCCAGCGCCACACGGGACGCCGCATCGTCCTCGCGACGAACGTAGCCGAGACCTCGCTGACCGTCCCCGGCATCAAGTACGTGATCGACCCGGGCAACGCCCGCATCTCGCGCTACAGCCACCGCACCAAGGTCCAGCGGCTGCCGATCGAGCGGATCTCGCAGGCCAGCGCCAACCAGCGCAAGGGCCGCTGCGGCCGTACTTCGGACGGCATCTGCATCCGGCTGTACTCCGAGGACGACTTCCTGACCCGCCCGGAGTTCACCGACCCCGAGATCCTGCGGACCAACCTCGCCTCCGTCATCCTCCAGATGACCGCGGCCGGCCTCGGCGACATCGAGAAGTTCCCCTTCATCGACCCGCCGGACCACCGCAACATCCGCGACGGCGTGCAGCTGCTCCAGGAGCTCGGCGCGCTGGACCCGCAGGAGAAGGACGCGCACAAGAGCCTCACCCCGCTGGGCCGCAAGCTCTCCCAGTTGCCCGTGGACCCGCGCCTGGCCCGCATGGTCATCGAGGCCGACCGCAACGGCTGCGCCCGTGAGGTCATGGTCATCGCCGCGGCGCTCTCCATCCAGGACCCGCGCGAGCGGCCCTCGGAGAAGCAGACGCAGGCCGACCAGAACCATGCCCGGTTCAAGGACGAGACGTCCGACTTCCTGGCATACCTGAATCTCTGGCGCTACATCCGCGAGCAGCAGAAGGAGCGGGGCTCGTCCTCGTTCCGCCGGATGTGCAAGCAGGAGTACCTGAACTTCCTGCGGATCCGTGAGTGGCAGGACATCTACACACAACTCCGTACGGTCGCCAAGCAGATGGGCATCACCGTCGAGGAGCCCAAGGCCGACGAGGGTGTGCCCGAGCAGGCGGTCCACACCTCGCTGCTGGCGGGGCTGCTCTCGCACATCGGGCTGAAGGACACGGAGAAGAACGAGTACCTGGGCGCCCGCAGCGCCAAGTTCGCGGTCTTTCCCGGCTCCGCGCTGTTCAAGAAGCAGCCGCGCTTCGTCATGTCGGCCGAGCTGGTCGAGACGTCCCGGCTGTGGGCGCGGGTCAACGCGAAGGTCGAGCCGGAGTGGATCGAGCCACTCGCCCAGCACCTGCTGAAGCGGACCTACAGCGAACCGCACTGGGAGAAGGACCAGGCCGCGGTGATGGCGTACGAACGGGTCACGCTCTACGGGGTACCGATCGTTGCCCAGCGCAAGATCAATTTCGGCCGCATCGACCAGGAGGCGTCGCGCGATCTGTTCATCCGCAACGCTCTGGTCGAGGGCGACTGGCGCACGCACCACCAGTTCTTCCACGACAACCGCAAACTGCTCGGCGAGGTCGAGGAGCTGGAGCACCGCGCCCGGCGCCGCGACATCCTCGTGGACGACGAGACGCTTTTCGACTTCTACGACCAGCGGATTCCGGAGCACATCGTCTCCGGGGCGCACTTCGACTCCTGGTGGAAGCACAAGCGCCGCGACGAGCCGGACGCGCTCGACTTCGAGCGTTCCATGCTCATCAACGAGAAGGCCTCGGCGGTCACCAAGGACGACTACCCCGACTCCTGGCGGCAGGGAAAGCTCAAGTTCCGGGTGACCTACCAGTTCGAGCCGGGCGCGGACGCCGACGGCGTGACCGTCCACATCCCGCTCCAGGTGCTCAACCAGGTCACCTCCGAGGGCTTCGACTGGCAGATTCCGGGCCTGCGCGAGGAGGTGGTCACCGAGCTGATCCGCTCGCTGCCCAAGCCGATCCGCCGGCACTACGTCCCGGCACCGAACTACGCGGACAAGTTCCTCGACCGGGCCGTCCCGCTCCAGGAGCCCCTGCCGTTCACACTCGCCCGTGAGCTCCAGCGGATGGTCGGCGTCCCGGTCACGGCCGACGACTTCGACCTGTCCCGGGTCCCGGACCACCTGAAGATCACCTTCCGGATCACCGACGAACGGCGCCGCAAGGTCGCCGAGGACAAGGACCTGGAGGCGCTGAAGATCCAGCTGCGCCCGAAGGCCCGTCAGGCCCTCTCCAAAGCCGCGGCGGCCACTGCGGGCCCCTCGGGCGAGTCCATCGAGCGTTCGGGCCTCACGGACTGGACCATCGGCACCCTTGACCGGATCTTCGAGACCCGGAGGGCCGGGCAGCCGGTGAAGGCCTACCCGGCACTCGTCGACCAGGGCACGACCGTCGCCGTACGGCTCTTCGACACGCAGGCCGAGCAGCAGCAGGCGATGTGGCGGGGCACCCGGAGGCTGATCCTGCTGAACATCCCGGTGAACCCGGCCAAGTTCGCCTCGGACAAGCTCACCAACCAGCAGAAGCTGGCGCTGTCCCGCAATCCGCACGGTTCCATCCAGGCGCTGTTCGACGACTGCGCGACGGCGGCCGCAGACCGGCTCATCGCCGCGCACGGCGGGCCGGCCTGGGACGAGGCCTCGTTCCGGAAGCTTTACGACAAGGTGCGCGCCGACCTCGTGGACCTCACCGTCCGCACGATCGGCCAGGTGCAGCAGATCCTGGCCGCCTGGCAGGCCTGCGAGCGACGGCTGAAGTCGACGAACAGCCTGGTCCTGATCAACAACGTGACGGACGTACGGGACCACCTGGCCCGCCTCGTGCCGCCCGGGTTCGTCACCGCGACCGGGCTGCGCAGACTGCCCGACCTGATGCGCTACCTGGTCGCCGCGGACCGCAGGCTCCAGCAGATGCCGACGAACGTCCAGCGCGACACCACGCGCATGGAGAAGGTCCACGAGATGCAGGACGAGTACGCCTGGCTGCTCGAACAGCTGCCGCAGGGGCGGCCCGTGCCGCAGGAGGTCCTGGACATCAGCTGGATGATCGAGGAGCTGCGGGTGAGCTATTTCGCGCACGCGCTGGGCACCGCCCAGCCGGTCTCGGACAAGCGGATCGTGAAGGCCATCGACGCGGCTGCTCCGTGAACCCGCCCCCCACGGTGCCGTAATGACACCCGCACGGTGAGTGAGTTCGACCTGGCCCGCAGACCTCCTGTAGAGTCTGTCTTCGCAGCCAGCCGCGAGGCAGGAAGCGAAAACGAGGTCCTGTGGAGCAGTTTGGAGTGCTCGCCACCCTGTCAAGGTGGAGGCCGCGGGTTCAAATCCCGTCAGGACCGCAGTAGATGAAAGCCCGGATCCCCTGGATCCGGGCTTTCATGCGTCTTGACTCCCGCCCCCTGCCGCGGGTAACTCCGTAGGACGGAGTCCGTCCCTGTTCCCTCGCGGGGCGGCCGGGTCCACCGGGAGGCCGCACGCATGTCTGCGCCCACGGCACGGCACGAGACCCGCGCGCTGCTGCGCGCCCACCTGGCGGCCGCGTCCGGCTACCGCCACCTCACCCCGCACTGCCCGATCTGCTACCGCCTGCTGCGACTCGCCATGGAGCCCCTGACGGCCCCACAGGGGCCGTACGCGCCCCGGGATGCCGAAGCCGCGGCCGAGCCGCCGCCGGCCCCTGGGGCCGCCACCGACACCCCCGCGAGGGGCGCCGGAGCGGCGCCCCCTGCTACCCGGCCTGCGGCGGCCGACGACGGGGCCGGCGCGGACCGCCGTACAGAGCGGGCCGGGGACCACCCGCGGGGTCACCCCGGGGGCGAAAGTCCTTCCGCGACATGACCATCTGCCGCAGCCGGGCGCCCCCTCGCAGTGGCAGGCTCGTAGTTGGCAAGAGTTCACCGGTGTGACGGGAGTCACCACAACAGTTTTTCGCAGGGGGGATCTTACGCACTCCCTACAACTGCCGAATTTAATATGTGCAATTGCACCACCTCGGAAGTACATCCCGGACCGTTCCACCCGAGCTGCCCCACGACACCCGGGACCCGGGCGAACAGCCCCGAACAGGCCCGCGCGCACTCACACGCGACCCCACACAAACCGACCCGTCGGCTGGTTCAGGCAGCCGCTCAGGCCATTCGGGCACCCTCGGGCAGCTCTGCACACGCCGGCGAAGGGGACCCTCTGGGCAGCTCCGCACACGCCATGTGGACCCCTGCCGGACCGCCCCCGCTCCTCCCGGGCACAAAAAGATCGCGCTGGACCCGGCGGAGTCCAGCGCGATCGAACGACGTACCCGCATGTCACAGGTTCGGTGCCCGTTGGGGCGGGCGCCCGTCGTGCAGTGCTATGTGTGGGGCCACCGGGGGCTGGGGGACCCGTCAGTGCCCTGTTGTTGTGGCTGCGGCGACAGGGGTGTGTCAGGCCTCGCTGCGCTGCTGCGGAATACCCGCAAGCAGTGCGCGGACCTCTGCCTCGCGGTACCGGCGATGCCCACCGAGCGTGCGGATGGACGTGAGCTTGCCCGCCTTTGCCCAGCGAGTGACCGTCTTCGGGTCCACGCGGAACATCGTGGCAACCTCAGCCGGGGTCAGCAGCGGCTCGGCATCAGGGGTGCGAGCGGTCATGAGCGGCCTCCTCGGGAGAACCGAACATTCTCGGTTCTTTCCTCTAAATTCTGCACCTTGACCCGCGTTGCCCGGAATGGCAGACGCGGGCCGAGTCGGTTATAGGACGAACGGCTTGTCCTCGGCACTACAACTACACCATCAGTCCAGCCACGTCGGCCAAACCGATGGAATTGCCCTCCCAGGTGTTCATCAGCGACGGAAGCCGATGGACCATGCCATAGCGGACAGTCACGCACCAGTAACGATCAGTCACAGGACAACCAGGAGTCGTCAGAAGTCATCAGACCCCCCATAGCTCGCAATACTGAGCAGTCCACCCATAGTTGGGCGGACAGAGTCCTCCCCGAACTCCTTGTCCTATTTTGGCATGAGGAGTAGGGAAGGGCGCAAGGGCCCCGTAAGTGCTGTCCGTCACGCTTGAGGCAAAGGCCCGGTTCGGGACGTAGGTCCCGGACCACGCGAGCGGCATCCTGCCCCACCTGTCACACGCATCACATCCGGAACCGGTTCACAGCCCGTCAAGTCCCCTCAGTGCATCCCCGTTCACCTCCGCCGGGCTCTCTGGGCGCCCCCGGATGTCGGACACCTCACAGGATGTCTATTCCCTGGCGATAGCCCCTCTATGCGACGGTGCGTTCCAATTCACACCGGTTCGGGCTAGTTGGAGGATTGTAGGTCACGCACCGCCCGCCAACGGTCGGCGAGGCGCCCGTACGCGACACCCGCCGCATCGCTGTCGCCGGAACGCAGCGCCTCGATGCCCTCGGCCACATCCGCCGCCGACCGGTCCGCGGCGAGCTGCTCGTCGCTCAGTGCGTGGACCAGGCCGCCGTAGTCCAGCTCGACCATGCCGCGCGGATGGAACTCCTCCAGCCAGCGCCCCACCTCGACGAGCCCCTCGGTCAGCGGTCCTTCGTCGACGGTCTCCCGCAGCGTCCGCAGCGCCCTCGCCAGCCTGCGCCGAGCCTGCACCATCGGGGTCCTGTAGCGCAGCAGCCGGCCTCCGTCTGCGCCGACGACGTACTCCCGCTCCTCGTCGTCGAACAGGACGAACCAGCGCACCGGCACATGCCACACCGTGGTCCGGATCCAGGGCCGGGCGTCCGGATTCCGCTCGGCCCATCGCTCGTGGTCGGCCGCCGCCTGCCCCCGCACCACCGCGGGCAGCACCGCGTCCAGCACGGTGGCCGGAAACAGACCCCCCAGTTCACCCAGCGCCAGCCAGCCCCGCATCCGGGTCCGCCACGGACAGACGCAGATCACCCCGTCGACCACCGCGACGAAGGCGTCCGCGCTCTCGTGCACCGGGACCGCCACCGGAGGCGTCGGCACCAAGTCCGCCAGCGAGCGGCGCAGTTCGTCCTGGGCCGTGGGGAGCACCGGGCGCTGCGCGTAACGCGTCCAGTGCCCCCGCTCGGGTTCACGGAAGGCGGCGAGCGGTTCGTACACCCGCAGGTAGGACGCGTAAGGGACGAGCACCGAAGACACCACCGACATGCGTAAATCGTGTCACGCCGGTACTCCACAGGGGGGTGATCCCGGTCAGGGGAACAGATCTACGTGTCACGAGGACTTACGCTCTTGCCAGACCGGACCGGCTGGTGCCGTTCCGTCCGGACCCTCCCCACCTTCAGGAGGGTTCTCCGCCGCTTCGTACTTGGGAGTCACCACAGTGACCGATGTGACCGGCGTACCTGGTGTACCTGCCGATGTAATGCACACCCTGTTCCACTCCGATCAGGGTGGCCACGAGCAGGTGGTGATCTGCCAGGACCGCGCCAGCGGCCTCAAGGCCGTCATCGCCCTGCACTCCACCGCTCTGGGCCCGGCCCTCGGCGGGACCCGCTTCTACCCGTACGCCTCCGAAGAGGAAGCGATCGCGGACGCGCTGAACCTGTCGCGCGGCATGTCGTACAAGAACGCCATGGCCGGCCTCGACCACGGCGGCGGCAAGGCCGTGATCATCGGCGACCCGGAGCTGATCAAGACCGAGGCACTGCTCCTGGCCTACGGCCGCTTCGTGGCGTCGCTCGGCGGGCGCTACGTGACCGCGTGCGACGTCGGCACCTATGTCGCGGACATGGACGTCGTCGCCGGGGAGTGCCGCTGGACCACCGGCCGGTCCCCCGAGAACGGCGGCGCGGGCGACTCCTCCGTCCTCACCGCGTTCGGCGTCTTCCAGGGGATGCGGGCCTCCGCCCAGCACATGTGGGGCGACCCCACGCTGCGCGGCCGCAAGGTCGGCGTTGCCGGGGTCGGCAAGGTCGGCCGCCACCTCGTCGCACACCTGCTCAGCGACGGTGCCGAGGTCGTCGTGACGGATGTGCGCGAGGAATCCGTACGCACGATCACCGAGCTGTACCCCGACATCACCGTGGCCGCGGACACGGACGCTCTGATCCGCACCGAGGGGCTCGACATCTACGCCCCGTGCGCGCTCGGCGGCGCCCTGAACGACGAGAGCGTTCCCGCGCTCACCGCCAAGGTGGTGTGCGGCGCGGCCAACAACCAGCTGGCACACCCGGGTGTCGAGAAGGACCTGGCCGACCGGTCGATCCTGTACGCCCCGGACTACGTGGTGAACGCCGGTGGCGTGATCCAGGTCGCCGACGAGCTGCACGGTTTCGACTTCGACCGGTGCAAGGCCAAAGCCACGAAGATCTTCGACACCACGCTGGCCATATTCGCACGTGCGAAGGCGGACGGGATTCCGCCGGCGGCGGCGGCCGACCGCATCGCCGAACAGCGGATGGCGGACGCCCGCCGTCACTGACACGTCACCGCAGTGTCGGGCCTCCGTCACCGGGCTGTGCGGTCAGCCCGGCGGCGGAGGCCCCGCCCCACGGGGCGGAAGGCGGCCGGCGGCCCCCCGCGGGGCCAGGGAGACAAGACTCACTCCGGTCGGCGGGTCGGCCGTCCAGAAGAGGTTAAAATCGGGCTTGACCAGCGAGGACGGGCTCCTCTGCGGTCCTGCACGGAGGCGCGTGGTGCGGGCGGCGTACCGTATGGCCGAGGAAGCAGGTACCGTTAAAGCCACGGGCGCGGTCTCTCACTTGAGAGTCCGTCCTGAAACATGAACGCGTGTCAAGACTCTGGGGCCGTCGAGCCCCGTCACCGAGGGGGTCGAGCCATGGGGCGCGGCCGGGCAAAGGCCAAGCAGACAAAGGTCGCCCGCCAGCTGAAGTACAGCAGCGGCGGGACTGACCTGTCGCGTCTGGCCAATGAGCTGGGCGCATCGCCTTCGAGTCAACCACCGAACGCCGAGCCGTTCGAGGACGACGACGAGGAAGATGACCCGTACGCACAGTACGCGGATCTGTACAACGACGACGAGGACGCGGACGAGGACGGCCAGTCCGGTCCGTCGTCACAGCGCCGCGGCGCTTGACCTCGCGCTGACACATGAACCCGGTCCGGGCCTGCCCGGACCGGGTTTTGTGCTGTTCTTTTCCATGCTGCCCGGTTCTGCGCTGTTCCGCTCCGAACGGAACGGGCATGCTCACCGACGACCCGCCGGGTGGCACCGACCGGCGGCCCTGCGGTGTGCCGGACCGCCGGTCAGGACGGCGTTCTACCGTGCGTAGCTGCCGGTCAGCTCAGCACCCGTGGCGTGATCGCCGCGCTCGGTGATCTCGCCGGCGACCCAGGAATCGACACCCCGGTCGGCCAGCGTCGTGAGAGCCGCGTCCACCGAGTCGGCCGGCACGACCGCGATCATGCCGACACCCATGTTGAGCGTCTTCTCCAGCTCAAGCTGCTCGACCTGCCCGGCCTTGCCGACCAGGTCGAAGACGGCACCGGGCGCCCAGGTGGAGCGGTCGACCGTGGCGTGCAGCGCGTCGGGGATCACCCGGGCCAGGTTGTTGGCCAGGCCACCGCCGGTGACGTGGCTGAAGCCGTGCACCTCGGTCGTGCGGGTGAGTGCCAGGCAGTCCAGGGAGTAGATCCTGGTCGGCTCCAGGAGCTCCTCGCCGAGCGTCCTGCCGAACTCCTCGACCTGTCGGTCCAGGGTCCAGCCCGCCCGGTCGAAGACCACGTGGCGCACGAGCGAGTACCCGTTCGAGTGAAGTCCGGACGACGCCATCGCGATCACGGCGTCCCCCTTACGGATACGGTCCGGGCCCAGCAGACGGTCGGCCTCGACCACACCCGTACCGGCACCCGCGACGTCGAAGTCGTCCGGGCCCAGCAGGCCCGGGTGCTCGGCGGTCTCGCCGCCGACCAGGGCGCAGCCCGCCAGGACGCAGCCTTCGGCGATGCCCTTCACGATGGCAGCGACACGCTCGGGATGCACCTTGCCGACACAGATGTAGTCGGTCATGAACAGCGGCTCCGCGCCGCAGACGACCAGGTCGTCGACGACCATGCCGACGAGGTCGTGACCGATGGTGTCGTACACGCCCATCTGACGGGCCAGGTCGACCTTCGTGCCGACGCCGTCCGTGGCTGAGGCGAGCAGCGGGCGCTCGTAACGCAGAAACGCCGAGGCGTCGAAGAGGCCGGCGAATCCGCCGAGGCCGCCGAGACCCGCGACCTCGGGGCGCTGCGTCTTCTTCACCCACTCCTTCATCAGCTCGACGGCGCGGTCACCGGCTTCGATGTCGACGCCCGCCGCAGCGTAGGAAGCACCAGTTGTCTCAGACATTGCCCGGGATCTTTCGTGTCGGAATACGGGGCTGGAGGGGAGTGCGCGGGCCGGTCCGGGTCACGGACGACGCAGCGCGTCGGCCGCCGCGGTCGCGGCGGGCCCGGCGGCCAGCTCGGTCTCCAGCAGCTGCTTGCCGAGCAGTTCCGGGTCCGGCAGCTCCATCGGGTACTCACCGTCGAAGCAGGCGCGGCAGAGATTCGGCTTGTCGATCGTGGTGGCCTCGATCATCGAGTCGATCGAGATGTAGGAGAGCGAGTCGGCACCCATGGAGGTGGCGATCTCGTCGACCGACATGCCGTTGGCGATCAGCTCGGCACGCGTCGCGAAGTCGATGCCGAAGAAACAGGGCCACTTCACGGGCGGGGAGGAGATCCGGATGTGGATCTCGGCGGCGCCCGCCTCACGGAGCATCCGCACCAGGGCCCGCTGGGTGTTGCCGCGGACGATCGAGTCGTCGACGACCACCAGGCGCTTGCCCTTGATGACTTCCTTGAGCGGATTGAGCTTGAGCCGGATACCCAGCTGCCGGATGGTCTGTGAGGGCTGGATGAAGGTCCGGCCGACATAGGCGTTCTTGACGAGGCCGGCACCGAACGGAATTCCGCTCGCCTCGGCGTAGCCGATGGCCGCGGGGGTTCCCGATTCCGGCGTCGCTATGACCAGATCGGCCTCGGCAGGGGCCTCGGCCGCCAGCTTCCGGCCCATCTCCACCCGGGAGAGGTAGACGTTCCGCCCGGCGATGTCGGTGTCGGGGCGGGCCAGGTAGACGTACTCGAAGACACAGCCCTTGGGCTTCGCTTCTGCGAAGCGAGAGGTGCGCAGACCGTTCTCGTCGATGGCGACGAGCTCGCCCGGCTCGATCTCGCGGACGAAGCTGGCACCGCAGATGTCGAGGGCGGCGGACTCGGAGGCCACCACCCAGCCACGCTCGAGCCGGCCGAGGACCAGGGGGCGGATGCCCTGCGGGTCACGGGCGGCGTAGAGGGTGTGCTCGTCCATGAAGACCAGCGAGAAGGCGCCCTTGACCTCGGGAAGCACCTTTGCGGCGGCGTCCTCGATGGTGAGCGGCTTGTCGTCGTCATCTCTCTGGCCGGCGAGCAGCGCGGTCACCAGATCGGTGTCGTTCGTCGCCGCGACCTGGGTGGCCCGGCCGTCCTTGCGAGGAAGGTCGGCGACCATCTCGGCGAGCTGGGCCGTGTTGACCAGGTTGCCGTTGTGGCCCAGGGCGATCGAGCCGTGCGCGGTGGCACGGAACGTCGGCTGCGCGTTCTCCCACACCGAGGCACCGGTGGTGGAGTAGCGGGCATGGCCGACCGCGATATGGCCCTGGAGCGACCCCAGAGACGTTTCGTCGAAGACCTGCGAGACCAGTCCCATGTCCTTGAAGACCAGGATCTGGGACCCGTTGCTCACTGCGATGCCCGCGGACTCCTGTCCACGGTGCTGCAGGGCATACAGTCCGAAATAGGTGAGCTTGGCGACCTCTTCGCCCGGAGCCCAGACACCGAAGACGCCGCAAGCGTCCTGGGGGCCCTTTTCTCCGGGGAGCAGGTCGTGGTTGAGTCGTCCATCACCACGAGGCACGCCACCGAGTGTAGGCGAGATCGACCACCGGTCCGAATTGGGTGACCCTCCTGAAGAAGCCACCGGGGTGACGACGGGGCGCCTCCCGAGAGGGTCCGAACCGGCACCGGTCGGTCACTTTCCGTGATCAAGACGGCCGCCCCGTCCCACCCCGTCCGGCCCCGTGAAGGGCCTCAGGGCGGTCGACGCAAGGGATGGGCGCCGGTTACCGGCGGGTCGGGCGACTGTGCGGCACGGCAACGGGATCGCCCCGCTCGTGGCACTCGGTGAGCCGGGACGGCTGCCCGGGCGAACGGTGGCCGAACGCTCGTTTCGTGGCGAGCCTCACACCGGGAAACCCCGCCCGGAGGCGGGTGCCCCCTCCGGAGGGTCCCTCAGCGAGCCGGTCCGGCAGATTGCCACGCCCCGTCCGGTCCGGGGGGACGACGGACCGGACCAGGGCATAGCGGACAGGACCGGGCCTCAAGGGACAGCCGCGGGTCAGTCCTTTGCCGCCGGGGCGGAGGCATCGAGCGCCTTGCCGCTCCCGGCCTTGATGGACAGGGAACGGTGATCGATCTCGTAGGTGGTCGTGCCCTCCAGCACACCGAGCAGTGCGCGCTCCAGCTCCATCTCGGGGCCCGCGCACATCTTCCGGGTGGAGGCGAGCGGCCCGAAGGTGAGCTTCGAGCCGGAGACCGCCGCCTTGCCGTGGAAGGAGTTGCAGCCGAGATTCCCCTCCACCGAGCCGTCCTTGGCAAAGGTGAAGTGCGCCTTGTTCTCCGTGCCGGAAGGCAGGGAGGAGGCGGCGCTGCCGGACACCAGCCCGGTGACCTTCCAGCTGGTGCCGGTGAGCGGGGCCGAGGGCTCGGACGTGAGGGCGATGGAATCACCCTGTGCGGTGGTCAGGGTCAGGGTCTTCTCCTCGCTCCGGCCAGCCACGGCGGCCTTGAGCTCGCCACGGAACGCCTTGCCCATCGCGTTCTCGAACTCCTGGACATCCTTCGCGCACGCCATCCCGGTCGTGGTGCCCTGTCCGACGGTGACCTTGTCGCCGTCGGTGCGGACGTCCGCGGTGAAGCGGTTGCAGCCCAGATTGCCCGTGGCCTTCCCAGCGGAGTCGATGGAGACGTGCGCACCCGCGGGAGCCGTGGTCTTCTCCCCGCCGACGGTCAGGGAGGAGACGCTCCAGTGGACACCGCTGAGGGACAGGTCCGTCCGCACGGTGCCGCTGCCGTCTCCGGATCCTGATCCGGAGCCCGACTCCGTACCGCAGGCGGCGAGGGTGAAGAGGGCCAGGACGCTGACAGCCATACGTTGTTTGTACATGGCCATGTGACGGATCAACCCGTCGATCCGGTTCCCTTCATCCCGTCAGCGGGAGCAGCGGGGCGAGGTCGGCCCGCTCGCCACTGGCGCTGACCTGCGCCGATTCCAGCGCCTGTGTCCACTGCGTACGGCCGGTGGCCAGCCGGATCCAGGTGAGCGGGTCCGTCTCCACGACGTTGGGCGGCGTACCCCGGGTGTGCTTGGGTCCGCCGATGCACTGGACGACGGCGAAGGGCGGGACGCGCACCTCGACGGAGCCGCCCGGCGCCTTGTCCGCGAGAGCGTCGGCCAGCAGCCGGGTGCAGGCGGCGAGCGCCTGACGGTCGTACGGGATGTCGAGTCCGGTCGCCCGGTGGAGGTCGTCGGTGTGGACGACGAGTTCGACGGTGCGGGTGACCAGGAGGTCGCCCAGACGCATCGTCCCCGCCCGGGTCGTCACCAGCCGGTCCCCGGCGTCGGCGGGCACCAGTGCCGTGAACCGGGTCGCCGTCTCCGAGTACAGCGCGTCGAGGTCGGGGTGACCCTCGGCCGGGGGCCCGACGTCGTCCGGGCTGCCCCCGGCCCGTACGGCTGTGGAGAAGGGCCACTCCAGCAGGGTGAGTTGCGGCTTGGCACCGGCCGGCTCCGGCAGCTCCAACCCTTGGCTGACCCGTTCCAGCACCGCCGCCAGGTGCGCCACGAGGTCCCGCACGGTCCACTCCCCCGGTCCGGGCAGAGCGAGCTGCCCGGGCGTCAGGGTACGGACGACGGCCTGTACGTGGGCGAACTGGGCCAGGACCGCGGTCCTGGTCCGGGAGACGTCGTAGGCGCGGGGGCGCTTCTTGGCCGGTGGCATAGGGGCGACACTAACCGGCGGGTCCGACAGCGCCCGTGCGGACCGGACCTACTCAACTCCGTGCGAAGTCCGCCGCATCGGGTAGAACGACCTCGGTGCAGCCGCGGCGTTCGGTCGCATCATCGACGTACGCCCGGAACAGTGTCTCCAGTCGGTCGGCGGCTATGCGGTCGTACGGATAGGTCGCCCACAGCACGTGCAGGGCGGGCCGGCCCCCGCAGACGGAGGACGCCCACCAGGTCCCGCCGGAGTCAGTGCCCGCCGTGCCCGGGGTGAGCTCGGTCAGATCACCGAGGCGCCCGGTCCGCAGCCCTCGCGTGCCGTCGCCGACGTACGTCTCGGTCTTCACCCACCAGGGGTGGTATTTCAGCACGTCCTCCAGCTTCTGGGGGTAGCCCGAGGACTTGACGAAGCCGGGGTAGATCCTGCGGGTCTCGCTCTCCCCGACCGCCAGCACGCAGGCGTCATGGTCGCTCGCCCTTCCCGCCGGAGCGGCCAGCGCCCGGTCCGGGAGACGGCCACGCTCCTGGGTGGCGAGGAAGCGCCGATACCAGGCACAGGTGCCCTCCGTGGTCTCCGCGGCGCCGAGCTCTGTCCCGGGCTCGGGAAGCGTGGCGGGAAGCTGCGGCAGGTCGGCCCGGCAGCCCGTCCGTGCTGCAGCCCGGTCCGCCGCCTGGCGTGCCAGGCCGGCGAGGGTGCGGCGGTCCCCGGCCGTGACGCGCACGCCGTACTGCGCGACGGCGGACGCCTCTATGGAGGAGACCTTGCCGCCCTTCGCGCAGACCGCCCGCGCCGTCACCTTGTACTCGTCGTAGTCGCCGAGTCCGCCGTCACCCAGCGGGTGCGGGAGGGCATGGTCCACGACGGGGCCGGGGGCGGGCTCCTCGTCGGGGTACGGGCGGCGGAACGGCTCGTCTCCCCATTCGTCGATCTCGGTATGGTCCTGAGCGGTCTCCTCGGCGCCCGGCTCGGACGAGTGCCGGACCACGGCCATCGAGAAGTGCCCGTAGGTCGTGCCCGGGTCACCGACCCGGTAGACGAAACAACCGCTGGACCGCTGGCCGAGGTCGGTCTCGTACCTGTCGGAGAGCTTGACCCGGTCGGTACCGCCGTTGAGCCCGAGGACCGGGTCGGGGTCGATGAGGCCGCCGCACGCAGCGCTGATGCGCTCGCGGCTCTCTCCCCGGTCACGGAGGTCGATGAACTCCATGACGAAGGCCCAGCCGCTGAGCCCGATACCGGCGACAGCCAGCACGCACAGCAGCATGTTGGAGGCGTTGCCCCAGAGCCCGCGGTCGGGCCACTCCCGGACGACACCGTCCTGTTGCTCACTGCCGCGCTCGTCCACCGTCGCCCCCCGTACGGTCCTGCGTCCAACGATCGCAAAGCTATCAGCCGGTACTGACAGCCCCCTCGGCCGTGAACGCCGACCCGTTGGCCGGCACACCGATGCCCCGCCAGGTGAAGGGAACACCGCGCGCCACGTCCAGGTCCGGATGGTCCATCAGCTGGAAGTGCACATGCGGCTCGGTGGAGTTGCCGGAGTTCCCGCAGCGGGCGATCACCTGCCCCTCCCGGACCGTGTCCCCCGCTTCCACCCGGAGGGAGCCGTGCCGCAGATGTGCGTACGCGGCGTACGTCCCGTCGCCGAGGTCGAGCACGATGTGGTTGCCGAAGATCCTTCGGGGGCCGGCCATGTCGCGTACGGAGGCCTCCACCAGCATCAGATACGCCAGCGCCGGGCCGGAGTTGCGGCTGAGGTGATCGCGCTGACCGTCGCTCGCATGCACCACGGTGCCGTCCGCCACCGCGACCAGCGGGGCGTCGAAGGCCGGGAAGTCGCGGTTGGGCCGGGCGACCGGCCACAGCCATCGGAAGGACGGGCGGCCTCCTTCCGCGGGCTCGGCGACGACATCGATCGCGTACGTCTGCCCGTAGCCGTGGGTACCGTGGCTCGGGACCTTGTCGGCCGGGCTGTTGAGCGCGACCCAGCGTCCGGTCACCGGCGGCCCCACCTCGGCCACCGGCCTTCTCGCCAGGTCCGCGCGGCTGCGGCGGCCCGACAGGAGACCGATGAGGATCGCCGCGGCCGCGGGCACGAAGACGAGCCCGAACGGGACCAGCGGCTCGGCGAGGACGTCGACCAGCACCAGTGCGACGAACGCGAGCCAGCAGCAGCGGTAGAGGATCATCGCGGCTTTGCGTACGGACATGGGGCCCCCTCGGTCTCGGCGTGCGGATCTCACGGCCGGGCGGCTGTGAGCACCACCAGCAGCGGTACGACCCGCGTGCCCGGCACCTCGTAGCGCCCGCGGCCCGTCGTGTGCAGCCAGCCCCCGGCGGTCAGCATGCGCAGGTGGTGGTAGATCTGACCGGTCGTGCCTGTCTCGTCCAGCTCGGCCAGTTCGGCAGCCGTACGCCGGCCGCCGAGGATCTCGCGGAGCAGCCGCAGCCGGACCGGGTGGCCGAGCGCGGCCAGGGGCTCGGCGGCTTCCGCCCAGTCGGGGCGGTCCTCGTCGGAACCCAGGAGCCCTGCGGTGAGCGCGCCGTACTGCCACTCGTACCGCTCGCCGGCCGGCAGCTTCACCGCGCCGGTGAACAGCACCCCGCCGTCGGCCGCGGCGTCCCCGACCTGCTCGAGCTGGTCCTTCAGCCCGTCCAGCGCCCAGAAGTCGCCGTCGCCGAGAGCGGGCGACGCGATGCCCGCAGCCCTCTCCAGCAGCTCAAGCCGGCGTTCCAGCTCGGCGACGCGTTCATCGAGCCCCATAGCCACAACCTTACGTAGTTACGTAATTTTCATCAAGGGGAACGTCGAAGCCCCCGTCCGGTCGACCCGGACGGGGGCTTCGGTACAGGCAGAGAACTTAGGCGAACAGACCCTCGAGGGTCCCCTCGTGCGCCGTCCGCAGCTCGCTCAGCGGAATGCTGAACTCGCCCTGGATCTCGATCTCCTCACCGTCCACGACACCGATCCGGGCCACGGGCAGACCCCGGGCACCGCACATGTCGTTGAAGCGGAGCTCCTCGCTGCGCGGGATCGAGACGATCGCGCGTCCCGCCGACTCGGAGAACAGGAAGGTGAACGCGTCCAGACCGTCCGGCACGACCAGCCGGGCCCCCTTCCCGCCCCGCAGGCAGGACTCGGTGACCGCCTGGATCAGACCGCCGTCGGAGAGGTCGTGCGCCGCGTCGATCATGCCGTCGCGGGAGGCCGAGATCAGGATCTCGCCGAGCAGCTTCTCGCGCCCGAGGTCGACCTTGGGCGGCATGCCGCCGAGGTGCTGGTGGACGACCTCGGACCAGGCCGAGCCGCCGAACTCCTCGCGGGTGTCGCCCAGCAGGTAGAGCAGCTGCCCCTCTTCCGCGAACGCGACCGGCGTGCGCCGGTTCACGTCGTCGATCACACCGAGGACGGCCACGACCGGCGTCGGGTGGATCGCCGTCTCACCGGTCTGGTTGTACAGCGACACGTTGCCACCGGTGACCGGGGTGCCGAGCTCCAGGCAGCCGTCCGCGAGACCACGCGTGGCCTCGGCGAACTGCCACATGACGTCCGGGTCCTCGGGCGAACCGAAGTTCAGGCAGTCCGAGATCGCGAGCGGCTTCGCACCGGACGCGGCGACGTTGCGGTACGACTCCGCCAGCGCGAGCTGTGCGCCCGTGTAGGGGTCGAGCTTGGCGTAGCGGCCGTTGCCGTCCGTCGCCATGGCCACACCCAGGTTCGACTTCTCGTCGATCCTGACCATGCCGGCGTCCTCGGGCATCGCCAGCACGGTGTTGCCCTGCACGAAGCGGTCGTACTGGTCGGTGATCCAGGACTTGGAGGCCTGGTTCGGGGAGCCGACCAGCTTGAGGACCTGCTCGCGCAGCTCCGCGCCGTCTGCCGGGCGGGCCAGCTTGCCGGCGTCGTCGGCCTGCAGCGCGTCCTGCCAGGAGGGCCGCGCGAACGGCCGGTGGTACGTCGGGCCCTCGTGGGCCACGGAACGCGGCGGTACGTCCACGATCTGCTCGCCGTGCCAGAAGATCTCCAGCTGAGAGCCCTCGGTCACCTCACCGATGACGGTGGCGATGACGTCCCACTTCTCGCAGATCTCCATGAAGCGGTCCACGTGCTGCGGCTCGACGATCGCGCACATGCGCTCCTGCGACTCGCTCATGAGGATCTCCTCGGGCGAGAGGGAGGAGTCGCGCAGCGGCACGGTGTCCAGCTCGACGCGCATACCGCCGGAACCCGCGGAGGCCAGTTCGCTCGTGGCGCAGGAGAGCCCGGCGCCGCCGAGGTCCTGGATGCCCGCGACGAGCTTCTCCTTGAAGATCTCCAGGGTGCACTCGATGAGGAGCTTCTCCTGGAACGGGTCGCCGACCTGGACGGCGGGCCGCTTGGTGGGCTTGGTGTCGTCGAAGGTCTCCGAGGCCAGCACGGAGACGCCGCCGATGCCGTCGCCGCCGGTACGGGCGCCGTAGAGGATCACCTTGTTGCCGGGGCCGGATGCCTGGGCCAGGTGGATGTCCTCGTGCTTCATCACGCCGATGCAGCCGGCGTTGACGAGCGGGTTGCCCTGGTAGCAGGCGTCGAAGACGACCTCGCCGCCGATGTTCGGCAGGCCGAGGCAGTTCCCGTAGCCGCCGATGCCCGCGACGATGCCCGGCAGGACGCGCCGGGTGTCGGGGTGGTCGGCCGCACCGAAGCGCAGCGGGTCGACGACCGCGATCGGACGGGCACCCATCGCGAGGATGTCGCGGACGATGCCGCCGACGCCGGTGGCCGCGCCCTGGTAGGGCTCGATGTACGAGGGGTGGTTGTGCGACTCGACCTTGAAGGTGACCGCGTAGCCCTGGCCGACGTCGACCACACCGGCGTTCTCGCCGATGCCGACGAGCATCGCGTCGTTCGCGGGGACCTTCTCGCCGAACTGCTTGAGGTGGACCTTGCTGCTCTTGTAGGAGCAGTGCTCGGACCACATCACGGAGTACATGGCGAGCTCGGCGCCTGTGGGACGGCGGCCGAGGATCTCGCGGATCCTGGCGTACTCGTCCTCCTTGAGGCCGAGCTCCTTCCAGGGCTGTCCGGCGTCCGGGGTCTCGGCCGCGTGCTTGACCGTGTCCAGGCTCATGCGTTGACCAGCTTCTTGATGATCGAGGTGAAGAAACCGAGGCCGTCGGTGCCACCGGTGCCGATCAGCGGCTCCACGGCGTGCTCCGGGTGCGGCATCAGACCGACGACGTTGCCCGCGGCGTTGCTGATGCCCGCGATGTCGCGCAGCGAGCCGTTCGGGTTGACGTCGGCGTAACGGAAGGCGACGCGGCCCTCGGCCTCCAGCTCGTCGAGCGTGCGCTCGTCGGCGGTGTACCTGCCGTCCACGTTCTTCAGCGGTACGGAGATCTCCTGACCCGCCGAGTAGTCCGAGGTCCAGGCGGTCTCCGCGTTCTCCACCCGCAGCTTCTGGTCGCGGCAGATGAAGTGGAGGTGGTTGTTGCGCAGCATCGCGCCGGGCAGCAGGTGCGCCTCGGTCAGGATCTGGAAGCCGTTGCAGATGCCGAGGACCGGCATGCCGGCCTTCGCCTGCTCGATGACGGTCTCCATCACCGGCGAGAAACGCGAGATGGCACCGGCACGCAGATAGTCGCCGTAACTGAATCCGCCCGCCAGGATGACCGCGTCGACCTGGTGGAGGTCCTTGTCGCGGTGCCACAGGGATACGGGTTCGGCGCCGGCGATCCGCACGGCCCGCAGGCTGTCCTGGTCGTCGAGCGTGCCGGGAAAAGTGACGACGCCGATACGGGTGGTCACTTCTCCTCCTCCACCTTGACGGTGAAGTCCTCGATGACGGTGTTGGCGAGGAAGGTCTCGGCCAGCTCGTTAATACGGGCAAGGGCGGCATCGTCGACCGGCCCCTCGACCTCGAGCTCGAAACGCTTTCCCTGACGAACGTCCGCGATTCCGTCGAAGCCGAGACGGGGCAGTGCGCGCTGCACAGCCTGTCCCTGCGGGTCGAGGATCTCCGGCTTGAGCATGACGTCGACTACGACGCGTGCCACTGGCACTCCCGGTGGTGTGGTGCGGCTGTGTCTCCGAGGGGTTCCCCAGATCCCCGCGGGTCCACTCAGCGTACCTGGCCAGAAATTCTACGCGGGTAGATATCAACTCGACCTGATCACGACGAGATATCGGAGGCAACAACGCCGGGGAAAAGTCCGGGGAAAAAATCTGCACCCGGATTGCACGCGGACACGCGGAGGCAACACGCGGATGCAATTGGGCGGGCTTCACAATGCGGCCCCCACCGCTGTACAAATGAATACTCAGGAAAGCACGATTGCCCCGGAACAGCCGACAGCAGTCGATCCGCTTCCGCCCAGCCGCCGTAAGGCCGGCATCCGCGCATGTCAGGCGCCCCGGTGCCGTAAGAAAGGACCGATATCCGTGGCTCAGCGCGTAGTGGTGACGATCTCCGACGACATCGACGGGGGAGAAGCGGCGGAAACGGTCACCTTCTCCCTGGACGGGAAGACCTACGAGATCGACCTCAATCCCGCCAATGCAAAGAAACTGCGTGAGGCTCTGGCGCCGTACATGGCGGCAGGCCGAAAGCAGGCAAATACCGGCAAGCGAGGCAGGGCGCCGGTGTCGTACCACCACACATCGCTCGCCCCGGACCCCGCGGCCGTGCGCGCCTGGGCACGCTCGCACCGTATGGAGGTGCCGGCCCGCGGCCGGATCCCCAAGAAGGTCTACGAGGCGTTCGACGCGGCCAGTTGAGAGCAACGCCCGGAATGCTCCGTTCCGTTCCGATGCCGAACGGCCCCCGGTGCGACACCTCGGGGAGCCGACTTGCACAACACCCCTGCAGGTCGGCTAGAGTCTGGAGCACGCCGAAGGGCAAGGCCGAAAAGCCGGGTCCGACGCAGCGTGCGGGTGTAGTTCAGTAGTAGAACATCCCCCTTCCAGGGGGAAGGCGCAGTGTGCAATTCCTGTCACCCGCTCTGCACTGCCTTACCGGACCACTCAGTGGATCAGGTAGAGTAGTGAGCGCTCCACCGGTGAAAGCCGAGTGGCGGCAATGCGGACGTAGCTCAGTTGGTAGAGCGCAACCTTGCCAAGGTTGAGGTCGCCAGTTCGAACCTGGTCGTCCGCTCTTGATTCAAAGGCCCCGGTCGATATCGACCGGGGCCTTTGGCGTTTCCGGTTATCGACGCGTGGTGTGCGTCATGAGCTGATGAAACGGGAACGGCCGTGCACGGCGGCTTCGGGCAGGGGGACCCGAATCTCGTTCTTCTCCATCGCTCCCGACGAGCACCTCCCCGCTCGGGGCCGCGGGGTCACCTCGGGCGGCCGGTGGCGTCCCCCGGTGCGGGAACGGCGGCGCTGGCCCCTGACAGCTCTCGCGGTGTTTGCTGGGCGGCGGTGGTTCCGACGGGATCCACGTCGACTGAGCCCCGACGGGACCGAGGGGGATGTGTGCTGTGTGGGTAGGGGCACTGGTGCGGCGCTGGAAGGGCGGCAGCGGCTTCGACAAGATCGATCTGTATACGCGCGGCACCCTGCACTCCCTGGTGTGGATGTCGATCGTGCCCCAGGTACTGCTGTCGGTGACGCGGCCCGTGCGGGAGTCCGACGCACCTGTCGCGCTCATCGCCGGGACCGTCCTGATCGCGATCGCCCAGGGCTTCTGTTCGACCCCGCTGGTGGCCCGGTCCCTGGATGCCTGTCTGAGGCACGGGACCATCGAGCGGCCGTTGCCCACGCTCGGGGCCGTCCTGATGCTCGCGAACACCGCGGGCCTCCTCGGACTCGGTGCGTACGCCGGACCCGAGGAGTTTCCCGAGCTGCCACTGGCCCTGTCCGCGGCTGCCCTGCCGTTCACGACCTCGCTCGTCCTGATCACGCCCATCTGGGTGTCCTCCGTGGCTCTGGCCTGCCTGTCGGCGGGTGTGAGCGGTGTTACCTCGCTGGCCGGCGGAAGCGGGTCCTTCGCGCTCCAGACCTTCGCCGGAGTGGGGTTCGGTGTCGGACTGCTCGCCGTGACCGCGCGGCTCTCCGCCTGGTCCCTGGGCGTGATGTCGAAACTCCGTGACGCCCAGGACGTGAAGACCCGGCTGGCGGTCGCCGAGGAGCGGCTGCGGTTCGGACGGGACATGCACGACGTCCTGGGCCGGAATCTGGCGGTGATCGCGCTGAAGAGCGAGCTCGCCGTCGAGCTGGCTCAACGGGGAAAGCCCACGGCCATGGACCAGATGGTCGAGGTGCAGCGCATCGCACGCGCCTCCCAGCAGGAGGTCCGGGATGTCGTACGGGGATACCGGGAGGCCGACCTCCCTACGGAACTGCTGGGAGCCCAGGGGGCCTTGCGGGCGGCAGGAATCGAGTGCGCCGTCCACGGCGACGGCGGGCGGCTTCCCGCCCCGGTGCAGTCGGCGCTCGGCTGGGCGGTCCGCGAGGCGGCCACCAATGTGCTGCGGCACGGCGATCCCCAGCGGTGTGACATCCGGCTGGAGACGGAGCGGGACGGGATCCGGCTGGTGGTGGAGAACGACGGCGTGACGCCGGGCACGCCCGGGGCCCCCGGCGGCGGTTCAGGGCTGCACGGACTCCGGGAACGGCTGGCCGCTGTCGGCGGTTCGCTGGAGGCGGGGCCGACCGGCGACGGGCTGTTCCAGCTCACCGCGGCTGTCCCGCTGCCCTCACCACGGAGCACCGCACCCGCACCGCCTGCCATAGCCTGAGGCCCGCACCGGAGTCGCCGTCCTGCCCTGTCCCTGTGCCTGTCCCTTTCCCCGGAGACACCGGCCGCGGACCGTGTGAAGGTCGCCACATCACCGCGGAGGGCACTGCCCGGTTCCCGGACCATGACCGTGACGTCACGGCCGGCCCGGCAGCCTGGAGCTGGCGCCGGATGCAGGACTCCGGACGTCCGCCCCGAAACCCGTCAACGGTCGGCAGCCGGCCGGGACCGTCCGTAGCGTGCACGCGGGAACCACCGTGCGGACACGGAGTTGGCCGCCGGAGCGACGTACTCCGGAGGCTCCACGCTGACCGCGCGCGAGGCCGGGGATCCGGAACCGGCGGTGGGCGGGGCGCCGGTGGCGCGGACCGCGGCACGGACGTCGATGCCCCGGGGCATCATGCGCGGCTCCTCCCGGCGGCGGCGTCCGGACCCGGAGCGGAGAACCGTCATACAGCAGCGCGTCCCACCCACCAGCGAGGTTGGGTATAGTAGGCACCGCGCTGCGGCGCATGCGAACGTAGCTCAGCTGGTAGAGCGCAACCTTGCCAAGGTTGAGGTCGCGAGTTCGAACCTCGTCGTTCGCTCCATGCAAGAAGGCCCCGGTCCTCGTGACCGGGGCCTTCTTCCGTCAGTGCCCCTCTGCCGGCCAGCTGAGGCCGGTGAGGAGTTCGTACGCGTCCAGGTATTTGGCGCGGGTCGCGTCCACGATCTCCTGCGGCAGCGGCGGGGGCGGCTGCTCGCTGTGACGGTCCCAGCCGGAGGCCGATGACGTCAGCCAGTCGCGCACGAACTGCTTGTCGTAGGAAGGCTGCGCCCTGCCGGGCTCCCAGCTCTCGGCCGGCCAGAAACGGGAGGAGTCGGGCGTCAGCACCTCGTCGGCGAGGATCAGCTCCTCGCCTCCGTCCGCGGTAGGCGCGAAGCCGAACTCGAATTTCGTGTCGGCGAGGATGATCCCGCGCTCACGGGCGATGTCACGGGCACGGCCGTAGACGTCGAGCGTCGTCCGGCGGAGCGCCGCCGCCGTCTCGGGACCGACCTCCCGCGAGACCTCCTCGTACGACACGTTCTCATCGTGATCGCCGACCGCGGCCTTGGTGGCAGGGGTGAAGATCGGTGCCGGAAGCTCCGAACCGTCGACGAGGCCCTCGGGCAGGGCGAGACCGCAGACCGTGCGGGTCGCGTCGTACTCGGTCAGGCCGGAGCCGGTCAGATAGCCGCGCGCCACGCACTCGACCTGGACCATCCGCAGCGAACGGCAGATCAGGGTGCGGCCGGCCCAGTCGTCGGGCGCCCCGGGGGGAAGGCCGGCGGACAGCACGTGGTTGGGGACGAGATCGGCGAGCTGGTCGAACCACCACAGCGACAGCTGGGTGAGCACGCGGCCCTTGTCGGGGATCTCGGTGGGCAGGACCCAGTCGTACGCGGAGATACGGTCGCTGGCGACCATGACGAGGTCACCGGCCTCGTTCCGGTACAGGTCGCGCACCTTGCCGGTGTGCAGGTGGGTGAGCCCCGGCACCTGCACGGGCTCGGGCTTTTCTACGAATCCGGACACGCTGCCTCCGCGTAGGTTGATCCAGGAGTCGTTCCGATTGTCCCGCATGCGGAGGAGCCGCGCCGCCAGGGGTCGCACCGTGGACGGGGGCGGGCTGCGGACGGACGAGGACTCGGGCTCACCACGCGGCCGGCCGCCGGATTCCGCTTCCTACAGGACCCGGTCCGGCCCGGCAGACTCTCCTCAGTCCCGCTTGCAGATCCGGTCCAGCAGATTCGCCGTGGCCCGCTGGATACGGGGGTCGACGTGGCCGGGACGGTCCAGTGCCGGGGACCAGGCGAAGGTGCCCGAGGCGAAGACGAGCGCGCCGGACGGGGCGCGGTACAGCGAGGTCTCCTGGTGCCGGGTGGCCTCGTCGCCGTCCGTGTACGGGGAATGCGCGAGCAGCATGCGGCTCTCGTGCTCCGGCAGTGCCGTGCGCGGGAAGTAGCGGTCGGCCTCGCCGGCGACCAGGCCGTCGATCTCGTCGCCGTCCGCCGCTCCGGTCGCTTCCCACAGCCAGTGTCCGGCGTTCCGCACCACCAGCGGATGGGGGTCGGGGACCCGGCCCGCGTACTGGATGCCGAGCAGTTGCTGCTCCGGGCGGTCGATCTCACGCCACAGCGCGGACTTCCCCGGGCCGCGGCGCTTGCGGCAGGTCAGCAGGCGGTCGGGGACGCCGGAGGGGGACGGGCCGAGGCCCACCTGCCAGTACATGGTGTTGGCCGAGAGGAAGACGAGCGAGGTGCCGGTGTCCCGGGCGAGCTCGGCGGTGCGTCGCATCGGCACCGACCAGTACTCGTCGTGGCCGGGGAAGACCAGGCCGCGGTAGCGGCTGGGGTTGACGCGGCCGGCGTGCAGGTCCCGGGCGTCGGCGTACGCGAGGTCGTAGCCGTAGCGCTCCGCCCAGCGGATGAAGTCGTAGGCGTGGCCGACGTGGAGAGGCAGGCCCGCGCCCGCGTACGGGCGGTCGAAGGAGATGGTGACCGCGGCGTCCTCCTCGCCCAGCAGCCGGCCCCTCTCGTCCCAGGCGTGATAGAGGCTCGCGCCCGTCCGGCCGTCCTCCGGATAGAGGTTGTAGGCCTGCCATGTGACATCGGGAAGCAGGAGCAGCAGGTCCGCCGGATGTTCGTCACGGACCGTGAAAGGCACGTGCGAGCGGTGGCCATCGGCGGTGGTGAGCACGGCGACGTAGGCGCCGACCGACCAGTAGCTGGGGATCTGCAGCCTCCACGAGAGCCACCAGTGGTGACAGGAGACCGTGCGCTCGGCGGCCATGGGCGCAGGCTGGACGATGCCGGAGAGGCGGGGGCTGGTGGTGATCTTGGCGGCTCCGTCGCCCGCGTAGTGCCCGATGCGGTAGACGTCGACGGAGAACTGCTGGGGAGGGTCCACGGTGATGTGGAAGTCGATCGCCTCGCCGGGCGCGGCGGCGCCGGGGGTGACGAAGCCCTTGATCTGCTGGCGCACGTCGTCGGCCGTACGCGTGCCGCCGCCCGCACCGCCGCGGCCGAGGTCGGGGTCGGCGTACCAGGGGACGACCTGGCCCGTGTCGTCGAAGTAGTGCTCGCTGCCGCGCAGCCAGGGCAGCGGGCCCTGCCCGAAGGGGTCGCTCACCGCATGCGCGAGAGCACCCGATTCCCATCGTCGGATCTGCTCCGCCCCCATACCGCTTCCCCTCCCTCGCCCCCCGGCACCTCAGATGCGCCGGATGCCGACGCCGACACCAGCACATCACATTACGCACGCGCTCCGTCACCGTTCGTCGCGAAAGGGGGCGCCCGGAACAGGATTCTCCGTGTATCACCAGGACATCCAGGCCATTTCGCCATCCATGTGGACGGACGGCCGTGCAACCGGGCGGGACGCCGGCCCGCGCTCTCAGCTCAGGCGTACCGGTTTGTCGGTGCGCACTCCGACCGCGGTGAGCCAGGAGAGCAGCGGCTCCGAGTCCCCGTCCTCGACCAGGGTGAGGACGGGGGCGCCGAGGTCCGACCTGCGTCCGCCGTCGACCAGCAGGGCGGGGCCGTCGAGCCAGTCGAGCCCGGGCGCCGCCCCCGCCGTGTCGACGGCCGCGCAGCAGACCATCGCCACGACGTGATCGGCGAGCAGCTCCGTGCCCGTACGCGGCGGCTGGAGGGGGAAGAGCGGGAGCGGCACGGGCCCCCAGAGGTCGAGGTGGCCGGTACCCGCGCTCTCCTCCGCGGTGCTGCCGCCGGAGGCCCGGGGCCGCGGGGTCGCCGTCTCCTCGTCGCGGGCCACGGCCGCGCCGATTCCGGCCGCGAGTGCCTCGCTGTCGGCGCCAGGTGTGGAGAGGTGGTCGATGACCCGCGCCAGCGTCGGTACTGCGGGGCCGTCCGCCGCCGACGCCTCCGGTGCACCCACGGAGACATTGACGGCCACGCCCATGGCGTCGAGCACCCGGTGCAGACGAGCGGCCTCCGTACGCCACTTCCGGTCCACGACCTCCTCCGGATACTGCTGCCAGTCGACGGGGGACCAGCCGGGTCCGGACTCCGCAGGCCCACCGTGGAAGAGGCGGGCGGCCAGCAGCGAGGCAGCCTCGTCGGCCGCGCCCGGCTCCTCGATCAGATCGCAGGCGGGGCGCTCCCCCAGCCGGGACGTGAAGCCCTCGGCCAGCCGGTCGCGCCGGGAGAGCTCCGTGAGCGCGGAGACGACACCGGCGTCGAGCCGGGAGGGCCAGCGCCCGATCCGCCAGGCGGGCAGCGCGACCCGGGTCAGCAGCCGGTCCCAGCCCGCGTAGGCCAGGCCGACCTGCTCCTGGGCGGCGATCCGCAATCCGTAGTCCACCTCGTGGGCACGCCCCGAGGAGGCGGCGGCGACGCAACGCTCCATCTCCGCGGCGTGATCGCGGCAGCCGCGCAGCAGCACCCTCGCGATCCACCCCACGAAGGCGGCGGGAACCCTGCGTACGAACCCCTGCCCGGGCACGGAGGCATCGGCGACCGCAGCGTCCAGGCCGCGCACGAAACGGCGGGCGGCGGCTATGTCGGGGTGCGCGGACGGGCCGGTGCCCGCGACGACCGGGGCGAGAACCGCCCGCAGCTCGGCGACCCTCATCCACCACAGGAAGGGGGAACCGATCACCAGCACGGGGCTCGCGGGGACCCGACGGCCGCGCCGGGTCCCCGCGAGCCCCCTGAGGCTCTTCACCCCCGGCTGGGCGGCGGGGTGCGTACGGTCCTCCAGCCAGCTGTCGCAGTCCGGGGTCAGCGCTATGGCCGACGGCGCCGGGACGTCGAGCCGGTCAGCGAGGTCACGGACCAGCCGGTAGAGATCCGGAGCCGCGGTCTCGGTGAGGGGAACGGTCGGACTGACCGCGGGCCTCGCACGCGCCACCGCGACGGCGACCGCCGCGGCGAGCAGCAGGACCACGACGGCGCAGGCCGTCACGGCCCAGCTGACCGTGGACCACACCCCTGGGCCGATGCGCCCCTGGGCGATCGCGACGAGCAGCACGACAGCCGCGGCCGCAGGCAGGATCGCCAGGGCCGTGGCTCTGCTG
>NZ_MAPV01000129.1 GCF_001700505.1 Streptomyces mutomycini
CGGCGTTCACGCAGGGGCGGGCCGCGTTTCCGTTGTGCATATGTTCGGACGCGGCCGCCGGGCACCGTGCGGCTCCCGATAGGCTGGGCGGATGACGCGAGCCGAGCAGCCACCGGTCGTGAGCCCCACCTCCGACACACTTGCCGCAGACTCACGCGAGCGCGCCGTACGAGCCCTGTTGCGTGTTCCCCCGCTCAGGCGGTTGTGGAGCGCCCAGCTCGTCGGCAGTATCGGCGATTCACTCGCCCTTCTCGTGCTTGTGCTGTTGTCGCTGCAGGCGGCGGTCCTCGAGGGCTCCTTCGGAGCCGGATACCGCGGGGCGGCCTTTGCCGTCGCCGCCGTGTTCGGTGCCCGGATTCTTTCCACCGTGCTCTTCGGAGCCGTACTCCTGGGGCCTCTGACGGCACTCATGGCGCCCGCCGGTCCGGTCGACCGGCGCTGGCTGATGATCGGGGCGGACGGGCTGCGGCTCGCTCTGCTGGTCGTCGCACCCCTGTGGATCGACTGGATGCCGGACAAGGCACTCATGATGATCCTGATCACCGTCTTCGTAGCCGGTACCGGCGAACGGATCTGGTCGGTGGCCAAGGAGAGCGCGGCTCCCGCGCTGCTTCCCGCCCCGCCCCCCGAAGGCGCCGCCGTGCGCCCGCTGCCGGACCACCTCGACGCCCTGCGCAGGCTCTCCCTGCGGACCAACTTCCTTGCCGTTCCCGCGGCCGCCGCCGTGCTTGTGGTCGCCGCACTGGTCGGTGAACTGCTCGGCACCGGCTTCGACTGGTTCTCCTTCCACCAGGCCGCCCTGGGCTCCTACATCGCGGCGGGACTCTTCTCCGCCTCGGTCTCGACCCTCTACTTCCTCAAGATTCCGGCCATCCGGACGCCCCGCCCCCGCTCGCCCCTGGAGGGCCTGCGCCGGCCTGCCGCCGGGACCGGCTCCCCCAAGGGCCGCACCGGCAGCATCCCGCTGGTCGTCGCGGCATGCTCCGCGGTCGCGGGAGCCATCGCCGCCGCAGCAGCCGTCTCCGTCCTGCACGCGGCCGACCTCGACGGCGGGCCCGCCACCTTCGCTCTGCTGATCCTGGCCCTGACCGGCGGCACCGCGCTCGGTATCCGTACCGCGCCCAAGGTGCTGCCCACCCTGTCGCGGCGTCGGCTGCTGGCACTGGCGGTCGCTGTCACGGGCGTCGCGCTCCTCGCGCTCGGCCTGGTGCCCGACACCGCCACCGGCCTGCTGATCGCGCTGCTCGCCGGTTACGCGGCGGGGGTCGCCGCGCACATCGGGCACGCGGTCATCGATCAGGAGACCGAGCCCTCCCGGCAGGCCAAGACCACCGAGCACCTCCAGGCCGTCGTCCGGGTGCTGGTCGCGCTCGGCGCGGTGGGCGGTCCGCTGCTCGCCGCCGCCATCGGCCGGCACCGCCTCGGGTCCGGGGACTTCGTCTTCGCGCACGGTGGTGCGGCCTTCGCGCTGATGCTCATCGGCGCGCTGCTGCTGCCCATCGCCGTGATCGTCCTCGCGAAGACCGACGACCGCGCCGGTGTGCCGCTGCGCCGTGACCTGCGTGAGGCGCTGCGTGGCGGCGACCCCGCGGTCGCTCCTGCGGCGAACGGTTTCTTCCTTGTCCTGGAGGGCGGCGACGGAGCCGGCAAGTCCACCCAGGTCGAGGCACTCGCCGAATGGATCCGGGCCAAGGGCCACGAGGTCGTGGTGACCCGCGAGCCGGGTGCCACCCCGGTCGGCAAGCGGCTGCGCTCGATCCTGCTGGACGTCTCTTCGGCCGGCCTGTCGAACCGTGCCGAAGCACTGCTTTACGCCGCCGACCGCGCCGAGCACGTCGACTCCGTCGTCCGCCCGGCTCTGGAGCGCGGCGCGATCGTCATCTCGGACCGCTACATCGACTCGTCCGTCGCCTATCAGGGCGCGGGCCGGGACCTCGCACCGACCGAGATCGCCCGGATCTCGCGCTGGGCGACCGGCGGGCTCGTTCCGCATCTGACGGTGCTGCTGGACGTCGACCCGGAGACGGCACGTGAACGCTTCACCGAGGCGCCCGACCGGCTGGAGTCCGAGCCGGCCGAATTCCACAACCGTGTGCGGTCCGGCTTCCTGACCCTTGCCGCGGCCGACCCGGGGCGCTACCTGGTGGTGGACGCCGGGCAGGAGCCCGACGCGATCACCACGGTCGTACGCCACCGGCTCGACCGGCTCCTTCCGCTCTCCGAAGCCGAGATCAAGGCCCAGGAGGAGGCGCGCAGGGCGGCCGAGGAGGAGGCCCGGCGCAAGGCCGAAGAAGAGGCGGCCCGCAAGGCCGAGGAGGAGCGGCTGGAGGCCGAGCGGCAGGCTCAGCTCGCGAAGCTCCGTGCCGAGGAGGAGGCGCGCAGGCGCCGCGAGGAGGAAGAGGCCCGGCAGCGCGAGGCCGAACGCCAGGCGGAGGAAGCCCGGCAGCGCGCCGAGGAGGCCCGCCGCCGTGCTGAGGAGGAGCGGGCCCGTCTCGAGGCCGAGGACCGGGTGCGCGAGGCCGAGCAGGAGCGGCTGCGCCGGCAGGCCCAGGAGGAGGCGCGGCTGCGCAAGGAGGCCGAGGAACTGCGCCTGGAGAAGCAGCGCAAGGCGGAGGAGGCGCTGGTGAGGTCCGAGGAGGCGCGCCGCCGCGCCGAGGCCGAGGCAGCAGCCGCCGCCGCGCAGCGTTCCCGGGAGCAGGGCAGGTCCGAGTCCTGGGAGACCGGGCCGTCCGTGCAGGACAACGAGCTCACCGTCCCGACGCCGGTCGTCAGTCCGAACGAGATCACGCAGCCCGTGCCGGTCGCCCGGCCGGACCGCCCGGAGCGCGACGCGGACGAGACCGCTGTGACGCCGCCCGTGCGCGATGCGGACGAGACGGCTGTGACGCCGCCCGTGCGCGGTGCGGACGAGACGGCTGTGATGCGGCCCGTGCGGGACGCGGACGAGACCGCCGTACTGCGGCCCGTGCGGGACGAGGACCCGTCGGACCGTGTGCCGCCGGGCGTCTTCCGTGACGAGCGACGGGCTTCGGGTGCCGAGAGCGAGAACGAGCGCACGCGTGAACTGCCCCAGGTCGGCGATCACCCGCAGGCCGGGCGTGCGGCACAGGACGCCGCGGCCCGGGACGGCCGCCGCAAGCGGCCGCGTTCGGACTGGGCCGAGGAGACCCCGCTGGACGATCTGCCGTCCCTGGCCGACGAGCTTCTCGGCGGGCAGGACGACGACCAGGGCGGCTCCGGACGGGGCGGTCGCAAGCCGCGTCGCTGACGGGCGGACGGTGGGCCGTGCGGAGCGCCGGGACTGTCAGACCCTTCCCGCACAATAGGGAAGCGCTGGGACACCGGCGTTGCCGCACCACACCACCGGAAGGGCGGTGACCATGACCGTATGGGACGACCTGGTCGGGCAGGACCGGGTGCAGGAGCAGCTCGGCGCCGCCGCCCGGGACGCCGACGCGCTGGTCACCGCCCAGTCCGAGGGCCGGCCGGTGCCCCCGGGGTCGAAGATGACCCATGCCTGGCTGTTCACCGGCCCGCCCGGCTCCGGCCGGTCCACCGCCGCGCGTGCCTTTGCCGCGGCGCTCCAGTGCACCAGCCCCGACCGGGCCCTGGGCGGGGCTCCCGGCTGCGGCTTCTGCGACGGCTGTCACACGGCGCTGATCGGCACCCACGCCGATGTCGACGTGATCCGGACGGATCTGCTCTCCATCGGTGTGAAGGAGACCCGTGAGCTCGTCCGCCGTGCCCAGCTCTCCCCTGCCGTGGGCCGCTGGCAGGTCATCGTCATGGAGGACGCCGACCGCCTCACCGAGGGCGCGGGAAACGTCCTGCTGAAGGCCGTGGAGGAGCCGGCGCCCCGAACGGTGTGGCTGCTCTGCGCCCCGTCCCTGGAGGACGTTCTGCCGACGATCCGCTCCCGCTGCCGCCATCTCATCCTGCGTACGCCTCCGGTGGCCGCGGTGGCCGATGTGCTGATCAGGCGCGACGGCATCGACCCGGAGCGTGCCGCGTCCGCCGCCCGCGCAACCCAGGGGCACATCGGCAGGGCGCGCCGTCTGGCCACGGACGAGCGGGCGCGTGCCCGCCGTGCCGCGGTGCTCAAGCTCCCGCTCCGCGTCCATGATGTCGGCGGCTGCCTCAAGGCGGCCCAGGAGCTGATCGATACGGCGACGGACGACGCCAAGCAGGTCGCCGAGGAGGTCGACGTCAAGGAGACGGACGACCTGAAGGCGGCGCTCGGAGGTGTGGCCGGTGGCCGGATGCCACGCGGGACCGCGGGTGCGATGAAGGAGCTGGAGGACAGGCAGAAGCGCCGCAGGACGCGTACGCAGCGAGACAGCCTCGATCTCGCGCTCAGCGAGCTCACCGGCTTCTACCGCGATGTGCTGGCACTGCAGCTCGGTTCCCGGATCGCCCTCGCCAACACCGACGTGCAGGACGCGCTCGACCGGGTCGCCGAGTCGTCCACCCCCGAGCGCACCTTGCGGCGGATCGAGGCCGTGATCGCCTGCCGCCGTGCCCTCGACCGCAACGTGGCGCCCCTGCTCGCCGTGGAGGCGATGACGGTGGCGCTCCGGGCGGGCTGAACAAGGGCCGAGCGCCGGCATCGTGAAGATGCAATGGGGCCGCTGCCCCGTGTGGTCCGCAGGACCGAGTGAATTCACCCGTATGAGTAGGGAATCGGTTGGGTCGTCACGCGGCGGCTACGCTCCGGGGATGGACACCAGGCGCCTGCTCCGTACGTTCGCCATCGCGCTCGGCACTGCCGGCCTTCTCGTCTCCGGCTGCAGCAGCGGAGGGTCGGCCCCGAGTGCGTCGGCGACGGGCTCGCCCGTCAGCGAGGAGCTCGAGCCGTACTACGGGCAGAAGCTGAAGTGGCGCGACTGCGGCGTGGAGGGCTTCCAGTGCACGACGATGAAGGCCCCCCTGGACTACGCGAAGCCCGACGACGGGGACGTCAAGCTGGCCGTCTCCCGCAAGAAGGCCACCGGGCCGGGCAAGCGGATCGGCTCGCTCCTGGTGAATCCCGGTGGCCCCGGCGGGTCGGCGGTCGACTATCTCGAGCGGTATGCGGCCATCGGCTACCCCGCCCCGGTCCGCGCCCGGTACGACATGGTGTCCATCGATCCGCGTGGAGTGGCCCGCAGCGAACCGGTCGAGTGCCTCACGGGCAAGGAGATGGACGCCTACACGCAGGTGGACCAGACCCCGGACGACAAGGGGGAGATCGCCGCGCTGAACAAGTCGTTCGCGAAGTTCGCCGACGGCTGCGAGAAGCGTTCCGGCACGATCCTCCCGCATGTCTCCACGGTGGAGACGGCACGCGACATGGATGTCCTGCGCTCCCTGCTCGGCGACGAGAAGCTGCACTACGTCGGCGCCTCGTACGGCACGTTCCTCGGCGCGACCTATGCGGAACTGTTCCCCGAGCGGGCAGGCCGTCTCGTCCTGGACGGAGCGATGGACCCGTCGCTCCCCGCGATCGACATCAACCGCGATCAGACCGCCGGCTTCGAGGCGGCGTTCCAGTCCTTCGCCGCGGACTGTGTGAAGCAGGCCGACTGCCCGCTCGGCAGCACGTCCACCGCCGATGCGGCGACCGCGCTGAAGAAGCTCTTCAGGGACCTGGACTCCGAGCCCGTAGCGACGGGGGAGACCCGGCAGCTGACCGAATCCCTGGCGACGACGGGTGTGATCGCCGCGATGTACGACGAGGCCGCCTGGCCCCAGCTCCGCGAAGCCGTAGCCGCGGCGCAGCGCGGTGACGGTTCCGGCCTCCTCGCCCTGGCCGACGGCTATTACGAGCGCGGTCCGAACGGCAAGTACGCCAATCTGATGTTCGCCAACGCCGCCGTGAACTGCCTCGACCTGACCCCCGCCTTCCCCGGCCCCGCAGAGGTGGAGAAGGCGCTCCCGGAGTTCGAGGAGGCCTCTCCCGTCTTCGGCAGGGGCTTCGCCTGGGCCGCTCTGAACTGCGGTTCCTGGCCTGTGGAAGCCACCGGCACCCCGCACCGCACCGAGGCTGAGGGCGCCGCCCCGATCGTCGTCGTCGGCACCACCCGTGACCCGGCGACCCCCTACAAGTGGGCCGAGTCCCTCGCGGACCAGCTTTCCTCCGGCACCCTGCTCACCTACGAGGGCGACGGGCACACGGCGTACGGCCGCGGCAGCGACTGCATCGACACGGCGATCAACACCTACCTGCTGGACGGTACGCCGCCCAAGGACGGCAAGAAGTGCAGCTGACCTGCGGATAAGGCAGCGGCGGCGGGCGGTGCGGAGCACCCCCGGAAACTGTGTAGACTTGGCGTCGCTGCTGACCGCACCATGGTGCGACAGAGCGTGCCGCCTTAGCTCAGTTGGCCAGAGCAACGCACTCGTAATGCGTAGGTCTCGGGTTCGAATCCCGAAGGCGGCTCTGTGGAAGCCTCAGGACTCACTCGCCGTGACCTGGGGCTTTTGCTTTTGCCGGATACGGCGCCGCCCTCGGGTGCGGGCCCAGGAGTGCAGCGGTCCCAGTTCTGGTCCCAGCGGGGCCTGGGCTCTGTCTCGTGGGCGAGGCAGCGAAGAACCCGGGGGGCGAGGAACCCGCCCATGCGGCGCACGGTGCCCTCTGTGGCCGTACCGTTCGCCCTGTGGACGGATTGAAACCCGGCGACAACAACGGAGCAGTCGGCCCCCGCACTTCGTCCGGAACGAGTCGGCGCCACAGATCGCCATACGATGCCGCATCAGCGACCTGTCACGCGAGCCATCCTCGTAGTCCCGGGTCGTCGAGTGCGGCGTCGAGCTCCTCACTCAACAGCACGTGAGCCTCGTGTGTTGCGGACGCCGACTCCCGTTCGATCAGTGGCCGCTCCGGGAGAGCCCACGCATTTCTCAAGGAAATGATCTACTGCCGCACCCGAGAGGTTTCAGCCCGGGGCCTATGTTTCGGACAACTTTGCCATCCCTTTAGGTCCAAAAATGGCAATCCGCTGTGGGCCGACAAGGCGTTTTTCGGACGCGACGCAAAGATAAGTGGAATCTTAAGTACCTGTTGCGCGGCAGGAGTTGTTCGTGTTCAGCTCCATACGGTCCAGCTATCTCAACGGGACTGGCCCTTCCGGGTCTCACGATTGATTCGATTAGCGGGAAGGTTGAAGCATGTCTGAAACCACGACAGCAGCTCAGGTGGACGAGGTCGCGTTCAGCGACCTGGTCAGCAAAATCAAGGAAGCCGAACTGGCGATGACGGACGAGCAGCGCGCCGTTATCGACCCGGCCGCCGGCGAGAAGGCCCTGGAGGAGCTGGCGGGAGTCAGCCCCGAGGACCTGCAGGCATTCCTGGAGGAGAAGGCCGGCATATCGCCGGACGAGGAGGCGCAAGGCAGCGTCATGGCCGCCATCGCCACCGTGGCTTACCACTGCTGAGTTAGACAATGGCAAGCAGCGCTTCCGAGCAGAAGGCCGGTCCGGTGCACCGTCGGCCTGATCGAGTGGGTCGTGCACCATCCTCGCCCTTGACCGGAGCGCTGCCGGACGGGTCCGGTGTCAGTCGGCGCCGGATCCGTTCCTGGTTGGCCTCGCTCGGCGTGGATCACGGGCGAATCATTGACGCCCAGGAATTCGTCGCACGCAGTCGCGCGGTGATGCTGCGTTTCGAGGACGGCACCTCCTTGTTCCTGAAGGAAATGGATAATGCCGCAGGGGTTGCGATTGATGCGGCATTTCGGAATGAGGAGGCGATGTTGCGTCTGGTGCCTGTCGCCGGACTCCCCGTCGTCTCCGAACGTGCTATTCCGCGGCTCGTCGCGACCGACCCAGAGAGTGGAACCCTCGTCATGGAGGGGAAGGTCGGTTTCGCCTCACTTCGGGAGCTGGTGCAGAGTTCGCCGGATATTCCGGTGTCCGTGCTCGTGGCGATGGCCAGCGTGGTTGCCGGTATTCACCGGACACCCGTACCGGACACGCACGGACGGGACGCCTCCGGCCTGCGGAGTTTCGGTTTCCCCTTCGCCTCATTCGCCGTGCTGACCCCTGAGCAGCTGGTGGGGGGGCCAGGCATGGACTACCCGGCGTACGTTGCGGCGATGCAGGCCGTCGACACCGAGGTCGACATGCTGCGGCGCTCCTGGCAGCCCTCCTCCTTGGTCCACTTCGACCTGCGGGACGACAACATCCTCGTACGGGAGAACGCTGACGATCGTCCCGAGGTCGCCCTGGTCGACTGGGAGATGGCCGGGTACGGCGATCCCCTGCTCGATGTCGGCACGGTGGTGGGGCAATTGCTCGTGCAGTGGCTCCAGACCGTGCGCGACACCCCGGAACAGCTCGCTTCCGCAGCCGCATGGACGACCGTGAGACGTAACGCCGGTCTCTTCATCACCGCCTACGAACACGTGGCTCCGCTCTCCGAGGAGCAGCACATCGCTGTGTTCCGCTACGCCGGGCTGTTCGCCCTGATGCACGCGGCCGGACGCCTGGAACAGATCGGCTCGCTGGGCAGGATCGGGCACCTGTGTCTGTTCGTCGGGCGCCAGCTGCTGAAGAACCCGCAGGGCATCGCCGAACTATTCCTGCCGTCGAAGGGGCGGAGCAGCCGCGCATGAGCAGATACGACGCAGTGTTCGCCAGCATGGCGGAGGACATAGAGGTCCTGGACCAGGCAACTTTCCGTCACCGGGAGTGGGGTGACCTGTCCCCTGCTGCTGGGGTGGAGACAGAGCCGGGCACCCTGCCCGTGCTCGCCCACCTGTGGCGCTTCCTGTACCTGAGCTACTACGCCGGCGATGCCCGGGCCGCCCGCTGGCTGATCGACGGGGCCCCCGTGGTCCTCGGCACCACCCGGCGGGAAAATCCTGAGGTGGGCGCGCTGCTCTCCGCCGCCAACCAGGCCGTTGGTTACCCCGAGCCCGGCTGGGTGGTCACCGGGCGGGCTGACGGGAGCGTAACCGTCCTGAAGGACGGCGTGACCCTGACGGCGACCGAGGAGCAGATCGTGCCGTCCCAGGAAGGCACATTGCTCTCCCCCGGGCAGCAGGTGTCGGTGGTCATGCCCTCCGGACGTCCTTACCTGTACCCGGGCTGGTATCTGGCCGTATCCGATCACGGCATGCCGAGCCACGGGGAACTTCCCGTCGTCCGGCTGTACTTCGCGCCTCGCGACCCGCGGAGCGGGGCGACCCTGCTGAGGTCCCTGACCGGGCTGCTGTGCGGGCTGGGTGTCCCCTACCAGATCAAATCGGCCAACAACCCGGAAGGGTACGAGCGCTGCGACCCGCTTGTGCTCTATGTCTACCGGCACGACTGGGAGCGGCACCGGGCCGCGCTCGCGGCAGTCCATCGCGATCACGAGTCCCGACTCCG
This sequence comes from Streptomyces mutomycini, assembly GCF_001700505.1. Lineage (GTDB taxonomy): Bacteria > Actinomycetota > Actinomycetes > Streptomycetales > Streptomycetaceae > Streptomyces > Streptomyces mutomycini. The sequence goes on from NZ_MAPV01000129.1 coordinate 9,349, forward strand.
GGACGCCGGACCGTGCTTCGCACTCGAACTGGCCCGGGGCTGGTGGATCGCCGACGAACCCGACCAGTACGGGGGCCGCCTCATGAGTTTCGGACAGCACCGTTGTCTGCTCGCGGCCGAGGGCCTGGTGACCGCCTGGCAGGAGGGCCGCACCGGGACTGCCGGCCGCCTCGGTGCCATCCGGGAGCGGTACCGCGCGGAGGGCATCGAGCCTGCGCGCCCCTATCTCAACGCCCGCCCCTCGACCTCCATATGAGCACCCAGGAGACCGGGGGAACTTCCGGGAGCGACCGCAGCGGAAAGGGAGCGGCCAAGAGGCAGGTGGTCCGTCATCTGCCGGGACCGTTCCTGACCAGGGTCTGCATCCGGACCGACGACGGTTTTCGTTGGGGCGAGTCCTTACGTGCGGCCTCGCCGGCCTATCTGGACGCAGAGGCACTCGGCGCGGTCGCACGGTCGGTGGCCGTCACCCCGGCTGCCCCGTACGCGGTCATGCCCACCCTCGCCGACGCGTGCACATCTGTGCACGCCGAGGTGCCGACGCCCGCACTGCTCAGCGACGTCGTGTTCACCGGGGACGGGTGTGCGCGATCCTGGGTGCAGGGGGCGTTCCGTCATCTGGGCGCGTTCCTCGCCCATCTGCACGCCGTGTCGACGGAGGGCGCGGCGCTGCCCGTACGCCGGCGCGCGGCCTGGCTCGACGCGGAACCTGCGGTGGCATCCGGCATCCAGGAAGCCCGTTCGTTGCTGGCACGCACCGTACCGCCGGGTGCTGCTCTCTCCGGCCGTCCGGACAGCTCTCCGCCGTGCACCGGCCCCGGTACCACGCCTGCGCCGGCCTCGACGCTGGTGCACGGGCGGCTTTCGACGGCGTCATGCGTCCCAGGGCCCGTGCCCCGCGTGCTCGGCTGGCGTGAGGCAGGCGTCGGAGACCCCATGGGCGACTTGGCCTATCTGCTCCGCGACCTCGTCCAGTCGGCGGCCGGTACCGGCGATACGGGTGCGAAGGCAGGCTGCGCGAAGGTCGCCGTGGCCGGATACGAGGAAGCACGCGACGCCTCACTGACGCCGTGTGAGCTGGCGCGGCTGGCCTCGGCAACGGCCTCCTGCGTCCTGGACCATGCCGCACTGCGTGCATGGGCGGCATCCGACCAGCCAGGCGCACTCGCACTCCTCCGTCGTGCCGACCGGGTATTGCCCGAAATCCTCGCCGCCGTCGGGTACCGAAGGGTGACCACTGCATGAAAGAGACCGCTGAGGTACCGGAGATACAGCAGGCGCTGTCCAGGGTGAAGCTCCTGTGGGGCGTGTGCGGTTCGTTCTCCGCCATCGCCGTACCGCATGTGAACGCATGGCTGCGTGGCGTCGTGGGGGTGCGGGAGGTCCGCACCATCATGACGCGCCAGGCCCAGGACCTCATGGGACCTCGCATGATCGAGACGGTCACCGGCCATCGACCGGTCACGGACTGGGAGGACCATCGGGGCATCGGCGCCGCCCATGTCGCCCTGGGAGCGTGGGCGGACGTGTTGGTCGTGCTCCCGGCGACCGCGAACTTCCTGGCCAAGGCCGCCCACGGCATCGCGGACGACGTGCTGACCTCCACACTCCTGGCCGCTGACTGCCCCGTGGTCATCGCGCCCGTCATGAACGCCGCGATGTGGTCCAAGCCCGCGGTGCGTCGAAACGCCGAGCAGCTCCGGATCGACGGATACCACCTGGTCGAGCCCCAGGACGGTGTCTCCCTGACGGAAGGACACCAGGAAACCGGTTCCCTCGGCGACTTCAGACCCGTCATCTCTGCGGCCCTGGTCAAGGCAGCCGCCCACGCCGCGCGAGCAGAAGGACAGTGATCCCAGACATGACCAAGCTCTCACCACAGACGGTTCTCTACCGGGCGCCGTCCTTTGTCGCCGAGGTCGACACCAGTAACGAGGTGAAGATCCACTTCGAAGGCCGGGTGCTCAAGCTGGGCCAGTCCGCGCTCGGGCTGCTCGACCTCTTCCACACTCCACGCACCATCGGTCAGGCCCTGACGCTGCTCTCCGCGCGTCTCAAGGGGCCGCGCGCCACCGAGCAGGCCCTGGCCACCGTACTGGCCCTCCACCAAGCCGGCGTGCTCTGTTCCGATCCGGTGGAGGGCTTCAGCAGTCAGCCCTTCCCGAAAGGCGGCTACGACGCCGCGCTCGTCCACATTGCGATGCTGGATGATCCCGTGCGCAAGACCGCCTTCCAGCAAGGCGTGCGGGAGACCGTCCGCGAGGGCGACGTCGTACTCGATCTGGGTACAGGATCCGGGATCCTTGCCATCACCGCCGCACAGGCCGGTGCCCGCAAGGTCTACGCGGTGGAACCCGCCGGCATGGTGCACCTCGCACGCAGTATCGCCGAGCGCAACGGCGTCGCAGACCGCATCGAATTCATCCGCGGTTGGTCGCCGCAACTGGAGCTGCCCGAGCCCGCCGACGTGCTGCTCACCGACATCGTCGGCAACGAGGCACTCGATATGCAGATCTGGGAGACGCTGCACGATGCCCGCCGCCGCCTGCTGACCGACTCGCCCCGGCTGGTACCCGGCGCCCTGACGGCCTATGCGACGCTCACCCGCATCCCGGACGCCCTGCTGGACCAGCACCGTGTCTCCGACGAGCATGTCACCCGCTGGAAGGACATGTACGGCATCGACTTCGGGCCGATGGCCGAGAGTGAGTCAAGGCGTTCGATCGGCTTCTACGAGCGGCCGGAGACGGTGCAGGAGTGGGAGTTCCTGTCCGCGCCGGGCGAGTTGTACGAGGTCGACCTGTTGGGTGACGCACCCCGGCAGCTGGAGACCGCGTGCACCCTCACCGCCAATGGCGAGGGTGTGGCCAATGGCGTCACCGTTCACTTCACCGCGCGACTCGGCCCCACCACCCAGCTGTCCACCGCCCCCTGGATGGGCTGCTCCCGCAGTCACTGGTACACGGCGGTATGGGCGTTTCCCGAGCCGGTCCCCGTACGGGCGGGGCAGCAAGTCAACCTTGACTACCGGTACTTCGGGGACGGGACTTCGCACGTCGCACCCTCCGCCGCGGCCTGATTCCGATACCACCACGCAAGGAGCACCAGTGAAACTGCGCCAGAGCGTCCCGAAGATCACCGGGAACGGACCGCACCGGGAATACACGTCCGAGACCACCTACCGCCGCATCGCGCCGCACCTGCGGAGGGTGGGTGTCACCCGGGTCGCCAACATCACCGGCCTGGACCGCGTCGGCATCCCCGTCTACAACGCGATCTCCCCACGCTCCTTCGACATCATCTCCGTCTACAACGGCAAGGGCGCCACCGAGATCGACGCCAAGACCTCGGCGGTCATGGAAGCCGTCGAACGATTCGCAGCCGGACTGCCCATGCGTCCGGTCGCGGTCGCCTCGTACACGGAGCTGGAGGCTTCCGGCCGCCGGGTGCTGGACCCGCGCAGCTGCAACTTCGAGTTTCATCGCGCCTACACACTGGACACCCCGATCTGCTGGGTCGAGGGCTTCGACCTGCTGAACGAGTGCGCCGTACTCGTCCCCCAGTTTCTCGCCGGGTACTACCTGAACTTTCATGAGGTGCCCTGCTACCCCGTGTCCACCACCAATGGCATCGCATCCGGCAACTCGCTGGAGGAGGCCATCTGTCACGCCCTGTGCGAGGTCATCGAGCGCGACGACTGGACGATGGCCGACCTGGTCTCCAACCGGCTGGCCGGCTTCGCCGCCCAGGAGGACGGCACGCCCATCGGCGCGGCCATCAGCGCCTGGGCACAGGACCTCCACCCCAGCGTCGACCCGGACTCACTGCCGGAGCGCGCCCAGTTCTTCATGGACAAGTTCCATGCGGCCGAGATCGACATCGAGGTCAAGAACATCACCTCGGCCACCGGCATCCCCAGCTTCCAGGCGGTCGTCTCCGAGTTCATCAGCGACTCGTTCTCCCGCTCACACCACGGAATCGGTACCCATCCGGATGCCGAGGTCGCCGTCGTTCGCGCCATAGCCGAGGTCGCGCAGTCGCGTGTGGTGGATATCCAGGCCATGCGTGAGGACATCACCGCTGCCGGCGAGCCGGTGGAGAAGGCGCTCTACCACGTGCGGCGCAGCAACCGGGCCAATCCGGATGCATGGGCGATCAAGCCGTCCTCCCGGCCGGTCCGGCTCCAGGACGTGCCCACGCACCCCAGCTCCGACGTCATGGACGATGTCCGCACTCTGCTGGACCGGCTTCGCGCCCGCGGTCTGGACCAGGCCATCGTCGTGGACCTGTCGCCGCCGGCCGTCCCCGCGACCGTCGTGCGCGTCATCGTGCCGGGCGCGGAGTCCTGGACCGTCGACCGCAACAAGATCGGTCCCCGGGCAAGGGAAGCGTGGGACGGCACCCTGAACACCATCCGCTCCGCCTATGCGAAGCGGCAGCAGCGCACCACGGGCGAGCAGGAGAGCAACGCATGAGCATCCCCACCACCGGCGGTGTGAACGCACCACGCCTATCCGTCTTCCTCGGCCCCAGCCTGCCTGTCGAGCAGGCACGGGAGCACCTGCCCGGCGCCGAGTTCCTGCCGCCCGTCGAGCGTGGTGACATCGATGCCCTCATGGCGCGCGCCGACCCGCCCACTCATATCGGCATCGTCGACGGGAAGTTCCTCCAAAGCTTCAGCATCTCCCCCAAGGAGATCCTGAAGGCAATGGACCGCGGGGTACGGATGTACGGCTCCTCCAGCATGGGCGCCCTGCGCGCCGCGGAGCTGGACGTCTTCGGCATGACAGGCATCGGCACCGTCTACGACATGTACGCGTCCGGCGAGATCGAGGACGACGACGAGGTGGCGATCACTTTCGATTCCGAGGTCATGCGGCTGATCTGCGAACCCATGGTCAACATCAGGGTCGCCACAGCCGAGGCTGTACGCCGGGAAATCGTCGAACCCAAGTACGCGGATCTCTTCCTCGAGACGGCCAAGGCGCTGTACTTCCCCCAGCGCACTCGTGCCGCCGCCCTGCACGAGGTGAAGGGCCGGATGCCCGAGGAGCAGCGGATGGCGCTGGCCTCGTTCCTCCGGTCCCCCGAGGCGCCGGACGCCAAGGGCGAGGACGCGGCCCGGCTGCTCGACGTCATGCGGCGTGCTGCCGAGGATGTGCCACCTCCCGCTGACAGTCGAGGAGCGGCATGAGGACGGCGGTGAACAACCTGCGGGATCGCTTCCGGACTGACGGCTACGCCTTTCCCCTCGACGCGCTCACCCCTGAGGAAGCCGCACGGGCGCTGACCGACTGCCGCACCTACTTACGCGCGGTCAGCAGCGTCGGTGGGGCGATGGCCCAGTACGCGATGTTCCCCAAGATTCATCTGGTCGCGACCTGGGCCGACCGCCTCGTCCACCATCCGGCACTCCTCGGCCTGGCGGAGTCGCTGCTGGGTCCCGACCTCATGGTGTGGTCCACGAACCTGTTCACCAGGCCCGCGCACAGCGGAGGTTCGCTCGCCTGGCACCAGGACGCGGTCTACCTCGGGCTGAACGGTTACCAGGAGCATGCCGTACGGGTATGGGTAGCGCTCACCGACACCACCGCAGCCAACGGGACGATGCGCTATTCCCGCGGTTCCCATGCCCAGGGCGCCCTGGCCCACCGCTGGGGCGGCACCCACATCGAGGACATCATGCGCGGCGAGGAAGTGGCTGTGGAGGTCGACGAATCGTCGTCCGTCGCCGTGGTGCTGACCGCCGGACAGTGCTCGGCGCACCACCTGGCGATGGTCCACTGTTCGGGTGCCAACACCACCGACCACAGCCGGTACAACTTCGCCATCGACTACATCAGCCCGAAGGTGCGTCCCACTGAGGGTGAGGACAGCGCGCTGACGGTCCGAGGCGAGGGAGGCAGCGGGTTCCTGCCCGAGGCCCGTCCCCTCTCGGACTTCCACCCGGACGCGGTACGGCAGTTCTACGCCGCGACCGCCCGCAGGCAGGCCCGGATCGACCACACCGTGCGGCACCGGAGCACGACATGAGCACGAGCACGGCCGATCCCGGCACAGTGGACCGTGACTACCTCACACGGCTGCGCCCGCCCTGGTGGACGAGCGGCGGGCCGGCTCCCGCGCGCATCGACCTCGCTGCGTGGATGCCGCCGGTGGTCAATCAGGGACCCGTCGCACTCTGCACCGCCGCTGTCACCACCGCCATCGCCGGGTACTACGTGCGGCGCACGTCGCGCGAGGAGTTCACCCCGTCCGTCCTGTTCAATTACCGCGCCAGCCGTGCCCTTCGGGGTAACCCCGACAGCAACGGCTCACGCCTCGAGCACAGCTTCCGCGCCTGGGCCGAATCAGGGCTGTGCGCCGAGGAGCTCTGGCCCTTCGACCCGGCCCAGCCCGATCGCGTCAACCGAAACCCGCCGCAGCGTTGCCATGACGCGGCCCGGCACTCGTCGCCCGTGGGGCGCAGGGTGGCTGCCTCCGACGGCGCGGAACTGCACCGGACCGTCCGCCGCGCCCTGGCACTGGGCATCCCGGTGGGAGTGGAGATCCGGCTGTGCCCGTCACTGTCCATGTCGCTGATCAACGGCGGCATCATGCCCGTCCAGACCGAGGGGGAGGCATCCGTCGGCCCTCACGTGATCCTCCTGACGGGCTACGACGACGACGTCGACACCGAACCCTGGGGGCGCGGCAGTGGGCCCGGCGCCTTCCGGGTGCGCAACAGCTGGGGGGCCGACTGGGGGCAGGAAGGATATGGCCTGCTGCCCTACGCCTTTCTGACGCGCCGGCTCGTCGGGGAGACCTGGATAGTGATCGAAGAGGACTGGGAGCAGACGGCATGACGGCAGAAGCTGCATCTTCAGCGATCCCTGTGCCGCCCGCGCACCTCCGTACCCGTGTGACGGGGGTGGAGGACGAGGGCATGTTCCAGTTCTTCGGCCGACGTATCAGTGGCGAGATCCGGGCACTGTTCGACACGGCTGGGCTGCCGTTCGGTGCACCTGGTCAGAAAATTCTGGACTTCGGCTGCGGCTGTGCCCGCGTTCTCCGCCATGTGATGCCCGAGGCGGATCAGGCTCGCTTCCACGGCGTTGACGTCGACGTTCAGGCCATCGACTGGTGTCGCGTGCATCTGGCCGACAGTGCTGAGTTCACCGTCACCGGGCGCCGCCCACCGTTGCCGTTCGATGACGCGAGCATCGATGTGGTGTACGGCGTCTCGGTGTTCTCGCATATCCCGGAGGACGACCAGCGGGCGTGGCTGGCGGAGTTCACCCGCGTCCTCACCCCCGGAGGGATCCTGCTGCTGAGTGTCAATGGCGCCGCCGTCGCGCGGATGGCCACCACACCCGTACGCGAACAACTCGGCACCGAAGGTATCGCCTACGTCCACGACGGTGGCATCCCGGGCTTGCCGGACTGGTATCAGATGTGTTTTCACACCCGTGAACACGTCGAACAAAACTGGCCTACAGCGCGCTTGCGGATCATGTCGTACACGGAAAACGCGATAATGATGTGCCAAGATGCCGTCTTGCTTCGCAAAGCAGGGGGAGACCGTGAAGAAATACGCTAAGGCGGCGGCACGTTGGGCCGCCCCGGCAGTGATTCTCTTACAGGTTGTGCTGGTGTGGTCCGAGGTGCTGTCCGTCGGCCAGGCCGTCGTTGTCGGAGTGACTCTTGAAGTGCTGCTTCTCGGCGTCGTCCTGGCTGAGATCGCGCTCGCCCGTCGCACTTACCGGGTATCCCGAGCCGAGGGCGCCGACGGGCAGCAGGCCGTCGACGAGGCGCTACGGGCGGTTCTGCCGGGTCCCGTCGCCAAGGCCGTGGGCATGGAACTGGGCCTGTTGCGGTCGATGTGGACATGGCTTCGCCGCAGACGCGACATTGCGCCGGGCCAGGAACCGCTGTCGTACGGGAGCCAGATCCGGCCGGTCATGTGGGTGATGATTTGCCTGACCCCGCTGGAAATTCTTGCGATCGAACTACTCCTGCCCTGGGCAGCCGTCCGAATCACCCTGCTCGTCCTGGCGCTCTACGGCACGGTGTGGGTCCTCGGCTTCCTCGGGGCGCTCAGCAGCCGACCTCACGTCGTAGGAAACGGCGTCCTCACGCTGAGGTTCGTGCATTTCGTCAGTGTCTCCGTCCCGCTGCGGGGCGAGGTGTCGGTGCAGGAGGTACGGCACAGTGGATACAAGAAGGCCGTCAATATCAAAGACGGAATCCTCGCCATGCCGATCGGCGACTCAACGAATGTCGCGGTCACGCTGAGTGCCCCGGTCCCGGTGCGCCCGAAACCTGGTGCACCCGAGCAGGAGGTCAGCGAGATCCGGTTCAGTGCCGATGATCCAGGTGCGGCTTTGACGCTTCTCCAGGGATGTAGCCTGCAGGTCCCGAGCGAAGGACGCACCTCGGAGTAGCCCGCAGTGTTCCGGGCGCACCGTTGCCGGAAACTGAAGCACCACCGGGCGCCACTCCTCGAGCCGGCACCTGATAAATAATTGAATGGGAAGCTCTTGAGAAACCGTCAGGACGCTTCTAAAATTCTGCCATGAATATTCCCTTCTCCGTGCTCGACCTGGCACCAGTGGGATCCGGGTCGAATTCAGCGCAGGCCTTGAGAAACACGATTGCGCTCGCCGAGCATGTCGACCGCCTCGGGTATGCCAGGTACTGGATGGCGGAGCACCACGCCATGCCAGGTATTGCCAGTTCTGCACCTGCGGTCATGGTGGGGGAAATCGCTAGTCGCACCTCACGCTTACAGGTCGGTTCCGGCGGCGTGATGCTGCAGAATCATCCGCCGTTCGTCGTCGCCGAACAGTTCGGCACGCTGGAGGCGTTGCACCCGGGGCGGATCGACCTGGGCGTGGGGAAGAACTCCGGGATCGATCCGGCGGCGGTCAAGGCGCTGGGCCTGTCCGAAGGTAATTCGTCCACAGAGGATTTCGTCCGCGCGGTCGACGAGCTGCGGCAGTATTTCAACGACGAAAGTATCGCCGTTCCTGCCGCAGGCAACCGACCCCGTATGTGGATGCTGGGATCGAGCATGCGCAGCGCGAAAGTAGCCGGACTCCTGGGCCTGCGGTTCGCCTACGCCCACCACATCAACCCGACGGGGACGGCTGCCGCGCTGGCTGCCTACCGCGAGGCTTTCCGTCCCTCACGTGCGTGTACGCAACCGTATGCGCTCATCACTGCGCCCGTTATCTGCGCGGAAAGCGACGAGAGGGCCAGGCTCCTTGCGGAGCCCGGTGCGCTTGCCTTTCTGAGATTGCGGAATGCCGCACCAGGTGACAAGCCGCAACATTTTCTCCCCACTCCCCGTGAAGTGGACAGTCACGCCTACAGTCGCGAAGAGAGGGAACTGGTCGAGCAATATTTCGCTGCCCAGGTGATAGGAGGGCCGGATCAGGTTCGGGAAAGGCTGGAGGCGCTCATCAAGGCGACGCTGGCCGATGAAGTGATGGTGACATCGATGGTGCACGACCACCGGGACCTCATGCGGTCATACGAAATTCTGGCCAGTCTCCTTCCGATGCAGGTCGTGGCGGCGGATTGATCCGGCCCGGCCGACCGCCCGATCCCATCCCTGCGAGCACTCCGTTCTGCTGACATTGGCAACAGCGCGGACAGCCGGTCGGCAGCGCGACGCGGATCGCGGACGCGATGATGGGCCCGTCGACCGCGACCGATGACCTGTCTCCGCGGGCCGGGTCCGCCCGTGTCGGGGGCGTGCGGTCGTACTCCGACAGCGTGACCGGAGCGGGAGGGTGTGGGTGTTCATGACCGGTGGTACGACGACGGACGAGCGGAAGGGTACGGGGCGGTTGGCCGCCGTGGCCCAGTGGTGGCGGCGCGCCTTCTCCTACAACGGGGACGAGCGCGACACCCTGCTGGTGATCGGGAAGAGTGCTCTCGCCGCCGGTCTGGCCTGGCTGACGGCCCACGACGTCCTCGATGCCCGCTCACCCGCCTTCGCCCCGTTCTCGGCGGTGCTGATCATGCAGGTGACCGTCTACCGCTCGGTCGTGCAGTCACTGCGCTACGTCGGAGCCGTCGTCGCGGGGGTGCTGGTGCAGGCCGGCCTCGGGTTCCTCGCGGGGCCGGACCTGCTGACCTTCGTGCTCGTCGCCCTCATCGCCCTCACGATCGGGCGCTGGCACGTCCTGGGCGCCCAGGGACCGCAGGTCGCGACCGCCGCCTTCTTCGCCTTCGCGACCTACACCTCGTCGTCGGGGGACTCCCAGCGGCTGCGCGCTCTGGGGGAGATCGTGCTGCTCGTCCTCATCGGCTGTGCCATCGGCACGGCCGTCAACGTCCTCGTGTCGCCGCCACTGCGCTACCGCAGCGCCGAGTACGGCATCCACAGCCTCGCCCGGACCCTCCACGACCTGCTCGCCGAGATGTCCCCCGTGCTCGCCGAAGGGGTGCCCGACCAGGACACCACGGGTGGCTGGCGGATCCGTGCGGCACGCACCGGAGAGATGATCGCGCAGGCGAGGGCGGGACTGGTGGCCTCCAAGGAGAGTCTCCAGCTCAACCCCCGGCGTCTTCCGCGCCGTTACCGGGGACACCCCGGCTTCCAGGGTTACGAGTCCGTGCTCGGCGCCCTGGAACGCACGCTCTACCAGGTGGCCGCGGTCACCCGCGGCCTCGACCGGTCCCGCGACGAGGACGAGGCCCGCCGGCCGTTCCTGCGCCGTTACGCGGCTTTCCTGGAGTCCGCCGCCGCGGTCGCCGAGGTGCTGACGACGCTGGACGAGACGACCCTGCTCGCGCAGGCGAAACGGCTGGAGCGGCTCACCGGTGAGGCGGAGGCGCGCCGGGACGAGGTGGTGGAGGAGACCCGCCGGCTGTCTCTGCCCCTGGCCGACCCTTCGGCTCCGTACGGCATCCTCGTCACCGAGGCGACGCGGCTCCAGGAGGAGTTCCGGTACACCTGTCAGGTCCTCCTCGACGTCGCGCAGAACGCCGACGGGGCGCCGGGGGCGTCGCGGCGGTAGCCGCCGTGCCGGTCCACCGCGTGCCCTTGAACCACGGGGTGAGGGCATGTTCCCTGTCTATGCTGGGCGCGTCGCGTCGGCCGGGTACCCGCCTGGTGGGCGTGCCGGATGCGGTTCGGGCACGTGGAGCGATGCGACGCGGGGAGATGTCTTTCATGACCGTCGAGCACGAGGGCATGGCTGTGGACGCCGGGGCGGGGGACCTGCCCGGCCCGCTCGTAGATGTGGACTGGCTCTCGGGGCGTCTCGAGAGGCCGGGGACCGTGGTGCTCGACGCCTCGGTGGGTGCGCACCGCTCGGCCGCGCGGCGCATTCCGGGTGCCCGGCGCTTCGACATCGACGGGGCCATGTCCGACCACGCAGTACCGCTGCCGCACACGATGCCTCGGGCGGCGAGGTTCGCCGAGGAGATGCGGGCCCTCGGGGTGGACGGCACGGACACCGTCGTCGTGTACGACACCGCCGGGATCTACTCCGGCCCCCGGGCCTGGTGGATGATCCGCGCCATGGGTTTCGACCGAGTCGCGGTGCTCGACGGGGGGTTGCCCGCCTGGGAATCGGCCGGGCTCCCGGTCGAGGACCTCGCGCCGGGAGGCGCCGACCGTGCCGGTGACTTCACCGCCCGTCCGCGCCCCGGAGCGCTGGTCGGCAGCGACGCGGTCGTGCGCGCGCTGGCCGACCCGCACACGGCGGTCCTCGACGCGAGGTCGCGGGAGCGGTTCGCCGGTACGGCCGCCGAGCCCCGGGCCGGGCTGCGGGGAGGCCATATGCCGGGGGCGGCGAATCTCCCCTTCGGCGCGGTCCAGCGTGACGGACGGATGCTCCCCGCAGAGGAACTCCGTGCCGTGTTCGGTGAGTCGGCCGGGGGCAGGGAGCGGCTGGTCGTCAGCTGCGGGTCGGGCGTCACGGCGTGCGTCCTGGCGCTCGGGGCCGAACTCGCCGGATACGGCGAGGTGTCGGTGTACGACGGGTCGTGGAGCGAATGGGGCCTGCCGTCGGAACTGCCGGTCGTGACGGGCGCCTGACCGGCAGCCCCTCCTGCCAGCCCCTCCTGCCCGACGGCCTCCGACCGGACGCGTCCGCCGGGCCGGCTCATCGCACCGGCGCGACGCACCGTCTTGTCCTCGCCGTGCCGGTCTAACTGCGGAAACGAGCGGAGCGCCGGTCCGTCAGCGAGGAGACCAGCTCCGCCGCATCGTCCAGCACCTCCGTCTCGTGCGCGGTGAGCCGCGGGTCCGCCGCGCGCAGGGCGCTGGCCCGCGCGAGTGCGTCGGCCGGCACGCCGTCGTCGTCGTCGAACCGGGAGAGCAGTTCCGTCAGCAGGTCCCCGACCTGCGCACCGGCGGTGGACGACGGGTCGAGGGCCATCTGGGCCAGGATCAGTGAGGCCATGGCGCGGTCCAGCGCGGGCGGCCCCTCGCCGGCCACCGACCAGCCGGTCACCGTGGCGCCCTCGGGGGCCAGGATCACGTTCTCGGGGCGCAGGTCCAGGTGCAGGATCCGGTCCTCCGGCTCCTGGGAGATCCGGGGCGGGATCGTGTGCAGCTCCCGCAGGAGCCGCGCCAGCAGGCCCGCGCCCTCGGTTCCGGTGACCGTGCCGGCCAGCAGTGCCTCGGCCAGCGTCGGGCCGGTCAGCCGCTGCACCACCAGGTCCGTGGGAAGCGCGTCCTCTACCGGCGGGCCGATACGCGGGACCGGGAAGCCCGAGGCCGAGAGGTAGGACATCACGGCCAGCTCGCCGGCGGTGTCGATGCCGGGGCGGTAACGGCGCAGGACCCAGGGGCCTTCGAGTGCGTACACGTCGGCGGTGCGTCCCGAGCCCAGGAGCGGGCCTATATGCATGGGGGAAACCTACCCGCGCGGTCCCTCCCGGGGGAGTCACCAGCGCATGTGAACATCCTCCGCCCAGCCCAGCAGGTGCTCCACGGCGATCTCCGCGCCGTCGTCGGTGCGGATCCTGCCGTCGTAGTGCCCGAAGCGCTGGTCGGTGCGGTTGGCGATGAGGCCGACGTCCGTGTGCACGGACCGGTTGTGGAACGGGGTGAACGTCAGATCCACCTGTCCGGACGAGGGCGTACGAAGGGTCCAGGGGGCGAGCGGGTCGGTGACGGACCACTGCCAGTCCAGCTCCTCACCGATCTTGGTGAGACGGCCGTCCACGCACAGGCCGTTCTCGGTGGAGCCGGTGCCCTCCGTCCAGCGTCCGCCGAACTGGAGGCCGACCGTGTGCCCGTCGGTACGGCCGGATGCGGCGCCCCAGTTCCAGTCGACCGTACGCGGCCAGCGCCCGCGGCCGTGGTCCAGAACGGCCCAGGTCTCGTTGCCCTCCCCGCCGAACTTCGCGATCTCGCCGCCGATGCGCAGCCTGCCGGAGGCGGGGAGCGCGGTGTGCTTGGAGGTGTACTGGAAGCGCTGCTCGCTCCACGGCACGACCACGGAGAGGGACTCGTGGCCTTCCGGCCGGGACACCAGCAGGCCGACCTCCAGCGGCAGCCGCTCCGGGGTCAGGCAGCGGGCCCGCAGTCTCGTTCCGGCGTTCTCGTCACGGATCTCGATGCGCACCTTGCCACCGGTCGGCCGGGCGGGGCCGACGACCACGTCCTCGGAGCCGGGCGCCCCGGCGAGGGTGTCGGGGAGCCGGACGCCCCGGCCGGCGGGGACGATCGACGAACATTCGAACTCGCGTCCGCCGGGGCCGAATTCGAGCACGTAGACCGAGTTCAGCGCCAGGAAGTCGAGGTCGCTGACGGTCAGCGCCACCAGATGGGTGGGTGTGGCCACGCACCAGTGCTCCCAGCGCTTCGTCCGGCCCCAGCCCCGCAGATTGGCCCGGTGCAGCGGCTTCCTGGACCAGCCGACGGCCGCCGGATTCAGACTGCCGTCGGGCAGGCAGAGGTCGACGGGCTCGGTGATCTCGTGCTCGTGCGTCGCCATGGCCGGAGCCTATAGCGGTGTGGCGTCCAGCCCAGGCACGGCTCCGGGGCGCGCCGGGGGCGTGCCCCGGCCTCGGGAAGAGCGGCCGGGACCTTCCCGGCCTCGGGAAGAGCGGACCGCGCCCAGGCCCCGGCCTCGGCGGCGGCTGCACGGGTGCTCGGCCGATGCCCTTGGGGGCGGCTCACTTGGCGTCCGAATAGCGCTCGACGACCGCCGTGCTGAAGGGGAACCGCACCGGCGTCTCCCCGAACGCGACCCTGCCGGCCAGCTCCCCGGCCTCGCGGATCGCCTCCACGGCGGCGGGGGCCTCGTCGGCCGGGCAGTGCACGATCACCTCGTCGTGCTGGAAGAACACGAGTTCGGCCCGCATCCCCCCGGCGGCGAGCGTCCGCCGCAGCGCCGCCAGGAGCAGCAGCGCCCAGTCCGCGGCGCTGCCCTGGACCACGAAGTTGCGGGTGAAACGGCCCCGGGCCCGGGCGTTCGACGAGGCGTAGCCCGGGGTGAACCCGTACGTGCCGGTACTCTCCCCGGCCGACGGCTCCTCGCTCTCCTGCGGGATGCCCGCCTCCCCGTCCTCGCCCGCCCCCGCGGCGGGCGGGCTCGTGCGTCCGAGCCAGGTGCGGACGAGGCGGCCCTCCTCGCCGGCCCTGGCCGCGTCGTCGACGTAGGCGACGGCATCCGGGAACCGCCGCCGCAGCGCCGCCAGGTTCTTCAGGCCGTCGCCCGAGGTCTGCCCGTAGATCGCGCCCAGCAGCGCCAGCTTGGCGTGGTCGCGGTCGCCGTGGAACGCCCGGTCGGACAGGGCCTTGTAGAGGTCGCCCTCGTGTCCGGCCACCTCCATCAGCCCCCGGTCGCGGGAGATCGCGGCCAGCACACGCGGCTCCATCTGGTCGGCGTCCGCCACGACGAGCCGCCAGCCCTCGTCGGCGACGACCGCCTGGCGTATCACCTTGGGGATCTGCAGTGCCCCGCCGCCGTTGGTCGTCCATCGCCCGCTGACCGTGCCTCCCGGCTGGTACTCGGGGCGGAAACGGCCCTCGCGCACCCAGTCCTGGAGCCAGCTCCAGCCGTGTGCCGTCCAGACGCGGTACAGCTTCTTGTAGCGGACCAGCGGCTCCACCGCCGGGTGGTCGAGCTCCTCCAGCTCCCACCGCCGGGTCGACTTCACCTTGATCCCGGCCTGCGCGAACGCCTTCACCACATCGGCAGGCAGATCGGGACGCACCCGTCTCCCGAAAGCCGCCGACACCTCGTCCGCGGCCTCGGCCAGTCTGCGGGGTTCGCCGCCGCCCGCGTAGCGCTCGCCGAGGAGGTCGTTCAGCACCTCACGGTGCACGTCCGCCCGCCAGGGGAGCCCGGATCCGTTCATCTCGGCGGCGACCAGCATGCCGGCGGACTCGGCGGCCGTGAGCAGCCGCATCCTGCCCGGGTGCTCAGCCGCCTCGTGGCGGCGCAGCTGTTCCGCGTAGACCTGGAGCAGCGCCTCGAAGGGCAGGTCGGTGCCGGAGCGCGGCTCGAAGAGGGAGGACTGGGACCCGGGCTCCGCGGACCGGGGCGGCGGATCGGGCGGCACGGGCGCGTGGCGCAGCCGTGCCCAGGCCGCCGCGGCGGAGCGGGGCTCCCCGAGCCGCCCCTCGTGGCCGAGCAGCAGCAGCTCGGCCACTTCGATGTCGTAGCACCGCTCGACTCGCACGCCCGCCGTGAGCAGGCGGGGGTAGATCGCCCCGGTCGAACGCCAGACCCAGCGGACCACCTCGGGGCGTGAGCGGACGGACTCGACGAGGTCGGGCTCGGCCAGGACGGGACCGGCGGGCAGGCCATCGCGAGTCAGCGGCACGAGGAGCGCGCCGCCCCCTTCCGCGAGGGACAGAGCCCAACGTTCGGTCATGGGCCGAGTCTTGCACCCGGGACTGACAGCGGACACCTCCCGCCGGGCGGGCGCGCCCGACTGCCGCGAGGATCGGAGTGAGGTGCGCGCGGAACGCACCGGGAACGCGGCGGCGGAGGAGGAGACGGTGATGGAAGCGATCGTGTACGAGGAGTTCGGCGGCCCCGAGGTCCTGCGTCCCGCCCAGGTCGAGGACGTCCATGCGGGACCCGGCCAGATCCGGGTGGAGGTCAGGGCCGCCGGGGTCAATCCGGTCGACTACAAGATCCGCAACGGCTGGATGGAGGCGGCGTTCCCCACCCCGCTGCCCGCCACACCCGGCAGCGAGTTCGCCGGAGTCGTCGACGAGACGGGAGCGGGCGTCACGGAGTTCGCGGTCGGCGACGAGGTCCTCGGCCGGAGCGCGACCGGTGCGTATGCGGCGTACGTCCTGGCCGACGTGGGAGCCGTCGCGCCCAAGCCGGAGGGCCTGGGCTGGGCGGAGGCCGCCGCGCTGCCGGTCGCGACCGCGACCGCCGCCCGGGTGCTCGACGAACTCGCGGTGTCCGCGGGCGAGACGCTGCTGGTGCACGGGGCGTCCGGCGCGGTCGGGTCCGCCGCCGTCCAGCTGGCCGCGGCCCGGGGCGCCACGGTCGTCGGGACCGCCTCCCCGTCCAACCACGACTATCTGCGGGTCCTCGGGGCTGTTCCGGTGGCGTACGGGGAGGGGTTGGTGGACCGGGTGCGGGAGGCCGCGCCGCAGGGCGTGGCCGCGGTGTTCGACGTGGCGGGGAAGAGCGCGCTGGCGGACTCGGTGGAGCTGCGAGGCGGCACGGCCGAGCGGATCGCCACCATCGCGGACCCGGACGCGGCGCACCACGGGGTGGCCTTCTCGGCCGGCGGCGGGAGCCGTCCTGACGAGGGCAGGCGGCTCGCGGAGTACGCGGAAGCGGCGGCGGCCGGCGGTCTCCGGATCCCCGTCGAACGGACCTTCCCGCTGCGTGAGGCGGCGCGGGCCCAGGAGCTGAGCGAAGCCGGGCATGTGCGCGGCAAGCTCGTCCTGATCCCCGGGGAGCGGTGAACACCCTGCCGCCGCCTACCCTGGCCCGATGGAATCGGTGACCGACCGGGCGTGTGCCGCGGCCCTGTACGCGGACGGCGACGCGGGCCTGGACACCGGCGCGTCCCTCCTCGCCGCGGACCCGTCCGCCGACGAGGAGCTGCACCGCCGGGGTGAGGAGTTCCTCCGGCGGGCCTGGGCACGGGGCTGGCAGCCCGCCGATGTCGTACGGACCGTCCGGCGCGAGCTGGACGAGGCGGGGGCCGCGCTCGTCTCCGCCCTGATCACGGCGGAGACGGCGGGGTACGCCCGGCTGCCCGCGCGGTGGGCGGACCAGCTCGCCGCGATGCCCGCCCCGGCGCCGCGCAACCGGCCCGACCGCTTCACGTACGCGTCCGCGCTCCTGGAGCTGTACCGGCTGCTGCTGCGGCTCCCGGTCATCGAGCCCGTGGGACCGCCGCCCGGTACGGCGGGCGGTGCCGCCCACCTGCCGCCGGTCCATGGGGAACCCCGCATGCTCACCAGGATCCGGGCACTGCTCGCCAAGGCGGAGGCCACCGGTTTCCCGGAGGAGGCAGAGGCGCTCACCACCAAGGCGCAGGAGCTGATGGCCCGGCACAGCATCGACGAGGCGCTCCTCGCCGCCCGGACGCGCAGTGCCGATACGCCGGGGGCCGTCCGGATCGGTGTCGACGCCCCGTACGAGAGCGCGAAGGCCGTCCTGCTCGACTCCGTCGCCTCGGCGAACCGCTGCCGCGCCGTGTGGAACAGCGACCTCGGCTTCACCACGGTCGTGGGCTTCGAGCCGGATCTGGAGGCCGTGGAGCTCCTCTTCACCTCCCTGCTGGTGCAGGGCACCGCCGCGATGACACGGGCGGAGGCGGGGCAGCGCGCGGGCGGGCGCAAGCGGACCAAGACCTTCCGTCAGTCCTTCCTGATGGCGTACGCCCAGCGGCTCGGCAGCCGTCTCGCGGCGGACACCGCACGGGTGACCGCGGCGGCCGGTTCGGAGGGCGGTCCCGCAGGCCGGGAGGCTGACGCCGGGGCCCTGCTGCCGGTCCTGGCGGCCCGGGACGTGGCCGTCACCGGGACCGCGGAGCGGATGTTCCCGAGGACGACCACGACGCGGCTGCGCGGGGCGACGGACGCCGAGGGCTGGAACCACGGCACGGCCGCGGCCGACCGGGCCAGGATGAGTGGAGGAGGGCCGGAAATCCGCCGTTAGGTCAGCAGAGCGGCGTAAGTCGGAGTTGTCGGGGAATCCGGCTAGGCTCGGCCCATGAGCTGGCTCCGGGCGCTTAGGGAGACGGCCCGCTCGGGACTGACGATCGAGCGGCGGCGTCTCGAACCGCTCATCGCGGTGCGCGGCGCCGCCGGCCTCGCACTCGTCGTCGGCGTGAGTCTGGCGTTCTTCGGCCCGGTGATCGCCGCCGGCTCGGCGTTCGGTGCCTTCCAGGCCGCCATCGCCACCTTCCAGCGCAGCTGGCGCCCCCGGCCCGTGCTCGCCCTGGTCTCCGGAGCCAGCCTGGCCGTGTCGACGTTCGTCGGCTACGTCACGGTGTCCCACACCCTGCTGTTCCTGGCCCTGCTCATCCTCTGGACCTTCGCCGCAGGGATGAGCTGGGCGGCGGGCCCGACGGGCGGGATCATCGCGGGCTCCAACGTCTCGATCATGCTGGTGACGATCACTCTGCCCACCTCCGTAGCCGACGCCGCCGCGCACGCCGCGATGATGGCGTTCGGCGGGTTCGTCCAGGCGGCGCTGATCGTGCTGTTCCCGGTCCGCCGATGGGGCGCCCAGCGTGACGCGCTCGCCGACGCGCTGGCCGCCGAGGCCGACTACGCCCGCAGACTGCGGGACGACCCGGTCGCACCCTTCGACCCCGTACCGCTGATGACCGCGCGCAACGCCGCCGCCGTCACCCCCCGCCAGGCGCGTCGCCGCCCCGCCGACCTGCACGGTGCGCGCGGGGTCGCCGAACGGCTCAGGCCGGTCCTCGCCTCGCTGGCGGATCCGGCCCTGGGGGTCCCGGCCGAGGGGCCGGAACGCTACTGGGCGCGGGAGATCCTCGGTGCCGCCGGATCCCTGCTCGACTCGGCGGCCCGGGCGGTACGCCACGGCGATCCGGTGCGGCTCGACGAGACGGCGCTCTCCGTGCTGAAGTCCCCCGACACCGAGGTGATCCTCACCGGCCCGCCCCGCCGGGCCGCAGACCGGCTCACCTCACTGCTCGCCGACGTCATCGAGATCGCCGAGGGGACGGGTACGGACGACCGGACGCCCGGTGAGCCGCTCGTCCCGCACCGCCGCCGGCCCACACTGCTGGGGCTGGTCCCCGTCGTCCTGCGTTCCATGCGCCGCGAACTGCGCCGGGGGTCGACGATCCTGCGCCACGCGGTCCGGGTGTCGGCGGTGGCGGCGGCGGGCTATCTCGTGGGGGCCGCGCTGCCGTTCGGCCACGGCTACTGGGCACCGATGACCGCCGTCATGGTGATGCGCCCGGAGTTCGACCAGACGTACTCCAGGTCCACGGCCCGATTCCTGGGCACCGTGGTCGGCGTCGCCGTCGCCACCGGCATCGTGCAGGCCGCACACCCGAACGCGGAGTTCTCCGCCCTGCTCGCCGTCGTCAGCGCGGGCCTGATGTACCTCCTGATGCGCACCGGATACGCGGTCAGCCAGGTCTGTGTCTCCGCCTACGTCGTCTTCCTGCTCGGCATGGCGGGCGACGACTGGTCGCAGACCGTGCCCGAACGGGTCGTGCTGACCCTCATCGGCGGGCTCCTCGCGATGGCCGCGTACGCCCTCTACCCGGCCTGGGAGACCCCGCGTCTGCGTGACCGGCTCGCCAACTGGGTGGTCACGGACGGGCGCTACGCCGCCACGGTCCTCGAGCGGTACGCCGACCCGGCGTCCAGGACGCTGGACGAGGTGCGCACCGCGCTGCTCACCACCCGGGAGGCCCGCGTGGCGTGGCAGGAGGCCCTGGAGACGGCCCGGCACGAGCCCGTGCGTCACCGGGGCATCTCCCGGACCTCGGCCGCGGACGCCCAGGAGGCGCTCGCCCAGTTCGGCAGGGTTGCCATGCTCATGGAGGCCCACCTGCCCGCCACCTCCGCCACCCCGGTCCCCGAGGCCGCCGGGCTGGCGGACGTGCTGCGCCGGGCCACCGAGGAGGGGGCGAAGGCGGTGCGGGAGCGCCGGTTGCCGGACTGGACGCCGGTCAGGGAGGCGCTGGAGACCGGGGATCATCCCCCGGGGCCGTCGCCCGACCCATTCGTACGCAACGGAGCCACCCTGCTGCTCCGCGCTCTTGAGGACTTCTCGCAGGCGCTGAAGATCAGCAGCGGGCGGGCGTAGGGCGGGAGGGACGCCGGGCGTTCGGGCAGACCGGTCGACACCGCCGATCAACCAGAGGCGCAGAGAACAACTCGTAGGAGTGGGAGCCAAATTGGCGCGCTGTTCGTCTCTCCCCCATAGGAGTGTAAGAGAGTGGGCGGATCAGCGAAAAGCTGTAATCGCGTGCGCACCCCGCGTGCACGTGCATCTGCTCATGCATTGGCATATGAACACAGCTATGATCCGAGCTAGTTGACACTTGCACCTTGCAACTCGGGGAGCGTCCTGTGCACCACGTGTACAACGGCATCGCGGCCACAGAGCTTCGCGGGGTCGTCTGGCAGAAGAGCAGACACAGTAACTCTCAAGGATCATGCGTGGAGTTCGCAAAACTGCCCGGTGGGAATGTGGCGATGCGGAACTCGCGCCACCCCGACGGGCCGGCGCTGGTGTACACGCCGGCCGAGATCGAGGCACTGCTGCTGGGCGTGAAGGACGGGGAGTTCGACCACCTGGCCGCGGGCGGCTGACCGCACCGCAAGGGCTCGCGGTCCACCGCTACCCGCCCGGCTCGCGCCCCGTGGCGCGGCGCGAGCCGTACTACAGGCCGTCAGGGAGCGCGTCGACCGGCGCGGGGCGTTCCTTTGCTGTGTGGTCGGTCAGCCGGAACAGCGCCCAGACGACCTTGCCGAGCCCTCCGCCGGGCGGTGTGTCCCCGGCCGGTACGGGGGAGGGGTGCCAGCCCCAGCAGTCACTGAACGACTCGACCAGGAAAAGACCCCGGCCGGACTCGGCCGAATCCGGTGCCGCGCCCGTGACAGGGCCCCTTTCGCTGGGGTCGCGCACCGCGCACACCAGGCGTGAACTCCAGCGCATCAGATGCAGCCGTACGGAGGAGTCCTGGCGCTCACGGGCCGCGTCGGCCGGAAGGGCGTGCCGCAGCGCGTTGGTGACCAGCTCCGAAACGACCAGGGCCACGTCGTCGAAGTGGTCGCCCAGTTCCCAGGAGTTGAGCGTCGTACGGGTGAATCTCCTCGCCCCGCCCACCGCTTCGTACCTGGCCGGCAGTTTGCAGGTGGCCGAACCCGAGACCGCCGAGGGGTCGATTGGGGGAAGCCCCTGCCGTAACGGCTCGAGCGTCGTCGATCCATTCGTCCCCATACGAGGCACTCCCGGGAGTCGCGGCTGTAGCGGCACTGCTTCCTGCGGGCACTGCGGGTACAGCGGCACAACACGAACGAGCACGCAGGTGCGCGAAGGCCATGGTTCCGAATGCGCAGAGCAGATGCAAGGGCAGATGCACGTGCACGTGGCTGATCTGCCCGACAGCATGCCGGTTCGGACTCATTTCTTCCACTTCACAGTTTCGGCGCTTTGGAAAAGTCTTCTCATCTCTGTAATCGAATGAGTACGGGCTGAAGCGTTTTGGTGGCAGAATCCGGCACCGGGGTTCGGGGGAACCCCGGTGCAAGGGAAGCGATGGGGAGGGTTGGGAAGCCGGTGTCGGCAGGCGAGTCGAGTGGTTCCGTGGTGCGGCGCATCCTGCTGGGCTCACAGCTCAGGCGTCTGCGCGAGTCGCGCGGCATCACCCGTGAGGCGGCCGGCTACTCCATCCGCGCCTCCGAATCGAAGATCAGCCGCATGGAGTTGGGACGGGTGAGCTTCAAGGCCAGGGACGTCGAGGACCTGCTCACGCTGTACGGAGTCACGGACGAGGCGGAGCGGGATTCGCTCCTCGGTCTGGCCCGTGAGGCCAATGTGGCGGGCTGGTGGCACAGCTACGGCGATGTGCTGCCCGGCTGGTTCCAGACGTATGTCGGTCTGGAGGGAGCGGCCTCGCTCATCCGGATCTACGAAGTCCAGTTCGTCCACGGGCTGTTGCAGACCGAGGCGTACGCCCATGCGGTCGTCGCGCGCGGCATGCCCGGTGCGCCGACGGCGGAGATCGACCGCAGGGTGGCGCTGCGGCTGGCGCGGCAGAAGGCGCTCGTCTCCGAGCGCGCGCCGCGCTTCCACGCCGTGCTCGACGAGGCGGCGCTGCGCCGTCCGTACGGCGGGCGCGAGGTGATGCGTGCGCAATTGCGGCACCTGATTGAAATGTCGGAGCAGCCGAATATCACCCTCCAGGTGATGCCCTTCAGCTTCGGTGGTCACGCAGGTGAGAGCGGAGCGTTCACGATGCTGCGTTTTCCGGAATCCGATCTGTCGGACATCGTCTATCTGGAGCAGCTGACAAGTGCGCTGTATCTGGACAAGGCAGAAGAAGTCGCCCAGTACGAAAAGGCCATGGTCCGGCTCCACGAGGACTGCCCGGGGCCCGAAGA
The DNA here is from genome assembly GCF_001700505.1 of Streptomyces mutomycini. GTDB lineage: Bacteria > Actinomycetota > Actinomycetes > Streptomycetales > Streptomycetaceae > Streptomyces > Streptomyces mutomycini. The sequence goes on from NZ_MAPV01000129.1 coordinate 31,883, forward strand.
GAGCCGGGATCTTCTCCGAGGTCTCCTTCAACTGACGTGATTCGCCAGTACCATGACTTTCCGACAGGAGTCTGCGCCTGCAGTAAGGGATTGCATGTCCTTCCCCAGTGAACTGGCCCGCCAGTACATCGACGGTGAGTGGCTGACCGGCAACGGCGCGTGGGACATCATTGATTTCAATCCTTACAACGGCGAAAAACTGTGTTCCGTCACCGTGGCCACCGCGGCGGAAGTCGACCTCGCCTACCGGGCGGCCGAACGGGCGCAGCGGGAATGGGCGGCGGTAAGTCCTTATGGGCGCCGGGCGGTTCTGGAGAACGCCGTGCGCCTCGTCGGGGAGCGCAGCGGGGAAATCGTCGAGCTGATCATCGATGAGCTGGGCGGTACCCGGGCCAAGGCGGAATACGAGGTGCGCGCAGCACTGGAGTTCCTGCATGAGGCCGTCGGGCAGGCGATCCGCCCGGTGGCCCGGCTGCTGCCCTCGGCCGCCGACGGCAAGGAGAACAGGGTCTACCGGCTGCCCGTGGGGGTCATCGGTGTGATCAGTGCCTTCAACTTCCCCTTCCTCGTCACGATGAAGACCGTCGCCCCGGCGCTGGCGCTCGGCAACGCAGTCGTGGTGAAGCCCCACCAGAACGCCCCGATCGCCGGCGGGGGGCTGGTGGCCCGGATCTTCGAGGACGCGGGGCTGCCCGCGGGGCTCCTCAACGTCACGATCACCGACAGCGCCGAGATAGGCGACTCCTTCATCCAGCACCCCGTGCCCAAGGTGATCTCGTTCACCGGTTCGGACGTGGTGGGCCGCCATGTCGCCGCGGTCGCCGCAGGGCAGTTCAAGCGGACCGTCCTCGAGCTGAGCGGCAACAGCGCCCTGGTGGTGCTGGAGGACGCGGACCTCGACCACGCGGTCCGGGCGGCGGTCTACAGCCGCTTCCTGTTCCAGGGGCAGGTCAGCATGGCGGCCAACCGCATCCTGGTGGACCGGTCCGTCGAGAAGGACTTCACCGAGCGGTTCACCGCGGCGGTGGCGGCCCTCCGCTCAGGAGATCCGCGCGACCCGGACACCCGTATCGGGCCGGTCATCAGCGCGTTCCAGGCCGAGGCGCTCACCGCGCTGGTCGACGGCGCGATCGAGGCCGGCGCCACCGCGCTCGTGCGGGGCCGTACGCGAGGCAATCTCGTCGAACCGACCGTACTCACCGGACTGCCGGAGGGGTCACCGCTGCTGGAGCAGGAGATCTTCGGCCCCGTGGCACTGCTGGTGCCGTTCGGCGGTGAGGACGACGCCGTACGCCTGGTCAACGACAGTCCCTACGGCCTGAGCGGCGCCGTCCACACGGCGGACGCCGAGCGCGGCGTGCGGTTCGCCCGGCGTATCCGGGGCGGGATGTTCCATGTCAACGGCGCCACCGTGCAGGACGATCCTGCGGTCGCGTTCGGGGGCGAGAAGAGGTCCGGCATGGGACGGCTGAACGGCGAGGCCGCGGTGGAGGCGTTCACCACCCGGAAGTGGATCTCGGTGCAGCACGGCCGAACAGTATTTCCTTTCTGACGCCGGCGGATCGAGGACAGGACCTGACCTGATGGGTCCGTACGTTGAAGGCACGAGCGAGCGCCCACGCGAGCAAGCAGGCAAGCCGCCGGGCCCGCTCGCAGACAGTCGTCACGTCCGGAAGGCAGACATCATGGTCACTCACGTTCTCGCAGAGGCCGGCGACGAGCGCGGCGAACTCCTCGCCTTCGTCGAGGCGCAGCGCGGCGCGCTCAGGCGCTCCGTGGCCGGCCTCACCGAGAAGCAGGCGGCGAGCCGCCCCTCGGTCAGCGAGCTCTCCCTCTCAGGGCTGCTCAAGCACGTCGCGGAGGGGGAGCTGAACTGGCTGCGGATGGCGCAGCAGCGTCCCAACGACAAGGAGAGGAACGCGGAGACGTGGTCCGACGGCTTCCGGCTCGTGGGCGACGAGACGGTCCCGCAGATGCTCGAGTTCTGGGCCCGGGTCGCCGCTGAGACGGAGGCGTTCATCCTCGATGACGTGGACAGCATGAGCGACACCTTCCCGCTGCCCGCGGCACCCTGGTTCCCCGAGAACGGGCGCTGCTCCATGCGCTGGCTGCTGGTCCACCTGGTCGAGGAGACCGGCCGTCACGCGGGGCACGCCGACATCCTGCGTGAGGCGCTGGACGGCAGGACGGCCCTCGACCTGGTCGCGGAAGAGGCGGGCTACTCTGGGCGAGGTTGAGTACGAAGGATGGGTGGTATGTCGGCGATCCGTCTCCTGGTCCTGGGCGCCGTGCGTCAGCACGGCCGCGCGCACGGTTACCAGGTGCGCAACGACCTGGAGTACTGGGGCGCCCACGAGTGGTCCAACGCCAAGCCCGGGTCGATCTACCACGCACTCAAGCAGATGGCGAAGCAGGGACTGCTGCTCGCCCATGAGGTCGCCCCGTCCACGGCCGGCGGCCCGCCCCGCACGGAGTACGAGATCACCGACCGCGGTGCCCAGGAGTTCTTCACTCTGCTCCGGGCCTCGCTGACCTCGTACGACCAGGGCGTGGACGTCCTCTCGGCGGGTATCGGCTTCATCGTCGACCTGGAGCGGGCCGAGGCGGTGTCGCTCCTGCGTGAGCGCGTCGCCGCCATCGAGGGCTGGCGGGCCTCGGTCACGGAGCACTACACGCCGGCGGACGGCCCGGAGTCGATCGGGCACATCGGCGAGATCATGAACATGTGGGTCCATTCGGCGGACGCGGGTGCCGAGTGGACCCGTGGCCTGATCGCGCGGATCGAGGCGGGGGCGTACACCTTCGCAGGCGAGGGCGAACCTTTCGTCGGTGTGCTCTCCCTAGGGCAGGAGAACCCCTACGCCACTGGGGTGCCCGATCCCGGGGATGCTCACTAATCAAGTTTGACGAATGATGCCACGAGGTTTACCTTCTCCTTGCTAGTCAAGTTTGACTACGCGATTGGAAGGGCTGGTGGCGCAGTGAGCGAGGCAATCGTCGTCGACGGAGTGCACAAGCGGTACGGAGAGAAGAGGGCCCTGGCCGGCCTCGACCTCACCGTCCGGCGCGGAACGGTCCATGGGGTGCTCGGCCCCAACGGGGCCGGCAAGACCACGGCGGTCCGTGTGCTGACGACCCTGCTGCGGCACGACGGGGGCCGGGCCGAAGTCGCCGGGTTCGACGTACGGTCCGAGGCCGCCGAGGTCAGGCGGCGGATCGGACTGCTGGGGCAGCACGCGGCGGTGGACGAGGAACTCGGTGGCCGGCAGAACCTGGAGATGTTCGGCCGGCTGTACCACCTGGGCGCACGCCGGGCGGGCCTGCGGGCCGACGAACTGCTGGAGCGGTTCGGGCTCTCGGACACCGGGCGCAAGGCGGTCAAGCAGTACAGCGGAGGCATGCGGCGCCGGCTCGACCTGGCCGCTTCCCTGATCACCGACCCGGAGGTGCTGTTCCTGGACGAGCCCACGACCGGACTCGACCCGCGTGGGCGGGCCGAGGTGTGGAGCGCCGTGCGTTCACTGGCCGGCGGCGGCACCACCGTCCTGCTGACCACCCAGTATCTGGAGGAGGCCGACCAGCTGGCCGCCCGGATCTCCGTGATCGACGACGGCAGGGTCATCGCCGAGGGCACGGCCGACCGGCTCAAGGCGATGGTGGGCGGTGACCGCGTCGACGTGGTCGTCCGCGACGCCCACCGGCTCGGCGAGGCAGCCGCGCTGCTCGGTGACGGGGCGACCGTGGACGTGGACCGGCGGCTGATCGGCGCGCCCGCCGCGGACCGCATGCGGACCCTGACCCGCACCGTACGGGTGCTGGAGGAGGCAGGCATCGAGGCGGAGGACATCGCGGTGCGCCGGCCCACGCTGGACGAGGTCTTCCTGTCCCTCACCGGAGGCGGCAGCGGGACCCGCACACCCACGGACGCGGAGGTGGCGGCATGAGCACGGCGACGGCGGGACCGGGACGCCTCGGCTGGGCGCTGACCGACTCCTGGACGATGACCCGGCGCGAACTGGCGCACTGGGCACGGCAACCCGTCCAGGTGGTCGTCGGTCTGGTCTTCCCGGTGATGCTGCTCCTGATGTTCAACTACCTCGTCGGCGGTGGCAGCGGGGTCGACGGGGACCACACCGAGTTCCTGGTCCCCGGCATGCTGGCGCTCACCATGGCCTTCGGCCTGGAGGGCACGATGCTGGCCGTCACCCAGGACCTGAACAAGGGGGTCATCGACCGGTTCCGGTCCATGCCGATGGTCTCGGGAGCGGTCCTGGTCGGGCGGAGCGCCGCCGACATGCTCCAGTCGGTGGCCGCGCTCGCCGTGATGACCGGAGTCGGATACGCCCTGGGCTGGCGCTGGCACAACGGAGCGGGCGCCGCACTGGCCGCGCTGGGACTGCTGCTCCTGCTGCGGTTCGCCATGCTGTGGATCGGCATCCACCTCGCGATGGTCGCGGGCAGACCCGAGATGGTGCAGGCCGTGCAGATCCTGGTCTGGCCGGTGGGCTTCCTCTCCAACGTCTTCGCGTCACCGGAGTCGATGCCGGGCTGGCTGGGCACAGTCGTGGAGTGGAACCCGATGTCGGCCACGGCGACGGCGGTACGCGGCCTGTTCGGCAACCCGGGCGGCCCGACGGGCTCCTGGGCCGCCGAGCACGCCGAACTGCTCGCGGTCCTGTGGCCGGTGGCGCTGATCGCCGTGTTCCTCCCGCTGGCGGTAGGGAGGTTCGCGCGGCTCAGCCGCTGACCGCTCTTCGGCGCGTCAGTGGTGGAAGGCCGTCCGGACCCCCGCGCCCCGGTGCAACGGATGGGCCTGGGCGCGCAGTTCCGGCAGGAGTCCGCGCAGGTCGTCCACCAGCATCTCCGCGAGGTCCGAGGAGAAGCCGTTGCGGCACACGACACGCAGCACCGACAGGTCCTGGCGGTTGGCGGGGAAGGTGTACGCGGGCACCAGCCACCCGCGCTCGCGCAGCCGCCTCGACACGTCGAAGACGTCGTACGCCTTCACGTCGGGCATCGTCGTCAGGGCGAACACCGGGAGTTCGCCGCCCCGGGTCAGCAGCCGGAAGTCGTCCAGGGACTCGAACTCCGCGGCCAGCCGCAGCGCGATGTCCCGCGACGCCTGCTGGACGGCGCGATAACCCTCCCGGCCCAGCCGCAGGAACGTGTAGTACTGCGCCACGACCTGTGCGCCGGGCCGGGAGAAGTTCAGCGCGAAGGTGGGCATGTCGCCGCCCAGATAGTTGACCCGGAAGACCAGCTCCTCCGGCAGTTCGGCGGGGGACCGCCACAGGGCCCACCCCACCCCCGGGTAGACCAGGCCGTACTTGTGCCCGGAGGTGTTGATCGAGGACACCCTGGGGAGCCGGAAGTCCCACACCACGTCCTCGTCGAGGAACGGCGCCACCATCGCCCCGGACGCCCCGTCCACATGGACGGGGATGTCGAGCCCGGTGCGCTCCTGCAGATCGTCCAGCGCCGCGCAGAGCTCCGCGATCGGTTCGTAGGAACCGTCGAAGGTGGAGCCGAGGATCCCGACCACGCCGATGGTGTTCTCGTCGCACAGTTCGGCGGCAGCCTGCGGGTCGAGATGGAAACGCTCGCCCTCCATCGGGACCTGGCGGGGCTCCACCTCCCAGAACGTGCAGAACTTCTCCCAGCAGACCTGCACGTTGACGCCCATCACCAGATTGGGCCGGGCGGACGCCGGATAGCGGTCGGCGTTCCGGGCGGACCAGCGGCGCTTCAGAGCCATCCCCGCCAGCATGCATGCCTCGCTGGATCCCGTGGTCGAGCAGCCCACCGTGGACCCGGGGTCGGGGGCGTTCCAGAGGTCGGCGAGCATCGCCACACAGCGCCGTTCCAGCTCGGCGGTGCGCGGGTACTCGTCCTTGTCGATCATGTTCTTGTCCCGGCACTCGCTCATGAGCACGCCGGCCTGGGGTTCCATCCAGGTGGTGACGAACGTGGCGAGGTTGAGCCGGGAGTTCCCGTCGAGCATCAGCTCGTCGTGGATGAGCTGGTAGGCGGTCGACGGCGGCAGCGGGCCGTCCGGCAGACGGTGCGTCGGCGGCGCGGCGACCATCGGCGCGGTCGGGTCGGCCTCCCCGAAGAACGGGTTCAGCGCGAGCCTGCGGTGCTCGTCGGTCGGCGCGGCCTCGCCGTGCGAACCCTTGTGGAGCGGCATGGGCGGTCCCCTCAGTTCTCGGCGGCGAGTCCGGCCTTGATGGCGCGGGTGAATTTCACGACCCGTTCGGCCTGGACCCGCGCTGCGGTCAGGGTCTGCTCGGCCACAGGGATGTCGCCCTGCCCCGACACGTGGGAGGTGCCGTACGGATTGCCGTCGACGAACTTCGAGGGGTCCGTGTAGCCGGGAGGGACCAGGATGCCGCCGAAGTGGTGGACCGTGTTGTACAGCGCCAGCAGGGTGGATTCCTGACCGCCGTGGGCGGTACTGCTGGCGGTGAAGCCGCTGTAGACCTTGTCGGCGAGCTTCCCGGCCTGCCAGAGGCCTCCCAGCGTGTCGAGGAACTGCTTGAGCTGGGCGGTGACGTTCCCGTAGCGGGTGGGTGTCCCGAAGATCACCGCGTCCGCCCAGACCATGTCGTCCGGCGAGACCTCCGGGATGCCGGCGGTCGCCCTCGCGTGTTCGGCCCAGACCGGATTCGAGTCGATGGCCGCCTGCGGGGCGAGCTCGGCGGCCTTGCGCAGGCGTACCTGCGCACCGGCATTCTCGGCGTCCTTCGCGACGGCCTCGGCGATCGTGGAGATGGTGCCGGTGGAGGAGTAGTAGATGACGGCGACGTTGACGGACGTGGGCATGCGGGAGCCTCCGGGAAAAGGACGTGGACGGACCGGGGAGCGGGGGGAGGTGGTGCGGATCAGGACGCGCTGATCACGGCCGCCGTCCCGTAGGCACAGACCTCGGTGCCCACGTCGGCCGCCTCACTCACGTCGAAGCGCATCATCAGCACCGCGTTCGCGCCGCGCGCCCTGGCCTGGTCGACGAGCCGCTCCATGGCCTGGTTGCGGGTCTCTACGAGTGTCTTGGTCAGCCCTTTCAGCTCACCGCCGACCATCGACTTCAGACCTGCGCCGATCTGGCTGCCGAGGTGGCGGGAGCGGACCGTGAGTCCGAACACCTCACCGATGACCTGCGTCACCTGAAAGCCCGGTACGTCGTTCGTGGTGACGACCAGGACGTCCGCACGGGGCGTCTGCCCGCCGCCGTATTCCTCAATGCCCATGACGTGGCACCTCCTGCGGCAAGCTTTGCCCCGGTTCGTACCGCGCGCATCCTTGCTTACGCCAGTGGAACCCAGGCGTCCGCCGCAGCGTTGATAGCTTGGGGCGGCCACGCAGCCGCGCACACCGACCAACCCTGGAGCCCGGACCCTTGAATACGCTTGCGCTCGGCCCGAGCTGGCTGGACCCGGATTATCTGCTCAACACCTTCGGGCTGCCCGGACTCCTGCTCATCGTGTTCGCCGAGTCCGGACTGCTCATCGGCTTCTTCCTGCCCGGTGACTCCCTGCTGTTCACCACAGGACTTCTGGTGACGACCGGAGACCTGAAGTACCCCCTGTGGCTCGTCTGTTTCCTGGTCGCCCTGGCGGCGATCATCGGTGACCAGGTCGGCTATCTCTTCGGCCGCAAGGTGGGGCCGGCCCTCTTCAAGCGGCCGGACTCCCGTCTCTTCAAGCAGGAGAACGTCGAGAAGGCCCACGAGTTCTTCGAGAAGTACGGACCGAAGTCGCTGGTGCTGGCCCGCTTCGTCCCCATCGTCCGGACATTCACGCCGATCATCGCCGGTGTCAGCCGGATGAACTACCGCTCGTTCATCACGTACAACATCATCGGCGGCATCCTCTGGGGCGTCGGCGTGACGGTACTGGGCGCGGCCCTCGGCAAGATCGACTTCGTGCACGAGAACATCGAGATGATCCTCATCCTGATCGTGCTCATCTCGGTGGTGCCGATCGTGATCGAGTTCCTGCGGGCCCGCAGCAGGTCGAAGAAGGAAGGCGCCGCGCAGCAGGGCGACGACCGGGGCCCCTCGGGCGACGGCCCCACGGCGGGCCACCACGGCGGAGCGGGCGACGACGGCCAGGGCCCCGCCGCCCACCAGTACACCGCTGACCGTACGGGCCAGTACGGCGGCAGCCCGTACGGCACGGACCAGGCCGGCCCGTACGGCACGGACCAGGCCGGCCCGTACGGCGGCGGTCAGGACGCCCAGTACGGCGGCGGTCAGTACGGCAGTGGTCAGGCGAGCCAGTACGGCGGCGGTCAGTACGGCAATGGCCAAGCGGGCCAGTACGGCGGCCAGGACGCCCGGTACGGCGACGGTCGTAGTGCTCAGTACGGCACGCATCAGGGCGGTGGACAGTACGGCGCCGCGGATCAGGGCGGTCAGTACAGCGGCGGCCAGGGACAGTACAGCGGCGGACAGCAGTACGGTCAGTACGGCGCCGCTCAGGGCGCCCAGTGCAACAGCGCTCAGGGGCAGCAGTACGGCGGCGAACAGGGCGCCCAGTACGGCGGTGGCCAGTACAGCGCCGAGCAGGCCGGCCAGTACGGCGGCCAGGGCACTCCCTACGGCCACGGTCAGCCGGCGCAGTACGACGCCCCGGGGCAGGCCGGTCAGTACGGCGGAGCCCAGGGCGGTCAGCAGTACGGCGAAGGCCAGGCCGCCCCGTACGCCGGGAGCGGGCCCTACGGCGACCGGCCCCCGGCCGGCCGGGGCGACGGCCAGGACGACGACCCGGACCAGTACGGGTGGCAGAACAGGCGCTGACCCGCCGCGCACGCACCGACGGCGCCCCGGTCCCCATGAGCATGAGGGGGCCGGGGCGCCGTTCGTGTGCCGGCAGCGGTCAGAAGCCGCGGGTCCGCTTGGCGGCCCGCCGGGAAGCGCCCCCGACCGCGCCCGGCACCCGCATGAACAGCCGGGAGATCTCACTTCCCAGATTGACCCCGATGGCGATCGCGAGGGCCGTGGCGACAGCGGTGAAGAGCGAGGTGAGCCCCGTGTCCACCTCGTTCTGCGCCACGCCGAGCAGACCGAAGTAGGTCGCCGAACCGGGCAGCAGCGGGCCGATCGCGGCCGTGATGTAGGGCAGCGACGAGGTGTAGCGGTAGCGGGAGAACAACTGGCCGAACAGCCCCACCAGGCCGGCCGCCACCGCTGTCGCCGCCACCGGCGAGATACCGCCCTCGCGGGCCATCGCCCCGAAGATGACCCAGGCCACGCCTCCGTTGAGGGTCACCGCGAGCACCGTGGAACGATCCTGCTGGAGCAGGATCGCGAAGGCCAGGGTGAGGGCCATGGAGGCCAGGATCTGGAGCACCGGCCTGTCGTTGGCGATGAACCTCGCCTCCGGGTTGAGCTCGGCGCCGAGCTGGACCCCCAGATAGAGCATCAGCAGGACGCCGCCCACGATGCCGATGAAGAAGTACATGACCTCCAGGAGCCGGGCCCCCGCGGTGAGGTAGTAGCCGGTCAGGCCGTCCTGCACCCCGGCGACCAGGGCACGCCCGGGCAGCAGTGCGAAGAGCCCACCGGTGATCACCGCCGAGGGCCGCACGTCCGTGGAGTGGGTGAGGGTCAGCGCGATGCCCATCGCGGCGGGAGGCATGGCCGCGACCATGAACTGGTAGAACTCGGGCAGCCCGCGCCCGGCGCAGAGCCAGGCCAGCCGGTCGCCGAGCATCGCGCCCGCCGCCGCCACGAGGAAGACCAGTACACCACCGCCGACCAGCACCGATGCCGAGCCCGCGAGCAGACCGGCGGCGGCCGTCAGCACCCAGCCCGGATACGGGTGCCGGTTACGGCGGATCTCCGCCAGGCGCCGGTAGGCCTCCTCCAGCGAGACCTCGACGTGTTCCGCCGAGGTGATGTCGTCGATCAGCCGGAACACGGCTGCCAGCCGGGTGTAGTCGGTGCCCCGGCGGCGTACGGTACGGCTGGCCGTGATGGGGTCGTCGACCAGTGACGGCTGGTACGAGATGGACAGCAGTGTGAAGGTGACCGTCGGCTCGGAGCGGTCGAGCCCGTACGAACGCGTCACCGCGAACATGGCCGCCTCGACGTCCTCGGCACCCTCGCCGCCCGCCAGAAGCAGCTCCCCGATACGCAGGGTGAGGTCGAGCACGCGCGGTACGGCGGGTCCCGCGTCGTCGGTCCTCTGCACGCTCTCGGGCGCCGGACGTTCGGTCACCGGCATGCGCAGCATGGTGCGCATCCGGTCCTGCCAGGGGGCTTCCTTGGTCAGCCGGACCATCGGAATGCCGTGCGCGGGGGTGAACGAGGGCTGCTGGTGCTGGGCGCTGTACCCGCTCGGCGGGACGAAGGCGGAGGTGAGCGTGTCGGATCCCGAACCGCCTCCCGGCCCGGAAGCGGAACCCTGGCCGGAACCGGACGACACGGTCGGATCGGTGTGCAGACCTGCCGGAAGGGCGAATTCCGATGTCGGATGCTCCTCCTCGGGCGGGCCCGCGGGCTGCCCGACACCTACGGGCGGGACGAAGGCGCTGTGTGCCTCGTCGGACTGGGGCTTCTGGTCCTCGGGACCGCCCTGTTCCGCCACCACTCGACCTCGTTCCTCCTCGACCGCTCGTTCCGGGAGCGCTTCTGCCCAGTATGGGCACGGACATGGGTGGCCACACGCAACGGGCGGCGCACCGGTGAAGGTGCGCCGCCCGTTGTCCGTACGGTCAGCTGGGCCAGTGGGCCCCATGTGCCGTTACCCGCGCCGTCCCGCCCGTAAGCGGAAGCCGGAAGGGGAACGTCAGTGCGCGCCGCCCTGCGCCTCGAGGCGCTTGTAGGAGGCCTCGATCTCGGCCTCGGCCTCGGCGCGGCCGACCCAGTCGGCGCCCTCGACGGACTTGCCCGGCTCCAGGTCCTTGTAGACCTCGAAGAAGTGCTGGATCTCCAGGCGGTCGAACTCCGACACGTGGTGGATGTCGCGCAGGTGCTCCACCCGGGGGTCGGACGCGGGGACGCACAGCAGCTTGTCGTCGCCGCCGGCCTCGTCGGTCATCCGGAACATGCCGATGGCGCGGCACTTGATGAGGCAGCCGGGGAAGGTCGGCTCCTCGAGGATGACGAGCGCGTCCAGCGGGTCGCCGTCCTCGCCGAGGGTGTTCTCTACGAAGCCGTAGTCGGCCGGGTAGCTGGTCGAGGTGAAGAGTCGACGGTCCAGGCGGATCCGACCGGTCTCGTGGTCCACCTCGTACTTGTTCCGCGAACCCTTCGGGATCTCGATAACGACGTCGAACTCCACGGGTGGCTCCTCCATGATCAACACATACGACTGGTGGTTAAGTGTCCCTCACGCAGATGAGTGCTCGCGAAAGGGGCTGGTCAACGGTGGCCGAGCCGGTGAAGAGACCGACGGACGGACCGTTGAACAGGTGGGGCAAGTGGAAAGTCCCGAAGTACCTGAAGCGTGGGAGCGGACGGGACGACCTCCGGCTCGTCGCAGGCTCCGCTGTGCTCGGCCTGGTGGTCGCCGCCGGTGCCGTCCTGGCCGCCGGTCCCTGGGACTCCGGTCAGCGTAAGGCCGAGCGGGTCCGGGCGGCCGTCCTGCAGCGTGCAGGTGGCGCACATCACGAAGGGACGGCGCCCGACGGGCCCGCGCCCGCTCCCAGCGCGCCCGCCGTCCTGAGCGCTCCCGGCGCCACGGCCGGGCTCACCGCCCCGGCCGGCGCGAGCGCTCTGGAGACCGCACTCGGGCCGCTGCTGGACGCGCCCGCCCTCGGTTCCGTACGCACCGCCGTGGTCGTCGACGCGTCCACCGGCAAGCAGTTGTACGCGCGGGGCGCGGCCACCCCCATGACCCCCGCGTCCACGGTGAAGATCGCCACGACCGCCGCCGCGCTCTCCGCGCTCGGCCCCGCCCACCGCATCGCCACGACGGTCACGCTGTCCCCGGACTCCCGGACGCTCACACTCGTCGGCGGCGGCGACCCCACCCTCGACAAGGCGGCCCTGCGCGCCCTGGCCACCGACGCGGCGGGCTCCCTGCGCGACGGCGATGCCGGGCCCGTGCGGCTGACGTACGACACCTCGCGCTACTCGGGTCCGGCCCTCCACCCCATCGGCCCCAACGAGAACATCGCGCCCGTCAGCGCACTCATGGCCGACGAGGGCCGTCTCGACAAGAGCGACCGGGGGCCGGCTCTCCGTACCGACGACCCCGCGGGTGACGCCGCGCGCGTTTTCGCCGGTCTTCTCGACGACGCCGGTGTCGCCACCCGGTCCGGCCCCTCGTCAGGGCGGTCTCCGGCCGGAGCCCGGACGGTGGCCACGCATCTGTCCGAGCCGCTCTCCGCACTGGTCGAACGGGCCCTGACCAACAGCGACAACGACATCGCCGAAGCGCTGGCCCGGCAGACCGCGCTGAAGGCGGGGGAGCCGGCCTCCTTCGCCGGGAGCCGCCGCGCCGTCACCGCCCGGCTCGAGGCGCTCGGCCTGCCGCTGGCCGGCGCCCGGCTCGCGGACGGCAGCGGTCTCGACCGCGCGGACAAGGTGACGGCAGGCCTCCTGGCGGAGCTGCTCGCGCTCGCCGCCGGACCGGACCACCCGGAGCTCCGCCCCGTCCTCACCGGCCTGCCCGTCGCCGGATTCACCGGCACACTGGGCGACCGCTACACCGCGACGTCCCCGGCGACCGGTCTGATCAGGGCCAAGACGGGCACCCTCACCGGGGTGAACAGCCTCGCCGGAACCGCGGTCGACGCACAGGGCCGGCTGCTCACCTTCGCCTTCCTGGCCTCGGGCAGCACATCCCCGGCCGAGGCGGAGGCGTCGCTCGACGCCCTGGCCACCGCTCTCGCCGAAGGCACCCGGTGAGCGCGGCTGACACCCCACCACGGAGCGGCCACCTCACGTACGGTTGACGCATGACGAGCATCGGTGGTGCCGAGATGGTCGACTGGAATCTCGCGGTCGCGACTGCGACCCGGTTCGTGCGGCCGGGTCCCGAGATCAGCCGTGAGGAGGCCCGCGCCGTCGTCGCGGAGCTCCGCCGGCATGCCAAGGCCTCCGAGGAGCACGTCCGTTCGTTCACGCGGATGATCCCGGACGGGCACGAACCCGAGGACACGCCGGTCCTGGTCGTCGACCGGGCCGGCTGGATCAGGGCCAATGTCGCCGGTTTCCGTGAGCTGCTGGGTCCGCTGCTCGGGAAGATGCAGGACCGGCGGGGCAGCGGCCCTGGCAACGCCGTGCTGGGTGCGGTCGGGGGCAAGGTGACCGGCGTCGAGCTGGGGATGCTGCTGTCGTTCCTGGCCTCCCGGGTCCTCGGGCAGTACGAGACCTTCGCGCCCGCCACCCGGGAGCTGCCCGCTTCGGCCAAGGGGGGCGGCCGGCTGCTGCTGGTGGCCCCCAACATCGTTCACGTGGAGCGTGAACTCGAGGTCGATCCGCACGACTTCAGGCTGTGGGTGGCCCTCCACGAGGAGACGCACCGCACCCAGTTCACCGGTGTTCCCTGGCTCCGCGACCACCTGCAGGGCGAGATCCAGTCGTTCCTCGAAGAGACCGACGTCGACCCGATGACCGTGCTCGAACGCCTTCGTGAGGCCGCGCAGGCCTTCTCGGGCGGAAGCCGTCCCGAGGGCGAACGCGGGGAGGAGGGCGACGGCGGCGGGCGCAGCCTCGTCGAGATCGTCCAGACGCCCTCCCAGCGCGAGATCCTGGGCCGCCTCACCGCCGTGATGTCCCTGCTCGAAGGCCACGCGGACTTCGTGATGGACGGGGTGGGCCCCGATGTGGTGACCTCCGTCGCCGAGATCCGGGAGAAGTTCCAGCGCCGCAGGGCGCGCGGCGCGAGCCGGCTCGACCTGGCACTGCGCAAGCTGCTGGGGCTCGACGCCAAGCTGCGGCAGTACCGCGACGGCGAGAAGTTCGTCCGGGCCGTGGTGGACGAGGTCGGTATGGACGGTTTCAACCGGGTGTGGACCTCTCCCAACACCCTCCCGACCAAGGCCGAGATCGCCGCACCGGCGGACTGGGTGGCGCGGGTGCACCGTAAGGCAGATTCGTGATCTTGGCCGGTGCGGCGGCAGAAGATTGCCCCTCCAATCACCCATCCGAGGGACCGTAGGGGCATGGGAAGGCGTGCAATGCTCGATGAACAGCTTGGCTCTGTCACCATCGACGCACTCTGAGTGACGGGACTTCGTCCCGCGCGCTCCGACGCACCCCTGAAACCTCACCCGAAGGGCACCGGACATGGGTCCCCATCCTGCGGTCGCGGCGATACGCCTGGCGGTCCGCCGCGTACTCCACGACGTCGTCACCGAACACAACCGTCACACCGAACAGGCCGGGCACGCCGAGTTCGCCGAAGCGGGGGCGGGCGCGAGGCGTTCCGCGCTTCCCGAGCGGCCCGGCACCCCGCTGGTGCTCGTCGCGTGCTCCGGGGGCGCCGACTCCATGGCTCTCGCCTCCGCCCTCGCCTTCGAGTCGCGCAAGCTTCCCGTCCGCGCCGGCGGCATCACCGTCGACCACAATCTGCAGCCCGGCTCCGGACTCCGTGCCGACGAGGTCGTCGCCCGCCTGGCCGACATGCGGCTCGACCCGGTCGAGGCCGTCGCCGTGCGGGTCGGCCGCGACGGCGGGCCCGAGGCCGCCGCCCGTGACGCCCGCTACGCAGCCCTGGACGCCGCGGCGGAGCGCCTGGGCGCCGCCGCCGTACTCCTCGGCCACACCCGCGACGACCAGGCGGAGACCGTCCTGCTGGGCCTTGCCAGGGGTTCGGGTATCCGGTCCCTCTCCGGGATGGCCGCCGCGTCCGGCCCCGCCGGCCGCTACCGCAGGCCCTTCCTCCAGCTCGACCGGCAGACCGCCCGCAAGGCCTGCCTGGTCCAGTCGATCCCCGTCTGGGACGATCCCCACAACATCGATCCCGCCTACACCCGCTCCCGGCTCCGCCACGAGGGTCTGCCCGCCCTCGAGAAGGCGCTCGGAAAGGGTGTCGTGGAGGCCCTCGCCCGTACGGCACAGCTCTCCCGCGACGATGCCGACGCCCTGGACACCTGGGCCGCCGAGGCCGCCGGCTCGGTCCGGGACGACGACGGCCGGCTGGAGTGCGCCAAGCTTTCCGTGCTGCCGCCCGCGGTGCGCCGCCGGGTGCTGCGCCGGGCCGTGATCGACGCCGGATCCCCCGCGGGTTCGCTGTTCGCCCGTCACATCGAGGAAGTCGACCGGCTCATCACCGGCTGGCGGGGCCAGGGAGCCATCAACCTGCCCGGCCGCGTCGAGGTGCGGCGGCAGGGTGGCAGACTGGTGATTCGGCAGAGCTGAAGCGCAAGCGGCTGAAGTGCAGGCGAAACGCCGGTCCGGCCCGGGGAACAGTCCGGAGCCGGCAGGGCAGAGAAAGAGACGCGGGTGAACGAGAAGGACATGGGTACCGACCTTCAGTCGGTGCTCCTCACCAAGGAAGAGATCGACGCGAAGCTCGTGGAGCTGGCAGCGAAGATCGACGCGGAGTACGCGGGCAAGGACCTGCTCATCGTCGGCGTGCTCAAGGGCGCGGTGATGGTCATGGCGGACCTGGCCCGCGCGCTGTCCACCCCCGTCACCATGGACTGGATGGCCGTCTCGTCGTACGGCGCCGGCACCCAGTCCTCGGGCGTCGTCCGGATCCTCAAGGACCTCGACACCGACATCAAGGGCAAGCACGTCCTGATCGTCGAGGACATCATCGACTCCGGCCTGACGCTGTCCTGGCTGCTGACCAACCTCGGCTCGCGTGAACCCGCGAGTCTGGAGGTCTGCACGCTGCTCCGCAAGCCGGACGCCGCGAAGGTCGCGATCGACGTGAAGTGGGTCGGCTTCGACATCCCCAACGAGTTCGTCGTCGGCTACGGGCTGGACTACGCGGAGAAGTACCGCAACCTTCCCTTCGTCGGCACGCTCGCTCCTCACGTCTACGGCGGCTGAGGCAGCGGCCCGACCGGGCCGGGCCCGGAACGGCCGAACCCGGCCGGACTCCGGGGAACCCTCGCGGCGTTCGGGCCGTTGGAGCCTTCGAAGACGGGTTTGTCGTACCTCCCCTGCGGTCACGGGTGACAATGCTGGGGTACCGTCCGAAGAACAGTCTTTTCTCACAGCAGCATT
Source organism: Streptomyces mutomycini (assembly GCF_001700505.1). Taxonomy (GTDB): domain Bacteria; phylum Actinomycetota; class Actinomycetes; order Streptomycetales; family Streptomycetaceae; genus Streptomyces; species Streptomyces mutomycini. The sequence goes on from NZ_MAPV01000129.1 coordinate 48,012, forward strand.
TACCTACGGGCAGGAGGGACGGGGCGACTTCGCTCCGTATGGATGGACGTGAAGCGATACTTCCGTGGGCCGGTCATGTGGATCGTGCTGGCCGTCCTCGCCGTGGTCGTGCTGATGCAGGTCGTCGGCTCGTCCGGCGGCTACAAGACGGTGGACACCGGCAAGGTGATCCAGGCGATCAGCAAGAACCAGGTGGAGCAGGCCAAGCTGACCACCGGTGACGAACAGATTCTGAAGATCGAGCTGAAGGACAAGGAAAAGCTCAAGGGCGAGTCCGGCAGCAAGTTCCAGGCGAGCTACATCGGGAACCAGGGCGTCGAGCTGGCCGACACGCTGCAGAAGAAGTTCGAGAGCGGTGACATCGAGAAGGGTTACACCGTCTCGCCGTCGAAGCAGTCCCCGTTCGTCTCGATCCTCCTCTCGCTGCTGCCCTTCGTCCTGATCGTGGTCGTGTTCCTGTTTCTGATGAATCAGATGCAGGGCGGCGGCTCCAAGGTCATGCAGTTCGGCAAGTCCAAGGCCAAGCTGATCACCAAGGACACGCCGAAGACGACGTTCGCCGATGTGGCGGGGTCGGACGAGGCCGTCGAGGAACTGTACGAGATCAAGGAATTCCTCCAGGAGCCGGCGAAGTTCCAGGCCGTCGGCGCCAAGATCCCCAAGGGCGTCCTGCTGTACGGACCGCCCGGTACGGGTAAGACGCTGCTCGCTCGCGCCGTCGCAGGCGAGGCGGGCGTCCCGTTCTACTCGATCTCCGGTTCCGACTTCGTCGAGATGTTCGTCGGTGTCGGTGCCTCCCGTGTCCGTGACCTCTTCGAGCAGGCCAAGGCGAACGCCCCGGCGATCGTCTTCGTCGACGAGATCGACGCTGTCGGACGGCACCGCGGTGCCGGCATGGGCGGTGGCCACGACGAGCGCGAGCAGACGCTCAACCAGCTGCTCGTCGAGATGGACGGCTTCGACGTGAAGGGCGGCGTCATCCTGATCGCCGCCACGAACCGGCCGGACATCCTGGACCCGGCGCTGCTGCGTCCGGGACGTTTCGACCGGCAGATCGCCGTCGACCGGCCGGACATGCTGGGCCGCCTCGAGATCCTCAAGGTGCACCAGAAGGGCAAGCCGGTCGCGGAGGACGTCGATCTCAACGCGGTCGCCCGTCGTACGCCCGGCTTCACCGGTGCCGATCTGTCGAACGTGCTGAACGAAGCGGCGCTCCTCACGGCGCGCAGCAACAAGAAGCTGATCGACAACCACATGCTCGACGAGGCCATCGACCGCGTCGTGGCGGGACCGCAGAAGCGGACCCGGATCATGTCCGAGAAGGAAAAGAAGATCACCGCGTACCACGAGGGCGGACACGCCCTGGTCGCGGCGGCCTCACCCCAGTCGGACCCGGTCCACAAGATCACGATCCTCTCCCGCGGCCGCGCCCTCGGTTACACGATGGTGCTCCCGGAAGAGGACAAGTACTCCACGACGCGTAACGAGATGCTCGATCAGCTGGCGTACATGCTGGGCGGGCGCGCGGCCGAGGAGCTGGTCTTCCACGACCCGACGACCGGTGCTGCGAACGACATCGAGAAGGCCACTGCCACGGCCCGCGCGATGGTCACGCAGTACGGCATGACGGAGCGCCTGGGTGCGATCAAGTTCGGTGGGGACAACACCGAGCCGTTCGTGGGCCGGGAGATGGGCCATCAGCGCGACTACTCGGAAGAGGTCGCGGCGCTCGTCGACGAAGAGGTCAAGAAGCTCATCGAGACCGCGCACAACGACGCGTGGGAAATCCTCGTCGAGAACCGCGACATCCTCGACGCCCTGGTCCTCGAGCTTCTCGAGAAGGAGACGCTCGGCAAGGAGCAGATCGCCGAGATCTTCGCCCCGATCGTGAAGCGTCCCGCCCGCCCGGCGTGGACCGGATCCGCCCGGCGTACCCCGTCGACGCGGCCGCCGGTGCTCTCTCCGAAGGAGCTCGCCCTCACCAACGGCTCTGCCAATGGTTCGGGCACTCCGGAGATCGCGCCGACGGACATCGACATCACGAAGAACACCGGCACCTCCACGGAGGCGCTCCCCGAGGATCGCCCCGAGAGCTAGCCCCCTGACCGATCCGGTGTGGCCCCTGTCACGGGGGCCCCACCAGGCCCGGAATGGATGCCGCGCCCCCCAGGTTCTAGCCTGTGGGGGCGCGGCTATTTCGTATGCCTGCGTTGTGCCTGCCGTACTTCCGTGAGGGCCGGGCGGGTCCGCGCATGTGACTGCACAGAGGAACGAGGCACAGATGACCGACCCGGTGACGCTCGACGGGCAGGGTTCGATCGGCGTATTCGACGAGAAGCGGGCCGAGTCCGCCGTACGGGAGCTTCTCATCGCTGTCGGGGAGGACCCCGACCGCGAGGGGCTGCGCGAGACTCCGGGCCGGGTGGCTCGTGCGTACAAGGAGATATTCGCGGGCCTCCACCAGGAGCCGGAGGACGTCCTGACGACGACGTTCGACCTCGGCCACGACGAGATGGTGCTGGTCAAGGACATCGAGGTGTTCAGCACCTGTGAGCACCACCTGGTGCCGTTCCACGGCGTCGCGCACGTCGGCTACATCCCGGCGACCAGCGGCAAGATCACGGGGCTGTCGAAGCTGGCCCGGCTGGTCGACGTGTACGCCCGGCGGCCGCAGGTCCAGGAGCGGCTGACCACGCAGATCGCGGACTCGCTCATGGCGATCCTGGAGCCGCGCGGGGTCATCGTCGTCGTCGAGTGCGAGCACATGTGCATGTCGATGCGAGGTATCCGCAAGCCCGGAGCCAAGACCATCACGTCCGCCGTCCGCGGTCAGCTGCGTGATCCGGCCACGCGCGCGGAGGCGATGAGCCTCATCATGGCGCGCTAGTCAGCGCGGCAACGGTCGGAGGGGCCCGGGCCGGGGCGGTGGCGAGTCCGGGCCGCGGCAAGTCGTGGTGGTGAGCACGGCCGTTCAGCCGGATTCATCAGGAGGGACTCGTCGCGGGCCTTGTCCGACGGGGTGAGAGACCCTCAGGCGGCCTGGGCGGTGTTCCGCTCGTCGTCGCCGTCTTCCGGGAGCTTGCAGACCCGCTCGAGGAAGACCGCGGCGGCGACGACCGCGATACCGGCCAGGACCGCCAAGCCCGCGTAGATGGCCTGATCCCGCCGGGGCGGTACGTCGAGGGAGCCGAGCAGGAAAACGCCCGTGCCGCCGTACATCCCCGCGACGAGAGCGGCGACGAGCGCGCTGGCCTGGCCGAAGACCAGGGCGCGCGCCGCCATCATCGGATCCACGCCCTTCGCCCCGGGGCGGCGCTCCCGCTGCGCGCGCAGCCGCGCCCGGATCGACAGGGCCGTGGCGAGCAGGACGGCGGCGATCACGGCCAGCACGACGGGCGCGGCGAGCGGCACGCTCGGCAGCGTCCCCAGCGAGTCCCAGAGGCGGGCGGCGCCCCAGGACAGCACGCCGGCTCCGGCGAAGAGTCCGGCCAGGAGGCCGAGCCGTAGTTGCTTCACCGAGAGTGCCGCCCTTCGTCGCCGTTGCCTGTGCAGATTGCCTGTGACCGATCGCCGGTGCCGGGGTGCCTGTGCCGTCGCCCGCGTGGGTCGACCAGGGACCCACCAGGGGCCCGTCGGCCATGGACCCGTCGACCAGGTACCGGTCGTCCTTGAGCCTAACGACTATTCGGGGAGGCGAAGTTCCAGGTCGGGCCGGGGAAGCACTCCGTCGCGGCCGATACCGGCCAGCAGGTCGGCGACGGGTCCGGCGCCGGGCAGCAGCGCCTCCGGGTCCACGTCGTGCCAGGGGGCGAGGACGAAGGCGCGTTCGCGGGCGCGCGGGTGCGGGAGGGTCAGCAGGGGGTCCTCGGAGACCACCTCGGCGTACGACACGATGTCGACGTCGATCGTGCGCGGTCCCCAGCGCTCCTCGCGGACCCGGTCGAAGGCCTCCTCGATGGCCTGACCACGCTCCAGCAGGGAGGAGGGGGGCAGGGTCGTCTTCACGACGATCACCGCGTTGAAGTACGACGGCTGGGAGCCGGCCTCGACGCCCCAGGGCTCCGTCTCGTAGACCGGGGAGACCGCTTTGACCCGCAGGCCGGGGGTGTCCTCCAGGGCGTCGACGGCGCCCTGGAGGGTCTCCAGCCGGTTGCCCAGGTTGGAGCCGAGGGAGATCACGGCCAGTTTGGGGTTGGAGAGGGTGACGTCTGCCGCGTCGACCTGCTCGACCACGGCGGCGGGAACCGGCTGTACGGTCGGGTCGCTCTGCCCGTCGGTGGAAAATGCAGTCATGCTCGGCTCCGGGTGATGGTGATGGTCACGTCGTCGAAGGGGACGGTGATCGGTGCGTCCGGCTTGTGGACGACGACCTCGACCTCCTCGACCCCTTCGTGCTTGAGGCACTGCTGCGCGATGCGTTCCGCGAGAGTCTCGATCAGGTCGACCGGCTCACCCTTGACGACGCCGACCACCTCTTCCGCGACCACGCCGTAGTGGACGGTCTTCGACAGATCGTCGGCGGCTGCCGCGGGGCGGGTGTCGAGACCGAGCACCAGATCCACGATGAAGGTCTGGCCCTCTTCCCGTTCCCTGGGGAAGACACCGTGGTGCCCACGGGCCTTGAGGCCGCGCAGCGCGACACGATCCACGCGAATCACTCCTGCTGTTGGTCGTCCTGGGAGGCACCTGACCGCGTGCGGGCGGTGGAGTGCCGTCTTTCGAATCTACCCGCGAGCACCGACAGCTCCCGCCCGCGGGGGCACGAACCGGCCCGGCAGGGTGCGGGAAGCCGCGTCTACCCCGTGATCGGGGAGCCCAATCCCCGTGATCCGCGCGGTCCGCTCAGGCGGCCGGTTCTTCGTCCTCCTCCTCACCGGTTTCGGCCAGTACGGGAGAGCCGTGGTGGGACCAGAGCTTCCAGCCCTCCGGTGTGCGCCGGAACACATTGGTGGCCACGACGAGCTGGCCGACGAGCGGGCCGAGCGCGTTGCCCTCCTCCGCGGGGCCACCGCTGAGGATGTTCTCGGTACAGGTCACCAGGGCGGTGTCGCCGGTCATCGCGACCCCGACATCGGTCAGGAAGAACTGGATGTACTCGGTGTTCGCCATGATCAGCGCATAGCTCCGCAACACCTCGCCGCGGCCGGTGAGCACCGGCCAGCCCGGGTGGACGCAGGAGACGGTGAGGTCCTCGCCGGGCAGCCAGAGGCCGGAGAGCGCGTCGAAGTCGCCACGCTCGAGCGCCTCGTAGAAGTCGGTGTTGGCCTGCTCGACCGCCGCGATGTCGGCGGCGGCCTCCTCGTGCTCGTCGCGCGCGGCGCTCACGCCGCTCCCTCGACGGCGCGGGCGACCCGGACCGCGTCAGCCGTGGGCCGTACCGCGTGCACCCGCACCGCCCACGCGCCCGCGGCGGCGGAGAGGGCGGAGACCGCGGCCGTCGCGGCGTCCCGTTCGCGGGCGGGCGGCGGGGCCGCGCCCTCGCCGGCCAGGACGTGGCCGAGGAAGCGCTTGCGGGAGGCTGCCACGAGCAGTGGTCTGCCCAGGGAGCGCAGCCGGCCGAGGTGCGCGACCAGGGCGAGGTCCTGGGCGGCGTCCTTGGCGAAGCCGAGCCCCGGGTCGATCACCAGCTTCTCGGGGTCCACCCCGCCCTCGATCACGGCCTCCATGCGCTCCCGGAGCTCCGCGACGACCTCGCCCACGACGTCCCCGTACACCGCGCGGCTGTTCATCGACTCGCTGAAACCGCGCCAGTGCATGACGACGAACGGCACTCCGGCCGCCGCCACGACCGGGATCATGCCCGGGTCGGCGAGGCCGCCGCTCACGTCGTTGACCAGGGCCGCACCGGCGGCGACGGACTGTTCGGCCACGACGGCCCGCATGGTGTCGACGGAGACGGTGACGCCCTCGGAGACGAGACCCCGCACGACGGGGATCACCCGTCGCAGTTCCTCGGCCTCGTCCACCCTGCTCGCGCCGGGGCGGGTCGACTCGCCGCCCACGTCGATCAGATCCGCGCCCTCGTGCATCAGTTCGAGGCCGTGCTTGATCGCTGCCGTGGTGTCGAACCAGTGGCCACCGTCGGAGAAGGAGTCGGGCGTCACGTTGACGACTCCCATGACCGCGCAGCGGTCCCACTCCGGCAGACCCCGCACCGTGCCCCGTGCTCGCAACGTACTCATGCGACCAGCCTAAGGCGCTCCACGGGAAGCCCGCCGCCGCGATCCCGCCGCCATGATCCGTTCGTGCCGCGTTCAGCCGGACGGACGCTCCGGCCACCCCGGTGAGCGGGGTAGTCGCCTCAGCGCGGGCCGGCGCCCGCCACGGTCTCCACGGCGACCTCGGCGCGCGGCACGTCCTGAGCGTCCGCGTCGATCGAGCGGCGCAGCGCCTCGTGGAGACGGGCCGGGGTCAGCACACCGAGGAAGCGGCCGGTGCCCTCCTTGTCGATGACGGCGATCCAGCCCGCGTCGTGCTGCAGCATCGTGGCGAACGCCTGCTTCAGCGGAGCGCCGAGCGGAAGCCATGCCTCCATGCGCCGGGCGTGCTCACGGACCGTGCCCTCGGCCGTCGACGAGTCGCCCGCCGGAATCCAGCCGTGCAGCTTGTCCTGGCCGTCCAGGACGACCGCCCAGCGCGCACCGTCGGCCCGCAGCCGCTCGGTCGCCCCCGCCAGCGGATCGTCGAGATGGACGACGGGCGGCTGGTCGAGGTCGCTCTCCTCGATGGGTGTGACCGAGAGCCGCTTGAGACCCCGGTCCGCCCCGACGAAATCGGCGACGTACGGCGTCTTCGGAGCCCCGAGCACCGTGGCCGGGGTGTCGAACTGCTCGATGCGCCCGTGCCCGTACACGGCGATCCGGTCGCCGAGCCGGACCGCTTCCTCGATGTCGTGGGTGACGAACAACACGGTCTTGCGGACCTGCGCCTGCAGTTTCAGGAATTCGTTCTGCAGCCTTTCCCGTACGACCGGATCGACCGCGCCGAAAGGCTCGTCCATCAGCAGAACCGGCGGGTCGGCCGCCAGGGCGCGTGCCACGCCGACCCGTTGGCGCTGACCGCCGGAAAGCTGCTCGGGATAGCGGCCGCCATAAACGGACGGATCGAGTCCGACGAGATCGAGCAGTTCGGCGGCGCGCTTCCTGCCCTTTTCCCGTCCCCAGCCCAGGAGATGGGGAACGGTGGCGGTGTTCTCCAGGACGGTCTTGTGCGGGAAGAGCCCGACCTGCTGGATCACGTACCCGATACGGCGGCGCAGCCGGACGGGGTCGATGGTGGATATGTCGTCCCCGTCGAGGAATATCCGGCCGTCGCTCGGTTCGATCAGGCGGTTGACCATTTTCATGGTGGTGGTCTTGCCGCAGCCGGAAGGCCCTACGAGCGTGACCAGTTCACCCTCGGCGACCTCGAAGGAAAGGTCGTCGACGGCTGTGGTGCCGTCCGCGTACCGCTTGGTGACGTGCTCGAAACGGATCATGATTCCCCATTGTGGCGCGGGCTCTGTGAAGGCCATGTTGCCGGAATACGACAGCCTCGGCGATTGTCGGTGGTCGAGGATAGGGTCACCCAGGACCGGATCCGGACCGGCATCGCGAGGACAGCAGGAGGTGGGGGACGGATGGCCGAGCAGAACTGCCTGGTGGCGAACGACTGGATCTGCGGAGAGTATCTGCGCTCCCGCAGCGCCGAGTTGACCGAAGCGACCGTCCAGCACATCTGGATCACGGCGGCTTCCGTGCTGATAGGGCTGGCGGTGGCATTTCCGCTCGCGCTGCTCGCGCGCAGGGGCCGGCATTTCGCGGGCCCGGTGCTGGGCCTGACGACCGTGCTCTACACCGTGCCGTCCCTGGCGATGTTCTCGCTGCTGCTGCCGCTCTTCGGGCTGTCCGCGGCGCTCGTGGTCACCGGCCTGGTGCTCTATTCGCTGACCATCCTCGTGCGCAACATCCTGGCAGGGCTCGAAGCGGTCCCGCAGGAGGCCAGGGAAGCCGCGAAGGGCATGGGATACGGGCCCGTCCGGCTCCTCTGGGAGGTCGAGCTCCCGCTCGCCCTGCCTGCGCTGATGGCCGGGCTGCGGATCGCCACGGTGTCGACGGTCGCGCTGACCACGGTCGGCTCCCTCGTCGGCAAGGGTGGCCTCGGCAACCTCATCGAGGACGCGCTGCCGAGCTTCTTCAAGGCCCAGGTGCTCACCGCGTCCGTGCTCTGCGTGCTGCTCGCGGTCGCCGCCGATCTGCTGCTGCTCGGCGTGCAGCGCCTGCTCACGCCCTGGACCCGGATACGGACGCCCGCCGGGGCGCCGCCCGGGGCGGGCCCGGCGAAGACGGAGGCGGCCTGACCCATGGGAGTCGTCGAGGAGGCATGGGTCTGGCTCACCACCGGAGCCAACTGGTCGGGGGACGGCGGGGCGGGACACCGGCTGGCCGAGCATCTGTACGTCAGCGGGATCGCCCTCGCGGTGGCCTGCGCCATCGCCCTGCCCGTCGCGCTGTACCTCGGGCACGTGGGCAAGGGGGGCGGGCTCGCCGTCAACCTCTCCAACGTGGGCCGGGCGGTCCCGGTGTTCGCGGTGCTGGCGCTGTTCATGATGACGCCCCTGCGCAACTCCGGCTATCTGCCCACGGTCATCGCGCTGGTGCTGTTCGCCGTGCCCCCGCTGCTGACCAACGCCTACGTCGGGATGACGGAGGTTGACCGGTCCGTGCTGGAGGCCGCGCGGGGGATGGGGATGTCCGGCGCGCAGCTCTTCCTGCGGGTCGAGCTTCCCCTCGCCTACCCGATGATCATGACGGGTCTCCGGTCCGCCGCCGTGCAGGTGATCGCCACCGCCTCCATCGCGGCGATGGTCGGCCTGGGCGGCCTGGGCCGGATCATCACCGCCGGGTTCAACACCTACGACACCGCCCAGGTCTTCGCAGGCGCCGTGCTGGTCGCCCTCCTGGCCCTGGTGGTCGAGGGCGTTCTCGTGGCGCTGGACCGGCTGCTGTCGCCCCTGCGCCGCCGCCGGACAGTATGAACACGTCGGCTCTTCGCACTGTGCACACCATATTTTTTCGCGGACGGAGAACAACATGAGCAGGACCTCGCGCATAGCGGGTGCGGTCATCGGAGCGGTCGCGCTGGCAGGGTCGCTCGCCGCCTGTGGCGGCGACAGCCTGGAGAAGGAGAAGGGCGGCTCGGACACGGGTTCCGGCGGCTCCAAGAAGGGCTCCCTCGTCGTGGGCGCCGCCGGCTTCACCGAGTCCAAGGTGCTCGCCGAGCTCTACGCCCAGGTCCTGGGCGACGCCGGATACGACACCTCGGTCACCACGGTCAAGAACCGCGAGCTGTACGAGCCGTCGCTGGAGAAGGGCGAGATCGACGTCGTCCCGGAATACGCGGCGACCCTCGCCGAATTCCTCAACGCCAAGGTCAACGGGGCGGAGAAGGCGGCGAAGAAGCCGGTCGCCTCGGGTGACGTGACGGCCACCGTCGCCGCTCTGGAGAAGCTCGCCACCCCGCTCGGACTGAAGGTCCTTCCGGCGGGCGAGGCGGTCGACCAGAACGCCTTCGCGGTGTCGAAGGAATTCGCCGACAAGAACAGCCTCGAGACGCTTTCCGATCTCGGCGCCTCGAAGATCAAGGTGAAGATCGCGGCGGGCGACGAATGCGAGGTGCGCCCGTTCTGCGCGCCCGGACTGAAGAAGACGTACGGCATCGACGTCACCGGCATCGACCCCAAGGGCGTCGGCACGCCGCAGTCGAAGCAGGCCGTCAAGGACGGCAAGGACCAGTTGGTCCTCACCACCACCACGGACGCCGTGCTCGACTCCTACGGGCTGGTGTTCCTGGAGGACGACAAGAAGCTGCAGAACGCGGACAACGTCCTTCCGGTTCTCAATGCCAAGGACGCGGGTGCTCCGGAGATCGCCGATGCGCTCGGGAAGCTCACCGACGCACTCACCACCGAGGACCTCGCGGAACTGAACCGCAAGGTCGATGCCGAGCGTGCCAAGCCCGCCGATGCTGCCGGGGACTATCTCCGGGCGAAGGGGCTGATCAAGAAGTAAAAAGGCGTACCGGAGGGCCACTTGAGAGGCCGCCAGGTAACCGGCGGGGAACAGATTGCCGGGCGGCCTCCCAAGTGACCCGTACGCACGGTAAATTTCGGACCATGCCACGAGGACGCCACCGCCATTCGCCGCCCCTCCACAGAATCCTGCCTCCCGCCGTGGTGGCCGGAGTGCCGGTCGTCTGCGCCGCCGGCGCCTGGCTCCTCGCGGACCCCCTGCCCCTGCGCGTCCTGGTCGCCGCGACCGCGGCCGCCGCCGTCACCGGTGCCTGGCTGATGCGCAGCTGGGACCGGGCCGCCGGGCTGCGCGTCGCGGAGCTGACCCGTGCCCGGGCCGGCGACGAGTGGAAGAACGAGGAGCGCATAGCCGAACTCGAGGCGGACCTCGAGGAATCACGGGAGCTGCGCACCCGGCTGGAGACCAAGCTGCGCCGCAAGCGCGTGGAGCTCGCCGGGCTGCGGGGCGAACACGCCGCGCTGCTGCGCCGGTACGCCAACGCCGAGACGGAGCGGGCCACTGCGCTGGAGGGCCGCAGGCAGCTCGCCATCGAGGTGTCCGCACCGCGCGAGCTCCTGCCCGCGCGGTCCACGCCGACGCCGGGCGCTTATCTGAGCGCGGCCCGTGCCCTGCGGGACCTGAGCCGCAACGCCGCGCTCCAGGAGGCGCGCCGCACGGCCGAGGTGGCCCGCCGGCGCGACATCGCCGAGGGGTCCGCCGAGCGGGACACGGAGGGCGACGGCCCGAAGGGGAAGCACGCGGCGGTCGCCGGAGCTGGTGATCTCCAGCACCGCCGTCCGCAGGCCGCCCTCACCGCACCGAAGCTGTCGCCCGTGCGCCCGCCCCTTGCCGCCGCCGCGGCGTCCGCCGTCGTCCCCTACGCCGCCGCGCGCCGTCATCTCGTCCCGCAGGGCAGCTTCGACTTCTTCGGCACGCAGAAGGCGAACGCCGCGATCGAGTCCGTGCAGAACGAGGACCTCGCGGACGTGGTGGGCGAGGAGGCGCTGGCGGCGCACCGTACGGGCGCGGCCGAGAACCGCGCCGTCGGCAAGGTCATCGACCTGACGGCGCACGACGAGACCGAGCAGCTGGACGTCGTCGAACTGCGCAGCGCGGTCTCGTCGTAGCCGCGGGGCTCCGGGCGGGGGCCGGGGCTACTTGTCGATGTCCCCGACGACGAAGAAGAGCGAGCCCAGGATCGCCACCATGTCGGCGACGAGCGTTCCCGGCAGGAGCTCGGTGAGTGCCTGGATGTTGTTGAACGAGGCGGAGCGCAGCTTCAGCCGGTACGGGGTCTTCTCGCCCGTCGACACCAGGTAGTAGCCGTTGACGCCCAGCGGGTTCTCGGTCCACGCGTAGGTGTGGCCCTCCGGGGCCTTGAGCACCTTGGGCAGCCGCTGGTTTATGGGCCCGGGTTCCAGGCCGGCCATCCGCTCCAGACAGGCGTCGGCCAGGTCCAGCGCGTTGTGCGTCTGCTCCAGCAGACACTCGAAACGGGCCAGGCAGTCGCCCTCGGTCCGGGTGACGACCTTGAGGGTGTCCCGCAGTTCCCCGTACGCGAGGTACGGCTCGTCGCGCCGCAGGTCGAAGTCGACGCCGGAGGCCCGTGCGATCGGTCCTGACACCCCGTAGGCGTGCACGGCCTCGGGGGACAGGACGCCCACTCCCCGGGTCCGGCCCCGGAAGATCTCGTTGCCGAGGACCAGCCGGTCGTACACGTCCATCCGTGAACGCACCGACGCCACGGCGTCCCCGGCCCGGCCGAGCCAGCCCGCGGGCAGGTCCTCCTTGAGGCCGCCGACCCGGTTGAACATGTAGTGCATGCGGCCGCCGGAGACCTCCTCCATGACGGCCTGGAGTTCCTCGCGCTCCCGGAACGCGTGGAACATCGGTGTGATCCCGCCGAGTTCGAGCGGGTACGAGCCGAGGAACATCAGATGGTTGAGGACCCGGTTCAGCTCCGCCAGCAGCGTCCTCGTCCAGACGGCGCGCTCGGGGACCTCCATGCCGAGCATCCGCTCGACGGCCATGACGACCCCGAGCTCGTTGGAGAACGCCGACAGCCAGTCGTGGCGGTTGGCGAGCATGATGATCTGCCGGTAGTCCCTGGCCTCGAAGAGCTTCTCGGCGCCCCGGTGCATGTAGCCGATGACGGGCTCGGCCTGCTGGATCCGCTCGCCGTCCAGGACGAGTTTCAGGCGGAGCACACCGTGGGTGGAGGGGTGCTGGGGACCGATGTTCAGCACCATGTCGGTGCTCTCCGCCGCGCCGCCGATGCCGATCGTCGTCTCCGTCATGCCGGACAGTATCCCCCTTCACGGTCGGGGACCCGATGCCGCAGCCAGCCGAAGTCGCCCAGCCCGCCCCGCGCCGTGAGCTCCGCGGCCTCCCCGGCCGACGCCAGCGCCCGCACATAGCCGGCGGGATCGGCCGATGCCTGTGCCAGTGGCGGGCGTTCGCCGCTGACGCCCAGTTCCCGCAGCGCCGTCCGCTGGTCCAGGAGCCCGGCCACGCCGTCCGCCGCCGCCGCGCAGGCGTCGAGCGCCACGTGGGAGGTCAGGTCGCAGCTCCCGTCGGGGACGGGCGGCACCTCGCGGCCGCCACGGAATCCGGTCAGTGTCCCGAACGCCGGCCTGGACGCCCGCACATGTGCGTAGTCCACCGCCACCGCGGTCCCGCCGGCCAGCGACGCGACGGCCCGGGCCCAGGCCTCGTCGCGCGGCCGGCCGATCTCCGCACGGTCGCCGGGCCGGGACAGCGGCCACCAGCGGCGCAGCCACCGGGCGTCCGCCCCGGTCACCGGATCACCGAGCCGCTCGGCGCCGTCGGACCTCCGCACGAGGACGTAGCGGGGGATCCCGTCCGCGTCGGCCTCGGCGATGTCCGTGGGCACGTTGTCCAGCCATTCGTTGGCGAACAGCAGCCCCCGTACGCCCTGCGGGAGTCCGGTGCGCCACTCGACGGCCGGGTCGAGGCCGGGCGGGCGCGGGGCGAGCTCCACGGCGTACGCCCGTACGGTGAGGCCGGGGGCCAGGGTCCCGTCCCGCAGTGCCGCCAGCACTCCGGTGAGCAGTTCGCCGCGGCCCGCGCCCACGTCCACCAGGGCGACCGAGTCGGTCCCGAGCTCCCGCGCCGTGCCGGCCAGCAGCCGGGCGACGGCGGTGGCGAACAGCGGGGAGGCGTGCACCGAGGTGCGGAAATGGCCCGCGGGCCCCTCAGGGCGAAGGTAGAAGCCCTCTTTGCCGTACAAAGCGGTCTCGGCGGCTTCCCGCCAGCGGCACCAGTCATCCGTCACATGGGCAAGTCTCCACCTTGCGGAGTACGGTCCCAGGACCCGGATCGGCCCTCCGGCTGACCCGGGCACCGATCAGCTGTCCCTACGCTGGGTGACGTGCAGCGCTTCTACGATTTCATCCGCAGACACCCGACGGGCGTCGACATCCTCTGGGCTGTCCTCCTCCTCGGGTTCTCCGGCGTGTCCATCGTGGCCGACCAGGCCGGTGCCGGCCCGGAGCGCGTCGCCGGGGTGCCGATCGCCGTCGGTCTGTCCGTCGTGGTCGCGCTGCGCCGCCGCGCGCCGGAGCGGATGCTGCTGCTCGCGATCCTGATGGGGCTCGCCCAGCTGCTGTTCGGGGTACGGCCCGGCGCGGCCGATTTCGCCATGCTGGTGATCACGTACACCGTGGCCACGGTCGGGGAGCGCTGGGCGTCCCGGCTCGCCCTCGGATGCAGTCTGGCCGCCGCAGGGATCTCGCGGCTGCGCTGGCCCGACGAAACACCTACGGGCGGCTGGGCGCAGTCGCTCGGCTATGTCGTCATCATGACCGTGCCCTTCGTCCTGGCCTGGGTGCTCGGCGACTCGATACGCACCCGGCGGGCCTACTTCAGTCAGCTGGAGGAGCGGGCCGCCCGGCTGGAGCGGGAGCGCGAGGCGCAGTCGAAGGTCGCCGTGGCCGCCGAACGGGCCCGTATCGCCCGCGAACTGCACGACGTCGTCGCGCACAACGTCTCGGTGATGGTGGTCCAGGCCGACGGCGCCGCGTATGTCATGGACTCGTCCCCCGACCAGGCCCGGCAGGCTCTGGAGACCATCTCCGGCACCGGCCGCCAGGCGCTCGCCGAGATGCGGCGCCTGCTCGGGGTGCTCAGGACCGGCGATGCCGAGGAGAGCGGGGAGTACGTCCCCCAGCCCGATGTCCAGCAGATCGAGGAGCTCGTCGGCAAGGTCAGGGAGACCGGCCTCGCGGTCGACTTCAGGGTCGAGGGCACCCCGCGTCCACTGCCGAGCGGGGTCGAACTGACCGCGTACCGCATCGTCCAGGAGGCGCTCACCAACACCCGCAAGCACGGCGGCCCGGACGCCGGGGCGAGCGTGCGGCTGGTCTACTTCGACGACGGGCTGGGCCTGCTGGTCGAGGACGACGGCCGAGGCTCGCCGCACGAGCTCTACGAGGACGGCGGGGCCGACGGCGCGGGACAGGGAATGATCGGGATGCGCGAGCGGGTCGGCATGGTCGGCGGCACGCTGGACGCGGGCCCGCGGCAGGGCGGCGGCTTCCGGATCAGCGCCCTGCTTCCGCTCAAGCCGGCCAACCAGTGACCGAAGGACGGGACAACCCATGGCGATCCGAGTGATGCTCGTCGACGACCAGGTGCTGCTGCGCACCGGATTCCGGATGGTGCTCGCCGCCCAGCCGGACATGGAGGTCGTCGCGGAGGCGGGCGACGGTGCCGAGGCGGTCGAGGTCCTGCGCTCGACGGCCGTCGACGTGGTGCTGATGGACGTGCGCATGCCACGGCTGGACGGTGTCGAGGCGACCCGGCGCATCCGCGCGCGGACCGATCCGCCCAAGGTGCTGATCCTGACCACGTTCGACCTGGACGAGTACGCGTTCTCCGGTCTGAAGGCGGGTGCCAGCGGCTTCATGCTCAAGGACGTGCCGCCCGGCGAACTGCTGTCCGCGATTCGCTCGGTGCACAGCGGGGACGCCGTCGTGGCGCCCTCCACGACCCGCAGGCTCCTCGACCGGTTCTCGCCGATGCTGCCGAGCGGCAGGACGGAGCCGGCACACAAGCACGTAGAGAAGCTGACCGGACGTGAGCGCGAAGTGATGCTGCTGGTCGCCCAGGGCCTGTCGAACGGCGAGATCGCGGGCCGCCTGGTGCTGTCCGAGGCGACGGTGAAGACCCATGTGGGCCGCATCCTCACCAAGCTGGGGCTGCGCGACCGCGTCCAGGTGGTCGTCCTCGCGTACGAGACCGGTCTGGTCAGGGCCGGCGGGGCGGGCTGACCTCAAAAGCCGTGCCGGCCGTCCGCCGGAGGTCACCGCAGGACTCCCTCCAGGAAGTCGCTGCCCAGGCGTGCCACCACCGTCAGGTCCAGTGAGTGCAGGACGTACCGGCCGCGTCGGCGGGTGGTGACCAGGCCGGCCTTCTTGAGCACCGCCAGGTGGCGGGAGACCTCGGGAGGCGTGATGCCGTGCGAGCCTGCGAGCTCACCGGTGGTGTACGGGGAGCGGGCCAGGTTGCGGCAGATCCGCATCCGCAGGGGGTGGGCCAGTGCCTCCATCCGGAGCTGGAGCAACTCGACGGAGGCGGGGGAGGGCAGCTCGGGGCGGTGCACCGGGTAGACGATCACCGGACGCCAGCCGGGGGCGTGCAGCACCGTCAGATGCGGCCAGCCGAAGCTGGTCGGGATGAGGGTGAGACCGGTGCCCGCGGCCGACGCCGTGGCCTCCGTCAGTTTGTCGGCGCTGATCCTGCCGGTCTGCTCGTCCAGCGACAGGGCGGCGGAGACCGCGCCGAGGGCCGCTCCGACGCCCTTGTGCCGCAGCACCTCGGTCTTGTGCCGGGCGTCGGCGGCCAGCTGGACCTCGGCCCGCCGCCAGGTGTCGGCGAAGAAGGCCCGGTCGCAGTCCTCGAGGAGGCGCCTGACCCAGCCGCGTACGGAGACGGGGTCGTCCAGCAGCTCCCGGGTGAAGTCCACCTGCCTCGGGCCCCTGGCCGATGCCATGTCGAGCGCACGGGCCCGCATCCCCGCGTCGGCCAGCGGGGAGGGCGCACCCGTCCCGTACAGGCTCGTGCAGGTGAACTCCAGGGCGGCCGAAACGAACCGCTCGTCGTCGAGACGGTCCAGGATGTCCAGGTCCTCGGCGAGGGTCGAGCCGGTCCTGCCGTCCCCGCCGCGGACACCGGCGAACGGCATGAAGACGTCCGAGAACGTGCTCCGCCAGAGGAACTCCGCTTCGTGCAGCCGGTCCGCGAGGTCCGGTTCGAGAGCCGCGGATGTCGCGGTCGCCCAGCCGTGCAGGCCGGGGTGGTGCCCCGGCTCGGAGAGGGCGTGAAGGGCGAGCCCCAGCTCCGCGAGGGGAGAGGTCTCGAAAACTATGCCTTCCGGAGGCAGGCCCGCGATGTCGATATGCACGCTCACCGCTCCATGGTGCGGGTACGGGGGCGGCATGCGGTTCCACTTGACCGCAGCCGTCGATCCGCGGGCGCACCTGCCGGACCGGGGTCACGCTTGAGGCATGGACATCGTTCAGCAGCACATGCTCGACAGCTGCCGGGCCGCGCAGCACGGTGAGGGGGCGCCCCCGCTGCCCGGTTCGCACGACCGGGAGATCCTGCGCATGATCCGGAGACGCATCCGCGCCTGGACGGCCGCGCACCGGCCGCCCCTCCCCTGAAGCGGTCGCGCCGGAAGTCCGGGGGCGCCCGGAAGACAGGCGCCCCCGGACGCTTGAGTTCCCGGAGTGCTTCAGGCCAGTCGCTCCACGAAATCCGACACCGCGTCCCGGACGTCGCCGGCCGTCCACTCCAGCCCCGGCGCCGCCACCGTGACCTCGGTGAAGGAGAGTCCGGGCGGTCCGGCCGGAGCCGCGGACCAGCGGCGGAAGAGGGCCACGCCCGTCTCCTCGGCCTGCAGCACCGACGCCTCGTCCAGCACGTCCGCGGCGTACGGCAGCCAGACCTGGAACTGGTGCGTGTGCGGCGGCTCGGGGTGGACCCGGAACCACGGCACCGCCGACCCGGCGAAGCCCTCCGCCAGTGCCCCGGCGACCACCTTGGCCTGTGCCACGTACGACGGCAGCCTCGGCAGCTCCCGCTCCAGGCCCAGCAGGGCGGACAGGGCCGACGGGTACTGCTGGAAGACCTGGCCGCCGTACCGGTGGCGCCAGGTCCTCGCCTCCTCGACCAGCGACTCGGGGCCGGCGAGCACCGCTCCGGACAGGCCGTCCAGGGACTTGTAGAACGACACGTACACACTGTCGGCGAGTGCCGCGATCTCCGGCAGGCCGCGCCCGAAGTGCGACGTGCACTCCCAGAGGCGCGCTCCGTCCACGTGCACCACCGCGTCCCGCTCCCGCGCGGCGGCCACGACGGCCACGAGCTCCTCCCAGGTGGGCAGGACGAAGCCGGCGTCCCGGAGCGGCAGTTCCAGCATCAGGGTGCCGAAGGGTTCGGGGAAGTCCCGGATCTCCTCCGCGCTCGCCTGCCGGGGTGCGGTCGTCGGGTGCACCGTGCGCAGCCCGCTCACCGAGGTGAGCGCGCCGCGTTCGTGCACCTCCGGGTGGGAGAGCGGATGCAGTGCCACGACCGGACTGCCCGTGCGCCCCGCCCAGCACCGCAGCGCGACCTGCTGGGCCATCGTCCCGGTCGGGAAGAACGCGGCGGCCTCCATGCCCAGCAGCTCCGCCGTGCGCCGCTCCACCTCGGCGACGACCCCGTCGCCGTACAGGTCCGTCCACTCGCCCAGGTCGTGGACCGTGCCGGCGTCGGCGGCCAGCGCGGCCAGCCGCTCGGCCAGTGTGTGGTTCGCGGACATCCGCGCCAGCACCCTGGTGGACCGCTTCCACGCGGTCAGCCCGCGGTGCCGTTGCTGCTGCTCGTCGGTGTCTCCCATGGGACGATCATCGCCCGGGCCACGGACGCCGCACACCCGGATTTCTCCGCCGCCAGAAGTTATCCACAGGATGTGGACAGCCGGTGGGTGTACCGAAACGCTGGCGTAGCATGCAGAGAAGTCGTCCGGTACCCCCCGCGGACTGGAACGGAAGGCCGTAGCCGCGTGAACGCATCAGTTTCCAAGGAAGCCCTCGACGCGAGGGACCGCCCTGCCCGCCTCACCGTCGGCGTCGTCGGCGCGGGACGGGTCGGCCCCGCCCTCGCCGCCGCGTTGCAGCTCGCCGGGCACCGCCCGGTCGCGGTGTCGGGCGTCTCCGACGCATCCGTGCGCCGGGCGGCCGCACTGCTCCCCGACGTCCCCCTGGTGACCCCCGCCGAGGTCCTCGCCCGCGCCGAACTCGTGCTGCTGACCGTCCCCGACGACGCGCTGCCCGGCCTGGTCGAAGGCCTCGCCGAGACCGGTGCCGTACGGCCGGGCCAGCTGCTCGTCCACACCTCCGGGCGGTACGGCACGAAGGTGCTCGACCCTGCGCTGCGGGCCGGGGCCCTCCCGCTCGCCCTGCATCCGGCGATGACCTTCACCGGCAGCTCCGTCGACGTCCAGCGGCTGGCGGGCTGCTCCTTCGGGGTCACCGCCCCCGAGGAGCTCAGGCTCGCCGCCGAGGCGCTCGTCATCGAGATGGGCGGCGAGCCCGAGTGGATCGCCGAGGAGTCCAGGCCGCTGTATCACGCGGCACTCGCCCTCGGGGCGAACCACCTGGTCACCCTCGTCGCGCAGTCGATGGACCTGCTCCGCCAGGCCGGCGTGGCCGCACCCGACCGGATGCTCGGCCCCCTGCTCGGGGCCGCGCTCGACAACGCCCTGCGCTCCGGTGACGCGGCCCTGACCGGCCCCGTCGCCCGGGGCGACGCCGGGACGGTGTCCGCGCACATCCGCGAACTGCGCGCGCACGCCCCGCAGACGGTCGCCGGATATCTCGCCATGGCACGTGCCACGGCCGACCGTGCGCTGGACCACGGCCTGCTCAAGCCGGAGTCCGCTCAGGACCTCCTCGGCGTCCTGTCCGACAGCGGCGCCGTGACCGGAACGAACGGAACACACGGCCCGGACGGGTCCGGACCGGGAGAGAAGCGATGAACACCGCATCCGCCACCCTGCTGCGCTCCGCCGCGGAGCTCGACGCCCTCGGCCGGGCCGCCGGGGCGCGCCGCGCCGTCGTGATGACGATGGGCGCGCTCCACGACGGCCATGCCACCCTGATCCGTGCCGCACGGGCAGCCGCGGGGCCCGGCGGCCAGGTCGTGGTCACCGTCTTCGTCAACCCGCTCCAGTTCGGCGAGGCCGCCGACCTCGACCGCTACCCCCGCACCCTGGACGCCGATCTCGCCGTCGCCTCGGCGGCCGGCGCCGACGCGGTCTTCGCCCCCTCCGTCGAGGAGGTCTACCCCGGCGGCGAGCCCCAGGTCCGTGTCACCGCGGGCCCCATGGGCGAGCGGCTGGAGGGCGCCGCGCGCCCCGGGCACTTCGACGGCATGCTCACCGTCGTCGCCAAGCTCCTCCACCTCACCCGGCCGGACGCGGCGTTCTTCGGGCAGAAGGACGCCCAGCAGCTGGCACTGGTCCGCCGCATGGTGCGCGACCTCAACTTCGGCATCGACATCGTCGCGGTGCCCACCGTCCGCGACCCGGACGGTCTCGCGCTCTCCAGCCGGAACCGCTTCCTCTCCGCCGAGGAGCGCCGGACCGCGCTGGCCCTGCCCCGGGCCCTGTTCGCCGCCCGGGACCGTCCGGGCGCGGGCGTGCAGCGTCTGCTGGGCGGCCAGCCGGTCCCGGGCGGCGAACAGG
>NZ_MAPV01000013.1 GCF_001700505.1 Streptomyces mutomycini
CGCCGGACCCGCACCCGCACCGCCAAGAGAAGAGAACCCGTCCCCCCATGAGTCCCACCTCCGTCACCCCGCCAAGCCCCTCGCGCAGGACCGGGGCGCGCATCAAGAGCCCCGACCTGCTGCTGGCCGAGTCCGGAGCCGACCTGGAAGGGCACAACCTCCGGCGCACCATGGGGCTCTTCCAGCTCGTGTGCTTCGGGGTCGGGGCGATCGTCGGCACCGGTATCTTCGTCGGGCTGTCCGACAGTGTCGCCGAGGCCGGTCCCGCCGTGGTGGTCTCGTTCGTCCTGGCCGCCGTCACCTGCATCTTCACCGCCTTCTCCTTCGCCGAGCTCGGCGGTGCCATCCCGGTCTCAGGCAGTTCCTACTCCTTCGCCTACGCCACGCTGGGGGAGCGGGTCGCGTTCCTCGTCGGCTGGTGCCTGCTTCTCGAGTACGGCGTCTCGGTCTCCGCCGTCGCGGTCGGCTGGAGCCAGTACGTCAACGAACTGCTGGACAGCCTCGTCGGCTGGAGCCTTCCGGCGGCACTCTCCTCGGGACCCGGCGACGGCGGCGTGATCAATCTGCCGGCGGTCGTCGTGGTCATGATGGCGGCCACCCTGCTGGTGCGCGGCGTCAGGGAGAGTGCGAGAGCCACCACGGCGATGGCGGTGCTGAAGATCGGCATCCTCGTCGTGTTCTGCGCGATCGCCTTCACCGCGTTCGAGGACGGGCACCTCTCGCCGTTCGCCCCCCACGGCATGGCCGGGGTTACCGCGGGAGCGTCGGTGGCGTTCTTCTCGTACATCGGCTTCGACGCCATCACCACCGCGGGCGAGGAGGTCAAGAACCCCCGCCGGAACATCCCGATCGCGATCATGATCTGCATCGGCGTGGTCACCCTGCTCTACTGCGCGGTCGCTCTCGGAGCCATCGGGGCGCTGGGCGCGGACGCCGTGGGGGACAAGCCCGCCGCGCTCTCGCTGGTCGTCGACAAGGTCACCGAATCGAGCGTCGGGGGCGGGATCATCGCCTTCGGCGCGGTCGTCGCCATCGCGTCCGTCGTCCTCGCGGTGATGTACGGGCAGACCCGGATCCTGATGTCCATGTCCCGCGACGGGCTGATTCCCCGGGTCTTCGAGCGGGTGTCGCCGAAGACCCGCACGCCGGTCGCCAACACCTGGATCGTGGCCGTCGTCTTCGCCGTCCCGGCCGCGTTCTCGTCCCTCGACGTCGTCGTGAACCTGACGACCATCGGCACGCTCGCCATCATGGCCGTGGTCAACATCGCGGTGATCGCACTGCGCCGCCGCAACCCGGAGCTGAAGCGCTCCTTCCGGGTGCCGCTGTACCCCGTCAGCCCGATCCTGGGCGTCGGTTTCTGCCTGTACCTGATGTACGGGACCGGCTGGACGACCTGGGTGCAGTTCCTGGTCTTCCTGGGTGCGGGTGCCCTGGTGTACGCGGGATACGGCCGCAGCCGCTCCCGGCTCGTCAGGCCGCGGGACCGGGCGGCGTCCGGCTCGACGGAAGGGTGAACCAGACCGCCTTGCCGTGCGCGGTGGGGCGGTGGCCACAGGCGGAGCTGAGGGTGCGGATCAGGATCAGCCCCCGGCCGTGTTCCTGCCACGGGTCCGGAGCGCTGCCGGGCAGCAGGCTGGACAGATCACCGGGTGCTCCCGGGTCGTGATCGTGGACCTCCACCTGGCAGCCGGACGCCAGAAGCTCGACCACCAGCTCGATGGGCCCCGAGCCGTCGGTGTGCTCCACGGCGTTGGCGACCAGTTCGGCGGTCAGCAGCTCGGCGGTGTCGCTGTCCGCGGGCGCGTCGAGGTCCGCCAGCGCCGTACGGATGAGAGCGCGGGCGATCGGCACCGCGGCGGTCGAGTGCGGCAGGGCGACTCGCCAGGAGGAGGGCGGGGGCGCGGGGACGTCGGACAGCAAGGCGGGGGTTTCCGTTCGGGAGCGAGACATCCTGCGGGGGCCTTCGTTCCGGGCGGCTGCCCGGAACCGCGCTCTCCGTCGCCGGAGGATGCGGGGCCCGTACCAGGACTTCCTGCGCTCAACCATACGAAGAGCGACGCCCCAGACATAGAGTCGGCCGACCGGCACAAAGGGGACCTTCGCCACACTCGACTCCCCGTCCTGTCGCGCATTCATGACGGAAGTCACAGATCGGTGATAGCTTCGGAGTGCATCAGCAGCAGCCCGACGGCTGGAGGGGACCCTTCCATGAGCCCGTTCACCGGCTCCGCCCCGCGCACGGAGCGCTGGGAGCATCTGCGCCTGACCACGGACGACGGCGTGGCGACCGTCACACTCGCCCGTCCCGAAAAGCTCAACGCACTCACCTTCGGCGCCTACGCCGACCTGCGCGACCTCCTCGCCGAGCTGTCCCGTGAACGCTCCGTGCGGGCCCTCGTGCTCGCCGGCGAAGGGCGCGGGTTCTGCTCCGGCGGTGACGTCGACGAGATCATCGGTGCCACGCTCGCGATGGACACCGCTCAGCTCCTGGACTTCAACCGGATGACCGGACAGGTCGTGCGGGCCCTCCGGGAGTGCCCCTTCCCCGTGATCGCCGCCGTCCACGGGGTGGCGGCGGGCGCCGGGGCGGTCCTCGCCCTGGCCGCCGACTTCCGGGTCGCCGCCCCCTCCGCACGCTTCGCCTTCCTCTTCACCGCCGTCGGCCTGTCCGGCGGTGACATGGGCGCCGCCTATCTCCTGCCCCGTGTCGTCGGCCTCGGCCACGCCACCCGCATCCTCATGCTCGGCGAACCAGTCCGTGCCCCCGAGGCCGAGCGCATCGGGCTGATCAGCGAACTGACCGGCGAAGGGGAGACCGGCATCCGCTCGGCCGCTCTGGCCAGACGGCTCGCCGACGGACCCGCCCTCGCCCTCGCCCAGACGAAGGCGCTGCTCACCGCCGAGCTCGACATGCCTCTCGCCGCGTCCGTGGAGATGGACGCCGCCACCCAGGCCCTCCTGATGCACGGCGAGGACTACGCCGAGTTCCACGCGGCCTTCACGGAGAAGCGCCCGCCGAAGTGGCGGGGCAGGTAGCACGATGTCCTCCTCGGACACGGGGCGGATCGCGGTCATCGGCGGAGGACCCGGCGGGCTCTACGCCGCCGCCCTCCTCAAGCGGCTGCGCCCCGGCCGTGAGATCACCGTGTGGGAGCGCAACGCCCCCGACGACACCTTCGGATTCGGCGTCGTCCTCTCCGACGAGACTCTGGGCGGCATCGAGCACGCCGACCCCGTCGTGTACCGGGCGCTGAGCGACGCGTTCGTCCGCTGGGACACCATCGACGTCGTGCACCGGGGCGCTGTCCAGACCTCCGGCGGCCACGGCTTCGCCGCACTGGGCCGCCGCACGCTGCTCCGGATCCTGCACGAGCGCTGCGCATCCCTCGGCGTAGGGCTCCGCTTCCGGACCGGGGCGCCGCCCGCCGCGGAGCTCGCCGCCTGCCACGACCTGGTCATCGCCGCCGACGGTGTGCACAGCGCCACCCGTGAGGCCCACGCCCGTCACTTCCGGCCCACGGTCACCGACCACCGCAACCGCTACATCTGGCTCGCCGCCGACTTCGCGTTCGACGCCTTCCGCTTCGAGATCGCCGAGACCGAGTACGGCGTGATGCAGCTGCACGCCTACCCCTTCGAAGGAGGCGCCTCCACCGTCATCGTCGAGATGCGCGAGGAGGTCTGGCGGGCGGCCGGGCTCGACACCTGCGACACCACGGAGTCCGCCGAGCGCTGCGCCAAGGTCTTCGCCGAGGCCCTCGGAGGCCGGCCGCTGCGGTCCAACAAGTCCTCCTGGCTCACCTTCGCCACCGTGAGCAACGCGCACTGGTCGCACGGCCGTACGGTCCTCATCGGCGACGCCGCGCACACCGCCCACTTCTCCATCGGCTCCGGCACGAAGCTCGCCGTCGAGGACGCCCTCGCCCTGGCGGCCTGCGTCGAGGAACAGCCCGACCTGCCCACCGCCCTCGCAGCCTACGAGGCCGAGCGCCGCCCCGTCGTCCTGTCCACCCAGCGCGCCGCCGCGGCCAGCCTGCGCTGGTTCGAGGAACTCCCGGGCTACGTCGGCCAGCCGCCCCGGCGGTTCGCCTTCAACCTCCTCACCCGCAGCCGCCGCGTCACCCACGACAACCTGCGGCTGCGCGACGCCGGCTTCACGGGGGCGGTAGAGGAGGAGTTCGGCTGCCCGCCCGGCACCCCGCCGATGTTCACCCCGCTGCGGCTGCGCGGCCTCGAACTCCGCAACCGTGTCGTCGTCTCACCCATGGACGTGTACTCCGCCGTCGACGGGATGCCCGGCGACTTCCATCTCGTCCACCTCGGCGCCCGCGCGCTCGGCGGCGCCGGTCTCGTCATGACCGAGATGGTCTGCGTCAGCCCCGAGGGCCGCATCACCCCCGGCTGCACCGGGCTGTGGACCGACGAACAGGCCGGTGCGTGGACCAGGATCACGCGCTTCGTCCACGAGTCCGCCCCCGGCGCCGCGATCGGCGTCCAGCTCGGCCACTCCGGCCGCAAGGGCTCGACCCGGCTCATGTGGGAGGGCATCGACCAGCCGCTGGACGAGGGCAACTGGCCGGTCAGCGCCGCCTCGCCCCTCCCGTACGCGCACGGTGTCAACCAGATCCCCCAGGCGCTGGACCGGACAGGGATGGACATGGTCCGGGACCGGTTCACCGAGGCCGCCCGACGGGCCGCCCGCTGTGGATTCGACCTCCTCGAACTGCACTGTGCCCACGGCTATCTCCTCTCCGGCTTCCTCTCCCCGCTCACCAACGTGCGCACCGACGCCTACGGCGGGTCCCTGGAGAACCGGCTCCGCTTCCCCCTGGAGGTCTTCGACGCGGTCCGTGCCGTGTGGACACAGGACCGGCCCATGACCGTACGGATCTCCGCGACGGACTGGGCCCGGGGCGGCACGAGCGACGAGGACGCCGTGGCGATCGCCCGCGCCTTCGCCGCCCACGGCGCGGACGCCATCGACGTCTCCACCGGCCAGGTCGTCGCCGACGAACACCCCGAGTACGGCCGCTCCTACCAGGCCCCGTTCGCCGACCGGATCCGCAACGCACTGGACGTGCCCGTCATCGCCGTCGGTGCCATCTCCTCCTGGGACGACGTCAACTCGCTGCTGCTCGCCGGCCGGGCCGACCTCTGCGCCCTGGCCCGCCCGCACCTCTACGACCCGCACTGGACGCTGCACGCGGCGGCCGAACAGGGCTACACGGGGCCCGGCGTCTCCTGGCCGCTCCCGTACCGCGCGGGCAGCCGCACTCCGCCGACGGGCCGCACCGACGGCCCCAAGCCCCGGCTCACCCTCGACTGAGCGTCAGGCACTCCTGGCAGCGGCACGGGGTGGGATGAGGCGTGGCCCAGTTCGTGGTGCGGTATTCGGCGGCCAGCGGGCCGAGGCGGGCCGCGAGCTCCTCGGCGTCCTCGCGGTTCGTCCAGCAGCCGCCCACGTCCGCCTCCTCGCACAGCCGCAGCACGGTCGGGCTGTGGACCGGCACGGCCCGGAAGGTGTGCAGATTGCGCGTCGACATGTCGATCGTGATGTACGTGCCCGTATGGCGCCCGCGTCCGATCGTCGTCAACTGCTCATGACCCGTTCCCGCATAGCTCTGGATCACGTACACCTTGGAGCCGCCCCGGTAGGACTTGGTGCCGGGCCGCAACTCCTGGCCACCCTCTCCGTAGCGCCGCCACCGCACGACGTTCGCGGCGATCAGCCACGCCTGCTCGACCGGTATCTCCCTTTCCCCGGAGTCCACTTGGGCTCCGCGGTGATCAGCAGGCGGTCGAGGTGCGTTCCAGGTCATGCTTCATCCTGCCGGGTCGCACGGCCTCGGGGCATCCCGGTTTCGGCGGGCGGCTCAGGCGCCGGCCCCCACGAAGCCGGCCCCCACGTCGCGCAGCCGGCCGTGCAGCAGGCCGAACACCTCCGCCGAGCGCCCGCCCGGCCAGTCCTTCGGCAGCAGTTCCCCGGGCAGTCCCGGGTCCGCGTAGGGCAGCTGCCGCCAGGAGTCGAGCGCGCGGAGGTAGTCCCGGTACGCCTCCTCCGGATCCGTCGTGCCCCCGCCCGCCCGTGACTCCCAGGTCCGCAGCACCGGCTCCTGCTGCTCCAGGAAATCCAGGTGGAGCCCGGCGATCGCGTCCAGGTCCCACCAGCGTGCCACGGCCTCCTCCGTCGCGGCGAAACCGAGGTGTGTACCGCGGAACAGATCGACGTAAGGGGCTAGTTGGAGGCGCTCCAGGGTGTGCCGGGTCTCCTCGTACAGCCCGGCGGGGGCGATCCACACGCCGGGCGCCGCCGTGCCGAAGCCGAGCCGGCCGAGGCGTGAGCGCAGCAGATGCCGCTTGTGGCGCTCGGCCTCCGGCACGGAGAAGACGGCGAGCACCCAGCCGTCGCCGGTCCGGGGAGCCGGACGCCGGTAGATCCGCCGGTCGCCGTCGTCCAGCAGCTGACGGGCGTCGGGCGACAGCGCGTACCCGGCCGCCCCGTCCGCCGTACGGGCGGGGACGAGCAGCCCGCGCCGCTTGAGGCGGGAGACCGACGAGCGTACGGAGGGGGCGTCGACGCCCACCGCGTGCAGCAGCCGGATCAGCTCGGACACCGCCAGCGGGGCGTTGCCGGGCTGACGGCCGTAGGCGCCGTAGAGGCTGACGATCAGGGAACGCGGGGTGTGCTCGGCCACGTGGTCACTCTAAGGCGGCGGTGCCCCGCAGCAGAAAGCGCTGGAGCTTTCCCGTCGCGGTCCTCGGGAGCGCGGGCAGGAACTCGAAGGCGCGCGGGCACTTGTGCGGCGCCAGTTCGGCCTTCATGTGCGTACGCAGGTCGTCGGCCGACAGCAGTGCGCCCTCGCGCGGGACGACGTACGCGGCGACGATCTGCCCGCGCAGCTCGTCCGCCCGGCCCACCACGGCCGCCTCGGCCACGTCGGGGTGGCGCAGGAGCGCCTCCTCGACCTCCGGGCCCGCGATGTTGTACCCCGCGGAGATGATCATGTCGTCGGCGCGGGCGACGTAGCGGAAGTAGCCGTCGGGTTCACGGACATAGGTGTCGCCGGTGATGTTCCAGCCGTGGCGTACGTACACCCGCTGTCGTTCGTCGGCGAGATACCGGCAGCCGACGGGGCCGCGCACGGCCAGCAGGCCGGGTTCGCCGTCGGGGAGTTCCTCGCCCTCCGCGTCCACCACACGGGCCTGCCAGCCGGGCACGGGAACGCCGGTGGTGCCGGGCCGGATGGCCTCGTCGGCGGCGGAGATGAAGATGTGCAGCAGCTCGGTGGCCCCGATGCCGTTGATGATGCGCAGCCCCGTCCGCTCGTACCAGGACCGCCAGGTCGCGGCGGGGAGGTTCTCCCCGGCCGAGACGCAGCGGCGCAGCGCGGACAGGTCATGACCGTCGAGGGCGTCGAGCATCACGCGGTACGCGGTCGGCGCGGTGAACAGGACGGAGACCCGGTGGGCGGCGAGTGCGGGCAACAGCTGCTTGGGACCGGCCTGTTCGAGCAGCAGGGCCGAGGCACCCGCCCGCAGGGGGAAGATGACGAGCCCGCCGAGCCCGAAGGTGAAGCCGAGCGGCGGGCTGCCCGTGAACACGTCGTCCGGGCCCGGCCTCAGGACGTGCCTGGCGAAGGTGTCGGCCACGGCCAGCACGTCACGGTGGGCGTGCATGCAGCCCTTGGGCCGGCCGGTGGTGCCCGAGGTGAACGCGATGAGGGCGATGTCGTCGGCGGCCGTGTCCACCGCCGGGCAGGGCCCCGGCCGGGCGGCCGCGAGCTGTGTCAGGTCCTCGGCGGAGCCGCCCCCGTACGTCGTGATGCGCAGTCCGGGCACCCCGGCCCCGGCCAGGTCGTCGGCCGACCTGATGTCGCACAGGGCGTGGCGCACGCGGGCGATGGAGCAGACGGTGGCCAGTTCCGACGCCCGTTGCCGGTCCAGGACCGTCACGGCGATCGCGCCTGCCTTCATCACGGCCAGCCAGCAGGCCGCCAGCCAGGGCGTGGTGGGGCCGCGCAGCAATACGCGGTTGCCGGGGACGACGCCGAGATCGTGTGCCAGCACCAGGGCGATCCGGTCCACCCGGTCCCGTAGCTCGCCGTAGCTCCAGACACCGCCGTCGGCGTTCCGGAAGGCCGGACGGTCGGGGCCGAAGCGGTCGGCGGTGCGGTCGAGCAGCTCGTATCCGCAGTTCAGCCGGTCCGGGTAGGCCAGTTCGGGGAGGTCGAAGACCAGCTCGGGCCGGTCCTCGGCGGGCGGGAGATGGTCGCGCGCGAAGGTGTCGGTGTGCGCGCTCGCGGTACCTGACGGCTTCATACAGCATCGCCCCCTTGTCGCCCTTGGAGCGTATCGTTTGAGTGACGGTAGTCAACGGTCCGCGATAAGTCGTGACAAGAGAGGCGCCGGTATGACGGCATTCTCCCTCGATCCCGCTCGAACCGCCTGGTGCGACGAGCTGTACGTCCTCGCCCGCGACGAGCTCCGCCCCCTCGCGGAGAAGGGCGAGCCCGGCCACGTCAACCGCCCGCTCGTCGCCGCCCTCGGCGGGCTGGGGCTCCTGGACCGGCTCTTCGGCTCGGGCGCGCTCGATCTCTGCCTGCTGCGCGAATCGCTGGCGCGTGGCTGCACCGAGGCGGAGACCGCACTCGCCCTCCAGGGGCTCGGCGCCGGTCCGGTGCGCCGGGCCGGCACCGAGGCCCAGCGCGCGCGCTGGCTCCCCGAGGTGCGTGCGGGGCGCGCGGTCGCCGCCTTCGCGCTCAGTGAACCGGGCGCCGGATCCGACGCGGCGGCGCTCGCCCTCGCGGCACGGCCCGCGCCGGGCGGGAACGGCTGGCGGCTCACCGGCGGGAAGTGCTGGATCTCCAACGCCCCCGAAGCCGACTTCTACACCGTCTTCGCCCGGACGGGTGAAGACGCAGGAGCCCGTGGCGTCACCGCGTTCCTCGTCCCCGCCGACCGCCCGGGGCTCACCGGAACGGCCCTGGACATGCTCTCCCCGCACCCCGTCGGAGCGCTGGACTTCGACGAGGTGCCGGTGACCGCCGAGGACGTGCTCGGCGAACCCGGCCGGGGGTTCCGGGTCGCCATGGACACCCTGAACCTCTTCCGCCCCAGCGTCGGGGCGTTCGCCGTCGGCATGGCACGCGCCGCGCTCGAAGCCACCCTGGAACACACCGCGCACCGCACCGCCTTCGGGGCACCGCTCAAGGACCTGCAGGCCGTCTCGCACCAGGTGGCCGAGATGGCCACCCGCACCGAGGCCGCCCGGCTCCTGGTGTACTCGGCCGCCGCCGCCCACGACGCGGGTGAGCCGGGCGTGCCCCGGCGCGCCGCCATGGCCAAGCTGTACGCCACCGAGACCGCGCAGTACGTCGTCGACGCCGCCGTCCAGTTGCACGGCGCCCGCGCCCTGCAACGGGGCCATCTGCTGGAGCACCTCTACCGGGAGGTCCGCGCGCCCCGGATCTACGAGGGCGCCACCGAGGTACAGCGCACCATCATCGCCAAGGAGCTGTACGCGACACAGGAGACGCACGCATGAATCCGATCACCCGGATCAACCCCGCCGAACTCGCCCCGCCCACCGGCTTCTCGCACGCCGTCACGGCCGTCGGCGGCCGGCTGGTCTTCCTGGCCGGCCAGACCGCGCTGGACGGCGACGGCAAGGTCGTCGGCGACACGCTGCCGGAGCAGTTCGAGACGGCCCTGGTGAATCTGCTCACCGCTCTGCGTGCGGCGGGCGGCGCCCCGACGGCCCTGGCCAGGGTCACCGTGTACGCCACCGATATGGCCGACTACCGTGCTCACGCCTCCGAACTGGGCACGATCTGGCGGAGGCTGGCGGGACGTGAGTACCCGGCCATGGCCGTCATCGGGACGGTCAGGCTCTGGGACGAGCAGGCCAAGGTCGAGCTGGACGGCATCGCCGTCCTGGACTGACACGGGACACGGAGGAGCTGGACCGACACGGCACACGGAGGGGCGGTGCGGCCGGCCGCACCGCCCCTCCGTGTGCGTACGCGGTGCGCGCCTCTGCCTGCCGAAGTGTCGGAGATGCCCGTCTGCCCGGGTAGCGGCGTGCACGCTCCGGAGCGAGGCTGAAGGAGTACGTACGCGTTCTGCCGCACGCGGGGAGGCGACGGCATGACCGGTGGGCCGGCCGCGCACATCGTGGACACGTCGCCCGACGGTGAGGGTTTCACGGTGTGCGACGAGCTGCGCGGCCACCCGCGCGTCGGCGAAGGCGTCCGTGGAATGCCCGACGAGCTTCCTGACCGGCCGCTGCATCTGCCCCTGACCGCCGACCGGGTGCTGCGGAGGGGAAGGGGGCACGGGGCGCACCTGCCGGAAAGTCCCCATGCCATGCCGTGTGACCGCGGGCGAACAGGGCAGGCGCCGTTCTGTGACCACAGCGGGACGAGTGCCGACCACGACCGCCGCGGACCGGAGCAGGCGGGCCGCGGGCCGCGCGGCGCGCCGGACGGGTGAACCGGGCAAGGCGATATATCACTATTCGGTGCCCTTTGTTCCGGAACACCCGTCGTGATCGTACTCGTCCTCTGCCATTTCGTACTCGCGGCATGCGCGGTGCCGCTGGTGCGACGGCTCGGCAGATTCGCCTTCGTCGTCCTCGCGCTGCCTCCTGCGGCCGCCACGGTGTGGGCGGTCACCGAGTGGAGCGGCACCGAGTCCGGCCGGGCGGTCACCTGGTCGTGGGAGTGGATCAGCACCTACGACGTGTCGGTCGCCCTGCGCCTGGACGCCCTCGCCGAGCTGATGGTGCTGCTCGCGGCCGGCGTGGGCATGCTCGTCCTGCTGTACTGCGCCTCCTACTTCACCGACGACTCGCCCAAGCTGGCTCCCTTCGCCGGGAACCTGCTGGCCTTCGCCGGTGCCATGCTCGCCCTCGTCCTCGCGGACGACCTGATCACCCTCTACGTGTTCTGGGAACTGACCACCGTCTTCTCCTACCTGCTGATCGGGCACGGCAGCGAACTCAAGAAGAACCGGCGCTCCGCGCTCCAGGCGCTCACGGTCACCACACTCGGCGGCCTCGCCATGCTGGTCGGCTTCCTGATCCTCGGTGAGGCGGCGGGCACCTACCGGATCTCCGCGATCGTCGCCGATCCGCCGCATCAGACCCTCGCCGTGTCCGTGGCCGTCGTCCTCGTGCTGTGCGGGGCCCTGTCCAAGTCGGCGATCTGGCCCTTCAGCCTCTGGCTGCCGAACGCCATGGCCGCGCCCACCCCCGTCAGCGCCTACCTGCACGCCGCGGCCATGGTCAAGGCCGGTGTCTACCTGGTGGCGCGGCTCGCTCCCGCCTTCGCCGACGTCCCGGTCTGGCGGCCGGTCGTCCTGGTGCTGGGGGGAGCGACCATGCTCCTCGGGGGCTGGCGGGCCCTGCGGCTGAACGACCTGAAGCTCGTGCTCGCCTACGGCACCGTCAGCCAGCTCGGCTTCCTCACCGTCCTCGCCGGGGCGGGCAACCGGAACGCCGCGCTCGCCGCCGTGGCGATGATCCTGGCGCACGCCCTGTTCAAGGCCGCGCTGTTCCTCGTCACCGGCATCGTGGACCACGCGGCCGGGACCCGCGATCTGCGCAAGCTCTCCGGCCTCGCCCGCAGCATGCCGTACGTCTGCACGTTCGCGGTGCTCGCCGCGGGGTCCATGGCGGCCCTGCCGCCGTTCCTCGGGTTCGCCGCGAAAGAGGCGGCCCTCGACGCGTTGCTGCACGGCGACACCGCCGACCGCTGGGTACTGGCCGTCATCGTCGCCGGCTCGGTGCTGACCGTGGCCTACACCCTCCGCTTCGTATGGGGGGCGTTCGCCCGCAAGCCCGGTGTCGCCGACACCCCAGTCCACCGCGTCGGCGCCGCCCTTCTGGCCCCGCCCGCCGTGCTCGCCGTCGCCGGACTCGTGCTCGGTCCCGGCGTCGGATGGACGGACCGTCTCTTCGCCGCCTACGCCGACGTCTATCCGGCTCCCGCACACCCCTACCACCTCGCGCTGTGGCACGGCTTCGGCCTCGTCCTGCTGCTGTCCGCCCTGACGTGGGCCGGGGGTGCGGTGCTCTTCGCGTGGCGGTCGGCGGTCGCCCGCTTCTCCCGCCGCGCCGCCTGGCCGACCGCCGACAGTGTGTTCGGGCACCTGCTGCTCGGCCTGGAACGTGTAGCCCTCCAGGTCACCGGATTCGTCCAGCGCGGTTCCCTGCCCGGCTACCTGGCCATCACCCTGATGGTGATGCTGGCCGGCCAGCTGGCGGTCCTCTTCACGGACCGCCCCTGGGAAGGAGCGGTCGCCCCCCGGGCGTGGGACACCCCGCTCCAGGGGGCGGTGGCCCTGCTGACCTGTGCGGCCGCGCTCTCCTGTCTGACCGTCAGCCGCCGGATGAAGGCCGTCGTCCTCGCAGGACTGACGGGTTACGGTGCCGCGCTGCTCTTCGTCGTGCAGGGCGCGCCCGACCTGGCGCTCACTCAGTTCTGCGTCGAGACGGTGTCGATGATCGTGTTCGTGCTGGTCCTGCGCAGGATGCCGGTGCGTTTCGAGGAGTCCATCGGCACATGGCGGCGGGCGCTGCGGATCCCGGTGGCGCTCGTCGCCGCGGCGACGGTCGGCGTGGCCGTCTGGGTGGCGGGCGCCGCACGCGTGGCCGAGCCCGCGGGCACCCCGATGGTCGAGGAGGTCGCGCACCACGGCCTCAAGGACGTGGTGGCCACCATCCTGGTCGATCTGCGGGCCTGGGACACGATGGGGGAGTCGGCCGTGCTCGCGGCGGCGGCGATCGGGGTGACCAGCCTCATCTATCTGCACCGCAGGAGCGAGACCTCCATGAACAGGGAGGAGCTGCGGGGGGAGACCGCCTGGACGCTGTCGGGCGGACGGCTGGCCGGACTTCCGCAGGGTGACGACACGGCGCCCGAACGCGACTGGCTGGCCGCCGGATCCACCCTCGCCCCCGAACACCGGTCCGTCGTCTTCGAGGTGGTGGGCCGACTGGTCTTCCACCCCATCCTGGTGCTCTCCCTGTACCTGCTGTTCTGCGCGGAGAACATGCCGGGCGGCGGCTTCGTGGCCGGACTCGTGGCGGGACTCGGCCTCATCACCCGCTACCTGGCGGGCGGCAGGTTCGAACTCGCCGAGGCCGCGCCGCTGCAGCCGGGCCTCTTCACCGGGCTCGGACTGTTCCTGTCCACCGCGGTCGCCCTTGGCGGACTCACGGAGGGGACGGTGCTGCACGCCTGGACCCACTACGGGCACCTGCCCCTGTTCGGTGACTACCACCTGAGCACATCGGTCCTCTTCGACTTCGGTGTCTACCTGCTGGTACTCGGTGTGGTCCTGGACATCGTGCGGGCCCTGGGTGCCAAGGTCGACCGGCAGATCGAGCGGGCGGCGGGCGCACTGACACCCGCGTCGGACGCCGGGACGGGGGACCCGAACCGATGACCATGAGCTTCTCGCTCCTCGCCACGGCCGTCGTCCTGTGTGCCGTCGGCGGCATCCTCATGCTCACCCGGCCGCTCACCCGCATCCTGCTCGGCGCCGTGATCACGGGCAACGGCATCAACCTGCTGGTGCTCTCGGCCACCGGGCCGGCCGGCGCGGCACCCCTGCTCTACGGCGTACCGCTGCGCCGGATCACCGACCCCCTGCCCCAGGCCATCGCCCTCACCGCCATCGTCATCACGCTCGCCACCACCGCCTTCCTGCTCGCCATGGCCTATCGCAGCTACCAGCTGACCGGCACGGACGAGGTCCACGACGACCTGGAGGACCGGCGGATCTTCCTGCGCGCGGAGGTGCTGGGGCAGCGTGCCGAACTCCGCGAGGAGTACCGGGCGGAGTCCGGCCGTACGCGCGGCGAGCGCGCCCGATACCGCGCGGAGCACCGCCGGCTGCGGGCCCGCCTGCGTGCCGACCGGGCCCTGCAGGCCCGGGGCCGGGACGCAGGCGGTGACCTGTGGCACGACGTGCTCGGAGCCGACCCGGAGGACTACGTGAACGACAAGGACGCCGACCGAGGAGCCACCGGATGAACGCGCTCGTTCCGCTGCCTGTCCTGCTGCCGCTCTGCGCCACCGGGCTGAGCCTCGCCTTCGGTACCAGGCTGGCCCGCTTCCAGCGCTTCATCAGCGTCGCCGTGCTCAGCGCCGTCCTCTGCCTCTCGGTGGCCCTGATGATCGCCGCCGACCGGCAGGGACCGCTCTCCGTCGACCTCGGCGACTACGCCCCTCCGCTCGGCATCACCCTGGTCGCCGACCGGCTGTCCGGGCTGATGCTGACCGTCTCCTCGGCGGTCACCCTCGCCGTCCTGGTCTACTCGCTCGGCCAGGGCATGGCGGACCGGGACAAGGAGACCCCCGTCGCCGTCTTCCACCCCGCCTACCTCATCCTGGTCGCCGGGGTCTCCCTCACCTTCGTCGCGGGTGACCTCGTCAACCTCTACGTCGGCTTCGAGATCATGCTGGTCGCCAGTTTCGTCCTGCTCACGCTGGGCGGAACCGGCCCCCGGATCCGCGCGGGCTCCACGTACGTGATCATCTCGCTGTTCTCCTCGATGCTGTTCCTCACGGCGATCGCG
Organism: Streptomyces mutomycini; assembly: GCF_001700505.1. GTDB lineage: Bacteria > Actinomycetota > Actinomycetes > Streptomycetales > Streptomycetaceae > Streptomyces > Streptomyces mutomycini. The sequence goes on from NZ_MAPV01000013.1 coordinate 14,588, forward strand.
ATGACCTACGCCGCCGCCGGCACGGTCAACTTCGCCCAGCTGGCCGTCCGGCTGCCCGATCTCCCCCTCGGTGTGCAGACCCTGGTGCAGGCCATGCTGCTCACCGTCTTCGCCATCAAGGCAGCCGTCTTCCCCCTCGCCGCCTGGCTCCCCGACTCCTACCCGACCGCGCCCGCGCCCGTCACCGCCGTGTTCGCGGGCCTGCTGACGAAGGTCGGCATCTACTGCATGCTGCGGGTGGAGACCCTGCTCTTCCCCGGGAACCGGCTCGGTGACCTGCTGATGGCCGTCGCCCTCGCCTCGATGACCGTGGGCATCCTCGGGGCGGTCGCCCAGACCGACCTGAAGCGCCTGTTCTCCTTCACCCTCATCAGCCACATCGGCTACATGGTCTTCGGTATCGGCCTAGCCACCCGTGAAGCGTACGGCGGCGCGATCTTCTACGTGGCCCACCACATCACCGTCCAGACCACCCTCTTCCTCGTCGCGGGACTCATCGAACGCCGGGGCGGGACCAACGAACTCACCCGGCTCGGCGGACTGGCCAGGGCGGCCCCGCTGCTCGCGGTCCTCTTCTTCGTCCCCGCGATGAACTTCGCCGGGATCCCACCCCTGTCCGGCTTCATCGGGAAGCTCGGACTCATGCGGGCCGGCGTCGCGGACGGCGGTGTCTGGGCATGGGTCCTCGTCGCCGGCGCGACCGTGACGAGCCTGCTCACCCTGTACGTGATGGCCAAGATCTGGAATCTGGCCTTCTGGCGGGCCGAACCACCGGGCCAGGCCGCCTACGGCACCGTCCTGGAGGCCGCCGACGACAGCGACGACGACGATCCCGACCTCGGGCCCGACCGCATCCCCGGCACGGGCGACGAGGGGGTGGGACCGGCGCCGGCCGGCCAGGCCGTGGCCGCCACCCTCCAGGGGCGGGCCGTCACCACCACGATCCGCCCGCCCCGCGCCATGACCGCCGCCACCGCGGGCGCCGTCCTGCTCGGCCTCGCCTTCACCGTCCTGGCCGGTCCGCTGACGGCCTTCACCGACCGCTCGGCAGCCGAACTCATCGCGCGCCGGCCCTATGTGGAGGAGGTGCTCGGCCGGTGAGGCGCCTGATCACCCTGTCGTACCGGAACCCCGACCTGCCGCCTTTCAGCGTAGAGTTCGCCGGCCGCAGGCGCCGCGTGCTCGACCTCCCGCTGATCGCCTGGCTCACCCTGATCTGGGTCCTGCTGTGGTCCACCCTGACCTGGGCCAACGTCGTCACCGGTGCGGTCGTCGCGGTCGCGGTCTGCCTCGCGTTCCCGCTGCCGCAGGTCGATCTGGGGCTGCGGCTGCATCCGTGGGGCATGGTGCGGCTCGCCGCCTATCTGCTCTACGACATGTACACCTCGGGGGTGAAGGTCACCCGGCAGATCTTCGCCGACCGTCCGCACCGGCCCGCCGTCATCGGCGTACCCCTGCGCTGCCGCAGCGACCTGATGCTCGCCGCGACGGCCGTCACCGTGTCCAACCTGCCGGGCGGGTCCGTCGTCGAGGTGCGCAGGGCCACGGCCACGCTCTTCCTGCACGTCCTGGACGCCGACCGGCCGGCGGAGCTGGAGCGGGCCCGGCGCTCCGTCTGGAGGCTGGAGGAGCTGACGGTCCGGGCCTTCGGTACGCCGGAGGAGATCGGACGGGTCTCCGGGCCGCCACCGCAGGTCGCCGGGTCCGACGTCGGAGAGGAGGAATCATGAGCGGTCCCGAGACCGTCGACCGGGTGCTGATGACCGCGGCCGTGGTGTTCGTCGTCGTCGCTGGCGCGCTGCTGCTGTTCCGGATCAGCCGCGGGCCCTCCATGCTGGACCGGGCCATCGCCCTCGATGTGTTCGCGGCCGTGGTCATCGCCGGCCTCGGCGCGAAGTCCGCGTTCGCGCGGGACCCGTTCTACTTCCCGATCATGCTGGTGCTGGCGTTCCTCGGCTTCACCGGATCGGTGGGCATCGCCCGCTTCATCGCCGTACGCGACAAGCCGTTGCCACGCCGGAAGCCCGCCGGCAAGGAGGAGAGCAAGTGAACGTCTGGCTGCAGATCACGGACACGGCCGGGGCCGTGCTGGTGTTCCTCGGTGCCGCGATCTGCCTCCTCGGGGTGGTCGGCATGGTGAAGCTGCCCGACGTCCTGTCGCGCAGTCACGCGGCGACCAAGCCGCAGACCCTCGGGCTGCTGCTGGTGCTGGCCGGGGTCGCGCTGCGGCTGCGCAGCGGGATGGACCTGGCAACGCTCGTCCTCATCGGTTTCTTCCAGCTGATGACAAGCCCGGTCGCGGCCCACCTGGTGGCGCGGTCGGCGTACCGGACGGGGCAGGTCGAGCGGGGGGAACTGCTCTTCGACGACCTGGACGCCCAGCTCAGCGAGCCGCGGCGCGAACCGGGTCCGGCCCGGGAGCCGGACACCGGGCCCGAGCGGGACTGAGGGCCCTCAGCCGTCGAGCAGCCGGTCGCGCAGCGCGCCGACCGTGGCGTCGGTGACCCCGAGCCGGCCGGTGACGTACCCGTGCACCGAGCCGTACTCGGCCGTCAGACCGGCGAGGAACAGGCGGATGACCTCCTTGGGTGCCCGCCCGTAGCCCGGCCAGGACGGCGTGCGGCCGTCGTGGGCCGCAGTCCAGTCGGCGACCAGCAGCTCGGTGGCGGCCTCGGTGAGGGCGAAGTCCTCGGCCACGCCGTTCTCGTCGACGCCGAGCAGGGACAGCACCAGCGCGGCCACCAGACCTGTGCGGTCCTTCCCGGACGCGCAGTGGAAGACCAGGGGGCCCTCTGCCTCCGCGATCGTCTTCAGCGTCTGCCGCAGCTCCAGCGCCCCGTCCTCGGCGACCTCGGCGTAACGGTCGGCGAGATAGCGCCACGGGTCGAGTCCCGGGTCGATCACGGCCTGGTCGTAGGGGCGGTGCTCGATGCTCAGATTGAGGTAGGCGAACCGGTCGCTGACCGGGACCCGGCCCCTGGCCGCTATCTCCCACGGGTAGCGAAGATCGATCACGGTACGGACACCGAGGGCGAGGAAGCGTTCCCAGTCGCTCCCTTCGAGCTTGGCGAGCGAGTCCGAGCGGTACAGCAGGCCGGGGCGGACCGTGCGGCCGTCCACGGACCTGCGGCCGCCCAGATCGCGGAAGTTGTGCAGCCGGTCGAACGAGATGCGTCTCTGTATGTCCACGCCGGTCACAGTAATTCTGCGATGATGCGGCGGGGATCAACCGGGCGCTGGGGGGCGTATGTCGGATACGGGTACGGTGCTGCGCGAACTGCGCGGCGCACAGAAGTCGTCCAAGGGTGTCTCGCTCTACTCGCGCTACGTGAACCGGCCGGCCGGCCGCCTGCTCGCGGCGTGCGCGTACCGCGTGGGGCTGACGCCCAATCAGGTAACCATGACCAGTGCCGTGTTCACCTTCGCCGCGATCTCGGCCGTGGCGCTCGTGGAGCCGTCCTGGTGGCTCGGGGTGCTCGTCCACGCGGGACTGGCAGTCGGCTTCGCCTTCGACTCGGCCGACGGGCAGCTCGCGCGGCTGACCGGTCGTGGCGGGCCGGACGGTGAGTGGCTCGACCATGTCGTGGACTGCGCGAAGATGATCCTCGTCCACGCCGCCGTGCTGATCTCGTTCCACCGCTTCGGCGGCCTGCCCGGCGAGGGCTGGCTCCTGCTGCCGCTCGGCTTCCTCTTCGTCGCCGTGCTCGCCTTCTGCGCGGGACTGCTCCGGGAGCAGCTCGGCAAGGCGGCGGCCCGCACCGCACCGGCCGCCACGGGCCCCGCAGCCCCGGTGTCCCGGGTGCGGGCCGTGGCGCTGCTGCCCGCGGACTACGGGGTCTTCTGCCTGGTCTTCCTGCTGCTCGGCGCACCGGGGGCCTTCAGGGCCGGGTACGCCGCGCTCGCGGCCGTGCACGCCCTGTTCCTCGTGGCGTTCCTCGTCAAGTGGTTCAGGGAGCTGAAAGCGCTCCGTCCCGGCTGACGAGCACGTCCAGCGCCCGGCGCAGCTGGGTGCTGGACGTGTGCACGGTGTACGGGAAGTAGACGACCTCCACCCCGACCGCGGCGAAGTCCCGCTCCAGGCGATGGCCCTTCTCCGTGCCACGCCAGTCGTCGCCCTTGAAGATGACGTCGAAGCGGACCTGCTGCCAGGTCTCGACCTTGTCCGGAACGGTCTCCACGAACGCCGCGTCCACGTAACGCACGCTGCGCACGATCTCCAGCCGTTCGGGCAGCGGGATCACCGGTGTGTGGCCCTTGGCCAGCGCGGCCATCTCGTCGGAGACGACTCCGGCCACCAGGTAGTCGCACTGACTGCGGGCGTGCCGCAGGATGTTCAGGTGTCCTACGTGGAACAGGTCGTACACCCCCGGCGCGTAACCGACTCTGTGCTGCACCATTTCTCTCCCCCCACGGTGGAACTGGTGCAACGACCTTACTGTGAAGAACACTTGTGCATCCCGTGAACGGATAAGCTCGGAGAAGAGGCTGTTCCGGGGGGAAGGCGATCATCCGTTGTCCGCTGCTGAGCATCAGAGACCGTTCGAAAACCGCCACCTTCTCGTGGTCTCCACCAACTACGCTCCCGAGCTGACGGGCATAGGCCCGTACGCCACGCAGCTCGCCGAGCACTGGGCGGCGTCCGGGGCCAGGACCGAGGTCCTGACGGGTATGCCGCACTACCCCGCCTGGAGCGTGGACGAGCGGTACCGGGGGCTGTGGCGCAAGGAGGAGAACCGTGAGGGGGTGCGCGTGCACCGGCGCAGACACTATGTGCCGCCCCGTCAGACGGCCCTGCGCCGGGCCGCGTTCGAGGCATCCGTCCTCGTCCACGGGATCCTCGCTCCGCCGCCCGGCCGCCCGGACGCGGTGATCTCCCAGATGCCGAGCCTCGCGGGCGGCGTGATCGCCGCCCGGCTGGCGCGCCGTCACCGCGTCCCCCACATACCCGTCGTCCAGGACCTGATGGGCGCCGCCGCCGCGCAGAGCGGCATCCGCGGGGGAGGCAGGGCGGCGGCCGTCGCCGCGAAGGCCGAGCGTCACGCACTGCGCGGAGCCGCCCTCGTCGGCGTCATCCACGAGAGCTTCGTGGACGGCGTCACCGCCCTCGGAGTGGACCCAGGACGCATCCGGGTGGTTCCCAACTGGACTCATGTGCAGCCCCCTTCGGCCGACCGCGCAGCCACCCGCGCCAGGCTGGGCTGGGCCGAGGACACCCCCGTACTGCTGCACTCCGGGAACATGGGCCTCAAGCAGGGGCTCGACGTCCTGGTCGGCCTCGCACGTCTGGCCCCGGACATCCGGGTCGTCCTGATGGGCGACGGCAACCAGCGCGACGGACTGCGCGAGCGGGCCGCGGGCCTGCCCAACCTCGAATTCCTCCCGCCGGCGGGCGCCGACGACTTCACCGATGTGCTCGCCGCCGCCGATGTGCTCGCGGTGACCCAGCGGGCATCCGTACTCGACATGAGCGTGCCGTCCAAGCTCACCTCCTACTTCGTCTCCGGACGCCCCGTCGTCGCCTCGGTGGCCGGTGAGGGCGGCACCGCCGACGAGGTGCGCCGCTCGGGCGCGGGCGTCCTCGTGCGCCCCGAGGACCCGGCCGCGCTCCTCGCCGCCGTACGCCGGCTGGCCGCCGAGCCCGCGGCGGCGGAGGCACTGGGCGCGCACGGGCCGCACTACGTCGCACAGCACCTGAGCAGGGAGGCGGGCCTCGCCCGCTTCGACGCCCTGCTCACCGAGGCACTCGGGGACGCAGGAACCGGCGCCACGCGAACCGGGGACACACGAGGGGGAGCACACCCATGACGCACCAGATCCGTCCCCTGGACGACCAGGACGAACCGGCGTTGCTGCGCGACCAGTTCCGCCAGCTCCTGCGCTACCGGGCGCTGCTCGCCGGCGGCATCGTCGCGGGCCTTCTCGGCGGTGGTCTCCTCGCCCTGAGCGGCGACGACACCTACACGGCCACCGGCGAGGTGCAGGTGCGGTCCGCCACCGCGGATCCCTTCTCCACCGGAGCGTCCGCCGACAAGGGCATCAACATCGGCTCAGAACGGCAGACCGCGGTCAGTGACACCGTGGGCGACCTGGCCGCCGGGACCCTGCTCAAGAAGGGCGACGACGTCACCGCCCGCAAGCTGCTCACCGGCCTCCAGGTCACCAACCCGCCCAACACCCTGACCCTCCGCTTCTCCTACACCGGCGCATCCCCCGAGCAGGCCCGGGTCCGCGCGGAAGCCCTGGCCAACGGCTACCTCGCCCACCGCAAGGCGCGCACCCAGGAAAGCATCGACAACATGGCGAACGGCTACCGCGCCCAGCTCGAACCGCTGGAGGAGAAGCGCGACCTGCTGGAGGAACGGACCGGAGTCGGTGCCGAGGACGACGTCAGCAGCGCACGCGCCAACATCATCGTCTCCATCTCCGAACTGAGCCGGAAGATCTCCGAACTCAAGGCACTCGACACCACCCCCGGCTACCTCAACAAGAAGCCCGTCGCCCCAACCGAGCCCGCGGGCGCCGGTCTCCCGCTGCTCCTGGGGCTCGGCGCGGTCGTCGGCCTCGCCCTCGGACTGCTGCTTTCCTGGGTGCGTCTCGTCTTCGACCCCGCCGTGCGCTCCCCCCGCGAACTCGTCCGCTCCCTCGGGGCACCGCTGCTCGGCACCCTGCCCAGGGAACGCGCCGCCGCCGGCGCCCTGCTCGCCATCGGGCGCAGCGGTTCCCGGCTCGCCGAGGAGTACCGAGCGGTCGCCTTCCGGCTCGCCTACGACCCGTCGTTCGCGGAGAGGCGCCGGCTCCTGGTCACCGCCCCGCGGGGGGACAACGCCGCTGCGGCCGCCGCGGCGGTCAACCTGGCCGCCGCCTTCGCCGAGATGGGCCGCGACGTCCTGCTCGTGGAGGCCGACCTGCGCACCCCCTCGCTGGCCCGTGACCTGGGGCCGGCCGCCCATGAGGTCCGGCCGCCGAGCTGGGCCGCCGACGAGAAGGACCGCAGCTGGCCGGCGGGCGGCCGCTCCAACGTCGACGTGCCGGGGTCCGGGGCGTTCGCGCTGGTGGCGGGGACCATGGCGGACAACGTGCCGCGCGCCCTGACCTCCGCGTCCGTCGGCAGGATCGTCGCCGAGGCCGACCGCCCCGGCGCCGTGGTCATCGTCCTCGCCCCGCCGGTGCTGTCGTACGCCGACGCGGTCGCCCTCGTCGACCGGGTCGAGGGCGTCGTGATCGTCTGTGACCCGCGCGAGGTGCACCGCAGCGACCTGGAACGCATCCGGGAGATCATCGGAGCCTCCGGCGGCTCGGTGCTCGGCGCCCTGCTCCACTCCGGCCGGGGCCGGCTGGGCCGCACCGAACGCCGGACCGAGCCCGGCCGGCGCCGGGGCGGCCGTGGGCCGGGCGCTCCGGCCCTCGAAGCGGACGCGCCGGAGATCACCCGGAATCCGGACGAGACCATGGGGCTGCGCTCCTTCACCCTCCCGGGGGCGCACCGGTGAGAGCCCGGACCGCGATCCTCTGCTCGGTCGCGGACCAGGGCGTGGCCGCGCTCACCAACATCCTGGTGCTCGTGGCCGCGGCCCGGCTCTCCACCCTGGCCGACTTCGCCCGCTTCTCCGCGGTCTACCTCGTCTTCACGGTGCTGCTGGGCGTCTTCGGCGCGTACACCGGGCAGCCGCTGGTCCTCCGGCGCGGCGCGGGCGAGGACACCAGGGGGGCCTGCCGCTCGGCCGTCGTGTTCACCGTCGGGGCCTCGGCCGCTCTCGGCGCTCTGCTCGCCGCCGTCTGCCTGTTCGTCCCGGGTGGCACCGCCCGCGCCCTCGTGATGCTCGGCCTCGTCCTGCCCGTCGTCATGGGACAGGACGCCCTGCGCTACGCCTTCTCCACCCTCCAGCGGCCCCATCTCGCGCTGGGCGCCGACCTGTTGAGGCTGGTCTGCGTCCTCGCCGCGCTGTCCGTGCAGGAGCACGGGGCCGCCCCCGCCCGGCTGATCGCGGTCTGGGGGCTGTCCGCCCTGCCGGCCCTCCTGCTGTCAGCCGTGCTGCTGCACCGCTCGACGGCCGGGACCCCGCTGCTGCTGCGCCCGTTGCTGCGGCGCGGCCACCTGGGGCAGCGGTTCGTCGTCGAGTTCGGTGTCGGCAACGCGACCAGCCAGCTCTCCGTCCTCGGCCTCGGGGCCGTCGGCAACCCGCTCCTGGTCGGTGCCCTGCGCGGGGCGACCACTCTGTTCGGCCCGCTCAACGTGCTGTTCACCTCCGCCACGTCCTTCGGCCCGCCGCTGCTGAGCCGCATCGGCGACGAGCGGCGCCGGACACGGGCCACCGCGGGACTCGCCGCCGTACTCGCCGCCACCGCCGCGCTCTGGGCCACCGCACTGGCCCTGCTGCCCGAGGCGGCGGGACGCGAACTCCTCGGTGAAACCTGGCCGGCGGCCGCCGCCCTGCTCCCGGCGACCGGCAGCCAGTACGCGGCGATGGCCGTGGGCACGTGCGGGCTGCTCGCCCTGCGCGTGCTCGACCCACGCACGACGCTGAGCATCCAGGTGGTCTTCTCGCTCACCGCCGTGGCGTTCATGGCAGGGGGCTACGCCCTCGGCGGGGTCCCCGGAGCCGCCTGGGGCCTGTGCCTCGGATCGGTCTGCAAGGCCGCCGCCACCTGGACCAGGGTGGCCCGGCTGCGCCGCCGCAAGCCGGCGCCCGACGAGACCGTCACCGCCGACGCGCTGCCCTCTGCTCCTTGAACGTGCTGATCAGCAGCAGACACAGCGCGGCGATGGCCAGCTTCCCCGCCGCCTGCAGGAGCGGGCCGCGCAGCAGGATGAAGGTGTATCCGGCGATCAGCGGCGCGGCGATGGCCAGCACGCTCCCGGGGCCGGGTCCCGCCCGGGTGACGGCCAGCGCGTACCGGCGGTCGGTGCGCGCCACCGAGTAACCGATCAGTGCGAGCCCGCCGATCACCCCGGAGGCGCCGAAGTCGACCCAGAACTCGGTCCACAGCGGGGCCGAGAGGTTGGTCATCCGCAGCCCCATCCACTGCCCGACCCGGACCCCGGTGTCCTCCGGCTTCCCGCTCCACACCGCGCGCGGCACGAAGAACAGTGCGGAGCCCGTCAGTTGGCGGCCGTAGGTGTGGCCCCGGGTGTCGACCCACGAGATGGTGTTGGCGAACATCACCATCTGGTCGTAGTCCTTGGTCACCAGCGGCTCGAAGACCGAGGCCGACTGTGCGGGCCGCTGTGCTTCGTCGTCGTACCGGAACTTGTCGGCGTACGGGAACACCACCAGTGCCCCCACCACCCCCGTCGCCAGCACCATGCGGTAGATCGCCGCACTGCTCGGGAACGCGGTGAACACGAAGGCCATCAGCACCGTCAGGAACCAGTAACGGGCGTTGGAGACCGGATTGTTCACCACAAGGTTCAGCGCCACCAGTGCCACCCACACGAGCGCCGTCGACGGGGTGCGCCGGGCCCGGTAGGAGGTTGCCAGACGGCGGGTGTAGAAGAGCAGCGCCAGCAGTGCCGGGACCTGGCCGAAGCCTTTGATGAACGCCGAGCCGACATTGGACCCTTCCGAGACCACCCCGCTCGCCGCGACGGTCTCGTTGATCTCCTGCCGGCTGGAGAAGAAGACCGAGGGCCCGCCCAGCTTCATCACGTAGAACGCGCTCGCCGCGAACGCCAGCAGCACCAGCAGTCGCAGCCGCAGCGGATGGGCCACGGCCGGTCCTCCGCCCGGGCTCCGCGCGGAGGGCGTACGGCGCCGCAGCGGGCGCCGAGAGGCCAGCAGCGCCCCCAGGTCGAAGGCGGCACACCCCACCAGGACCATCGCGATGGCCGTGATCAGGTCCTGGCGCGGTCCCACCATCGGCGTCGGCGTCTGCCCGATCACCACCTGGGCGAACGGCGCCACGCCCATCGCGATGTACACGAACATCCAGAAGACGCCCTGGAGCAGCCGCCGCCGGGTGGAGAGGATCATCGTCGCCAGCCGGGCCCCCGCATAGCAGGTCAGCACCAACTGGAGCCAGTACGCGGTGTCCCGGACCCCGCTGCCGGGCTGGGCGGCGATCACCGCGGGCAGGAAGCACACCAGGCCGAGGATGAGCGGCACGGACAGGGCCCGCGACAGCATCGACCAGACGATCGGCCGCTCGGGCGGCTCCGGGACGCCACCTTGGGCCCGTGCCCACTCCGGACGCGCGACCGCGCGGGCGGCCCCCTCCTGCGCCGATGTGTGCACCGACGTCATGCGCCCCCCCGGGATCAGTGAACCGCTGAACACTCTAACGAATCAGCCCACTTGAGGGGGCGCGATGACTACCCTGTGAATTATTGGCCGCAGTCGAGGGGAACTCTGGTGAAAGTCCTGCACGTTGTCACGCTCCACACCCCGGACCATGCCTTCGGCGGGCCGACCCGGGTGGCGTTCAACCTCTCCAAGGTCCAGCGGGCGAACGGCGACGACGCACGCGTCATGGCCCTCGGCGACGGCTTCCCCGGCGGTGTACTGCCGAGCCACGTGGAGGGAGTTCCCGTCCACCTCTTCCAGGCGCGGCACCTGCTCCCGATGTTCGAGGTCAGTGGCATCACCTCCGCCGCGCTGCTGCGCACCGCACGCCGCATGATGCGCGGCGCCGACCTCGTGCACGTCCATCTGATGCGGGACCTGGTGACCCTGCCGGCGGCGCTCCTCGCGCTCGCGACCCGCACACCCCTTGTCGTCCAGACCCACGGCATGATCGACCCCACCGAGAAGAAGGTCGCCCAGCTCACCGACGTCCTCGGGGTCCGCAAGGTGCTGCGCGAGGCCGACGCCGTCCTGCACCTCACCGAGATGGAGCGGGTCGACGTGAACGCCGTCGCCGCCCCCGTACCGCTCACCCGTACCGTACGGCTGGTCAACGGTGTTCGCCCGCAGGAGCGCAAGCCCGCCCGCGACCCCGGCCGCCCCCCGACCGTGCTGTACCTCGCCCGCATCCAGGAGCGCAAGCGGCCCGAGGACTTCGTCGCCGCGATGCCGCACGTCCTCGCCCGCCACCCGGACGCCCGCTTCGTGCTGGCCGGCCCGGACACCGGCGCGCTGGCCGGCACCCTCGCCCTCGCCCGGAAGCTGGGCGTCACGGACTCCCTCGACCATGTGGGCCCGCTGGAGCACGACGAGGTCCTCGCCGCCGGGCGCGAGGCCGATGTGTACGTACTGCCGGCGATCGAGGAGCCGTTCCCGGTCTCGGTCCTGGAGGCGATGTCGGTCGGCACTCCGGTCGTCATCACCCGCACCTGCGGGCAGGGCCCCGATGTGTCGGGGGCCGGTGCGGGCCGGGTCATCGACAGCCGGGTCGGCGAGGACGCGGCCAACGCCCGTAAGGTCGCCGACGCGATCCTGGAGCTGCTGGAGCCGGAGGCCGCCGAGCAGGCGGGCAAGGCCGCCTGGCAGCTGGTCAACGACCAGTTCACCATCGAGGCCGTCACCGCCACCCTCCGGCGGACCTACGAGGACGTGGTCCGCCGGAGGCGAGGGTGAGGGATCGGCCCGTCAACGTACGGGTTTCTCGCGGGACTTGAGAGCGATCTGCCAGCGGTAGAAGCTCATCGCCAGTGCGAAGTCGAATCCGGCGCGGCCGTCCAGGAAGCCCCGCCGGTAGACGTACATGTAGGCGAAGGACACCAGCGGCTTGAACGGCGCCTTGTGGAAGAGCTGCCCCTGACGGGACTTCACCTTCCGCACCTGCTCCTTGACGTCGGGGTGGTGTTCCAGCCACGCCTCCCAGTCCGAGTACCGGTTGTGCCGCTCGAACCAGGCGGTGACGGGGTCGAGGTCCTGGTGCTCGATGGGGTTGCTCAGCGCCTCGGCCGTCGCCGCGACCGGCTGGTAGTGCCCCTCGACCTCACCGATGCCGGGGGCCGCGAGATCGCCGACCTCCGGGTAGTAGCACCTGGTCCGGTCGGTCAGGGACCGCTTGCGGATGGTGTAGCCGTGCCGCAGCCGCTTCCCGGAGAACCAGTAGCCCAGCGGTATGTCGTACGCCGCCGGCTTCGGGCTGTCCCGGTCGGCGAAGATCCTCCGCAGCTCCGCCAGCAGCCCTGGGCTGAGCCGCTCGTCACCGTCGAGCAGCAGGATCCAGTCCAGGTCCGTGCGGACGTTCTCCAGGCACCACTGCTTCTTGCGCGGATGTCCTCCGTCCCAGGTGTACGTGACCACTTCGGCCCCGCACTCCCCGGCGATCTTCGCCGTGTCGTCGGTGCTGTGGGAGTCCACCACGACGACCGCCTCGAAGTGGCCCAGGACCGACTTCACCGCCTCGGCGATGTTCAGTCCCTCGTTCTTCGTGGGGATCGCGACGGCGATGGGCAGCTTGGTCATCCGTTGTCTCCTTGAGGCAGCCAGGCGTAGCAGCCTGTGGAGGTGAAGGTGCGGGCGGATTCCGGGACGGTGATCTCCACTGCCTTGCCGGTGGCGGAGGAGCCCGAGTCGAGCTCCTTGCCGCCGGCCCCGGTCAGCTGCCAGCCGCACGCCTTGGTGGGGGAGGCGGCCGTGTACCGTCCCGGCCTGACCTTCGCGCCCTCGTGCGTGCCGTCGGCGTAACCGAGCGCCGCCTCGTCGACGAGGCCCTGGTGCTGGGGGCAGAGGTGGGCCACGGCCGGTTTCGCGTCCGGGACCTCGCCGGAGACGATCGCGCCGACGGCGATGTCCCGGTCGGCTTTGACCAGGTAGCGGAGCCTGTCACAGGTCTCCTGGCCCGTCTGGAGCACTGCGGCCGGGTCCATCCCCTTGGGTACGCGGTCGGTCAGGTACTCCTTCTGCTTCTTGGTGAAGGACCCCGTGGCCGGGGTGATGTCCCCGGCGGGTGCCTTCGGTGTGCTGCCGGACTTCTGAGGGCTCGGGGCCGTAGTGCCGGCCGCGGGACCGGTTACGGAGGGCGCGGGGGAGGCCGCGACGGACGGCTTGCCGCCTGCCTCGGCCTTCTTGCCCCCGTCGCCCGGCCCGTCGGCGGAGCCGCAGGCGGCCAGCACCGCCGTCGCGAGGGCGACGGCGGCACCGGTCAGGAACGGATGTCTCATTCACCCGTCCTCAGGGCGTAGTGCGCGCTGACCTGGGAAGCGCTCAGGGCGGTCGGATACACGGCGGTCTCGTCGATCTGACCGGCGAAGAAGTTGCTGGTCGGGCGATTGGCCCAGTTGCTCAGGTTGTCCCCGCCCACCCTCCAGTAGCCGGGGTAGCTCTCGCTGCCCGTGAAGAGGAGATTCGACGCGCGCAGCTGCCCGTCGACGTACAGCCTCATGCCGCCGGTGCCCTGGGTGGCTACGACATGGTGCCAGGCGCCGTCGTTGTAGGCACCGGTCGTGGTCACCGTGCGCCGTCCGCCGCTGCTGACACCGAAGACCAGCCGCCCGTCGTTGGCCATGTACACGTGCTTGTCGAAGCGGGTGCTGTTCTGCATGGTCAGATTGCCGAACCCGATGATCCTGCCGCCCCGGGTGGTGGTGGTCCTGATCCAGGTCTCCACGGAGAAGCGGGTGGGCTGCGGGTGCAGCTTGTTGCTGTACGCGTACTCGGTGGCGCCGTCGAAACCGATGGCCGTCGAGTCGCCCGCGATCGCGGCAGGAGTCTGCCGGTAGGCGGGCGAGTTGCGCAGGAAGCCGTTGTTCATCCCACCGGTGGTGTCCGCCGCGAAGGTGGAGGTGCCCTCGTCGTAGCGCCAGTAGAGCGAGGCGCCGTCGGACAGCACCCGCGCCGGATAGGCCTGCGTCGAGGCGGCCACGGTCGCCGACTGCGCGGGGGACTTGGCGCTGGTGTTGGTGCCGTCGCTCGCGGTGATGCGGTACGAGTGCGTCTCGCCCACCGCCACGTCGGTGTCGGTCCACTTCAGCTGCGGGCGGTCCCAGAAGAGCGAGTAACCCGTCACGGTGTGCACGGGTGTGCTCGCGCCGTCCTTGTAGATCCGGTAGGTCAGCTCACCGTCGTCGGTGTCGAAGCTTGTCTGCCAGTTGACGTCGATCCGCCCCGGCGCGACGGTCGAGAGACTGACGTTGGGCACCCACGGCGCCCCGGTGTCCGGGCCGTCGGCGAACCGGGTAAGACCCTGCTGGCCGGCGCCGTTGACGGTGGTGAACTCCCCGCCGACCCAGAGGTAGTGGTGGCCGCCCTTGTCGGTCTGCGCCATCACCCGCGGCCCCACCGGCTCACCGATGCCGTCGTTCGTGTCGGGGAACCAGGGCAGGAGCGTCGGGTCGTCGACGGACTGGGCCAGCAGGTGCTTGCGCGGCTGGTCGGGGAACCCGCCCATGCTGGCGCAGTCGTGGGCGTGGCTGCCGCTGTACAGCACGCCCGAGTGGACCAGGACGGCCTGGGTGGCGCCCAGGCAGGTGTCCCGCCAGCGCTGCTGGTAGTCGTCGAGGTCGATGGCGATCCGGCCGTCGAACACCCCGCCGCCCGTACCCTCGTTGGCGGTGTACAGCCCGGTCGCGTCCGTCGTGAGGTCCTGCACCGTCGAGGTGTTGGGGATGAAGCCGGGGTAGCTCTTCGTCAGCGCGCCCGTGGTGGCGTCCACCACGGCCAGGGCGTGCGAGGTGGTGCCGTTGACGGTGAAGAAGTCACCGCCGAGTGCCACGTGCTGCCCGTCGGGAGTCACCTGGACGGCCCGCGCCACCTCGTCCGCGTTGGCTGTCCACGGCAACAGGTCGGCGCCCGTGGTGACCGCGGCGAACTTGTTTCGCGTCTGGCCGCCCACACTGTTGAAGTCACCGGCCAGGTAGACGGTGTCCGCGGTGACGTCCAGGGCACGTACCGTCGCCGAGACGGAGATCTTGAAGTCCTGGCGGGGCGTGCAGGTGGCGGTGTCGACGGCCGTGATGTTGCTGACACCCACCCCGTTCACCGCGCCGAACTGCCCGCCGGCGTACAGGGTTTCGCCGTCGGGCGAGAGAGCCAGCGCCCGTACGGTGGCGGTCCCCGATGAGAGGGTGAACGACAGGCTGCACCCCGTCGGTGCGCCCGTCGCCGCATCGAACGCCGCGAAGTTCACCGCGGGCTGTTCGGAGGTGCCCGCCGCCGCGTCCGGCGGCCGGACGGTGGAGAAGGTGCCGCCGGCGTAGACGACCCCGGCCGTCGCGGCCATGGACCAGACGATGCCGTTGGTCTGCCAGGTGGTGAGGTCGTCCGCGGTGATCGACACCGGAGGTGTCAGCGCCGCCGCCGGGGAGGCCCCTGCCGCTGTCGCGGTCAGGGCTCCGGCGAACAGGCAGAGCGCGGCGGACGCGGCCCGCACGCGGCCGCTCCCCCCATGTCTCCGCCCAGTGCTTCCGTTCATCATTCATCTCCGAAGGTGAGGACGAGCTGCGGCCGGCAGGCCGCGGTTGCCTCGCTCGGCCAGATGCGGAGACTGTCCGTCCCGCTGCTGGTCAGGGCGAGTGAGAAGATGGAGCCGAGGGCCCCGTCGAGTGCGGACGCGTTCAGCTCCGCCGAGTATCCGGTGGAGACCGAGGCCGCGCCGGTGATGGTCCCCAGCACTGACGTGGAGAGCGCCGGCCGGGTGTTGTGGGTGACCGCCGATTCGGTCCACGTACCGGTGACCGGCACGATGCTGTGGCTGTCGGCCGACCCCGCCGTGGAATCCGACGAGGTACGGAAGGTGAGCCGCGCGCTCCTGAGCACCTGGCCGGCCGGAGCCGGCGGCAGCGTGAAGCGCAGAGAGCCCAGATGGGCCGTGGTGCCCCGCGAGGCGAGCCCGGCGGGCGCACCGGTGGCCGCGTCGAACGCGGCGAAGTTCACCGCGGAGGTCGTGTTGCTCCCGGCGGGCGAGCCGGCCGGCCGGATGCCCGTCAAGGTGCCGCCCGCGTAGACCACCCCGTCCGCCTCGGCGAGCGCCCGGACGATGCCGTTGGTCTGGCACGTGGACAGGGCGTCGGCGGTGAAGCCGACCGGAGGGGTGAGCGCGGCCGCCGGGGGAGCGGTGACCGAGGCCGCGCCGAGCGCCCCCGCGGCCACGGCGAGGACCGACGCGGACACGCCGGCCCGGGTGCGTCTGAGACGTCCTGGCCCGCTCAACGGTCCACCCGGACCGCGGACCCCGTGAGCTGGTCACTCAGCAGTCTGATGTCCGCGTCCACCATGATCCGGGCCAGCTCCCGCGACTTCACCTCCGGCTTCCAGCCGAGTAGTTCCTCCGCCTTGGACGCGTCCCCGATCAGCGCGTCCACCTCACTGGGGCGCTCGTACTTCGGGTCGTAGCGGACGTGCTCCGCCCAGTCCAGTCCCGCGTGCTCGAAGGCGTACTCGAGGAACTGCCGGACACTGACCCCCTCGCCGGTGGCCACCACGTAGTCGTCGGGGGTGTCGCACTGGAGCATCCGCCACATCGCCTCCACGTACTCGGGGGCGTATCCCCAGTCGCGTACGGCGTCCAGGTTGCCCAGGTGCAGCCGGTCCTGGAGGCCCGCCTTGATCCTGGCCACCCCGCGGGTGATCTTGCGGGTCACGAAGGTCTCTCCCCGGCGCGGGGACTCATGGTTGAAAAGGATGCCGTTGGTGGCGAACATCCCGTAAGCCTCACGGTAGTTGACCGTTGCCCAGTACGAGTAGACCTTGGCCACGCTGTACGGGCTGCGCGGGTGGAAGGGGGTCTTCTCGTTCTGCGGGGGCGGGCTCGCGCCGAACATCTCGGACGACGAGGCCTGGTAGACGCGGGTGTCGATCCCGCTGGCACGGACCGCCTCCAGCAGCCGGACGGTGCCCAGGCCGGTGACGTCACCCGTGTACAGGGGCGCGTCGAAGGACACCCGGACGTGGGACTGGGCGCCCAGGTTGTACACCTCGTCGGGCTGTATGTCGCGCAGCAGGTTCACCAGCGCCACACCGTCGGAGAGATCGGCGTGATGGAGCACGAAGGAGCGGTTCGCCTCTTCGGGCCCCTGGTAGATGTGGTCGATGCGCTCCGTGTTGAAGCTCGACGAACGCCGGATCAGCCCGTGGACCGTGTACCCCTTCTCGAGCAGCAGCTCCGACAGGTACGAACCGTCCTGGCCGGTCACGCCGGTGATGAGTGCGGTCTTCGCCATGACTCCCCCTTCTGTGGTCGCCCTTGGGGCGGTTTGTGTCACCGAAATTTCAGGATCTGAGTGGAATAGGGCAAAGACTCACCCGGGTACCGGGCGGCTGGCAGAATCCGAGCCATGACGACTGACACCCCCGGCCCGGCCCGGGAATCCGCCCGCCCCCTGCTGCGCCCGGGAGCCCGCATATTCGTCGCGGGCCACCGCGGTCTGGTCGGTTCGGCCCTGGTGCGCCGCCTCACCGCCGACGGCTACGAGGTGATCACCCGCGGCCGTGACGAACTCGATCTGCGCGAAGCCGCACCGACCGAGGCGTTCCTGCGTGAAGCCCGCCCGGACGCCGTCGTGCTGGCAGCCGCCAAGGTGGGCGGGATTATGGCCAACAGCACACGTCCGGTGGAGTTCCTGGAGGACAACCTCCGCATCCAGCTCGCCGTGATCGCCGGTGCGCACGCCGCCGGGATCCAGCGGCTGCTCTTCCTCGGCTCGTCGTGCATCTACCCCAAGCACGCCGCGCAGCCGATCCGTGAGGACGCGCTGCTGACGGGCCCCCTGGAGCCGACCAACGAGGCCTACGCGCTGGCCAAGATCGCCGGAATCGTGCAGATCCAGTCCTACCGCCGGCAGTACGGTGCCGCGTACATCAGTGCCATGCCCACCAACCTCTACGGCCCCGGGGACAACTTCGACCTGGAGACCTCGCACGTACTGCCCGCCCTGATCCGCCGCTTCCACGAGGCGAAGCGGGACGGCGCGGACGAGGTCACCCTGTGGGGGTCCGGCAGCCCCCGCCGTGAGTTCCTCCATGTCGACGACCTCGCCGCCGCGTGTGTGCTGCTGCTGCAGTCCTACGACGGGGACGAGCCCGTCAACGTCGGATGCGGCGAGGACCTCACCATCCGCGAACTCGCCGAAACTGTCCGTGATGTGACGGAGTACCAGGGCCGCATCGTCTGGGACACCTCGAAGCCCGACGGCACTCCGCGCAAGCTCCTCGACGTGTCCCGGCTCTCCTCCTTCGGCTTCAAGCCCCGGATCGGTCTGCGGGACGGCGTAGCCCGCACCTACGCTTGGTGGCTGGGCAGCCAGGCCACCCGCGGCTGACCGCCCGGCCGGGCGGCCGCGGTACGTCCTGAACCCGTGCACGCGGCCCTCCTCGTGTCCCCCCACCACGTCTCAGTACGCCCCGCGGCCGTCGGTGACCGCGCGCACCGTCCGGGCCAGCAGTCCCATGTCGCCGGTCACCGACCAGTTGTCGACGTACCAGAGGTCAAGCGACACCGTCTCCTGCCAGGACAGGTCCGAACGTCCGCTGACCTGCCACAGGCCGGTGAGGCCCGGACGTACCGCCAGCCGCCGCAGCTCCCTCTCGTCGTAGCGCGAGACCTCCTCCGGGAGCGGTGGACGTGGTCCTACCAGGGACATGTCACCCCGCAGCACGTTGAGGAGCTGGGGGAGCTCGTCCACGGACGTCCGGCGCAGGGCGTGTCCCACGCGGGTCACCCGGGGATCGCGGCGCATCTTGAACAACGGGCCCTCGCTCTCGTTCGCCGCCGAGAGCTGCTCCTTGCGGGACTCCGCGTCCGCCACCATCGTGCGGAACTTCCACATGACGAACGGCCTGTTGTGGAGCCCGTGGCGGGTCTGGCGGTGGAACACCGGGCCGGGTGACGAGAGCCGTACCGCGAGGGCCACCCCGAAGAGCAGGGGCGCGAGCGCCAGCAGCCCGAGGGCGGCGCAGGCCCGGTCCACGACGGTCTTGAGCACGGCCTGCGGGCCGCGCCGCAGCGGTGGTGCGACGTGCAGCAGCGTCAGCCCGGCCGCGGAGACCGGCCGCACCCGGGGCGCCGCGACCCCCGACAGGTCCGAGAGCACGCAGAGGGCCAGCCCGCCGTCGTGCAGGCCCCACGCCAGCCGGCGCAGCCGGTCCTGGCCGAGCTGCGGGCCGGGCGCGACGAGCACCAGATCCGCGTCGTGGGCGAAGGCGCTGCCGAGCACCGTGGTCACATCGTCGTCGGCGGGTTCGGGCGCCAGCCGCCCCGGCACCGGCGTCCCGCAGTCCGGTACCACCGGACCCACCGGGACCACGGCCACCGCCGAGTAGGGGTGGTCCTTGCGGGAGTTGAGCAGCTTCACCGCCCGGTCCAGGCCCGCTGCCTCGCCGACCACCAGGACCCGGCGAGCCCCCCGCCGCCCCGCGGTCCGCAGCAGCCGGCAGGCTGCCCCGGCGAGGACCGCCAGGGCCAGGCCGGGGACCAGAGCCGCGACGGCGGTCGCCGGGTCGATGCCCCCGCCCGTCACTGCCAGCAGTACGGCAAGCAGCCCGACGAGTACCAGCCAGTCGCCGCAGGAGGCGTGGGCCGCCCCTGTGGCCTCCCCCGGTAACGGACGCGCGTACCGTCCGCGCGCCGCGCGCACACCGGCCCACACCAGCGCCGCGGCCGCCGCGGCGGCCCACGGCCCCGGCTGACCGCCGGCCCGCAGCACGAGCCAGGCGGGAACTCCCAGGCCCAGCAGATCCGTCAGTACGAGGAACGGCACCCGCGGATCGGGCTTCTTCCTCGCCCGCGGCCGCTCGGTGTGGTCGCGCTCAACGGTCTTCGGTGCTCTCCACACACGCTCCGGAGCCACCGTGCGGTTCCGGGACCCGGCGGTACGCGGTCGTGGTGCCCCCGCGAGCCCGACAGGCCCGGATATATCCGATTCAGGTATTTCGACATGCCCCATGAACCCCCCAGCCACAGTCGCATCCCCCACAAACGGGGCGCATCCGCCGATCCCATGGACTGACGGATGCGCCCTCGCTCGTGCACGATATCCACACACGTGCCATTTCGCTGGAGTTCTCGTGAAGTTCAGACACGGCGGACGGCGTGATCCGCGTCGCACCGCCCGGGCGCTCGCACAGGGGCCGCAGGGGTGGCCGACCTGTGCCGTGTATCGAAACCAGATCAGCCGGCCGGCCCAATGCGAGGCACGCGGACTTTCTCCAGCACGGGCTCGAACTGCGGCGGGTTCGGTGTACCGGGGTCGCCGGGCCCCAGTGCGACGGGTCCCGGGGGCGGGGGCCGTCGCCCGGGGTACGGCTGGCTCGGCGGGCCCGCCGAGCAGCGCGGCGCCCCCGGAGAGCATCGAGAGTTCCAGGAGTTGTCTGCGTGTGAGTCGCAGCAATGGGGACACCGACCTTCCCGTCCGGCCCATCGCTGATCGCCTTGTCGGCACCCAGCCTGGGTGTGCTCGCTGGCGGGACGTTGGAGTCAAGCTGGTACGGGCGGCAACGTGCCTGTCGGAAGGGGCGGTTCGAGGGGCGGGGGGACTGTCCAGGTGACGGATCGAGGACTGGTCCGAGACCGTCAGGGAGGCTGACAAAGACGTCATTAACGCTTCTAAGCTCGAAGAAGTCAAGAGCGCAGAGCATCTGGCTTTCCCTCAGCCTGCCCCGGTGCCAAGCCGACCGGGCGCGGGCCATGCCCCCTGATCCGACCCTGAACTCCGTCGGGAGAACCCATGATCCACACCCGCGGGCTCACCCGCAGCTTCCGCGCCAGAGGAGAGACCGTCGAGGCTGTGCGCGGCCTGGACCTCGACATCGAAGCCGGTTCCGTCGTCGCCTTCCTCGGCCCGAACGGCGCCGGGAAGACCACCAGCCTGCGCATGCTGACCACCCTGCTGCCGCCGACCTCCGGCACCGCCGTCGTCGCCGGCCACGACGTGATGACCGACCCGTCCGGAGTCCGCCACCGCATCGGCTACCTCGGCCAGGGCAACAGCGCCGGCAGCAACTTCCGGGTCAGCGAAGAACTGATCACCCAGGGCCGCGCATACGGCCTGAGCCGCGCGAAGTCCCGCACCCGGGCCGAGCGCCTGCTCACCGCGTTCGAACTGGATGGCTTGACCAGGCGGACTGTCGGCACCCTCTCGGGGGGCCAGCGCCGCCGCCTGGACATCGCGATGGCCCTGGTCCACGAGCCGGCCCTGCTCTTCCTCGACGAGCCGACGACCGGACTCGACCCGCACAGCCGCGCCGACATCTGGACCCACGTGCTGCGGCTGCACAAGGAACTCGGCACCACGATCGTCTTCACCACCCACTACCTGGAGGAGGCCGACCTGTGGGCCCGCCGGGTGATGGTGGTCGACCACGGCCGGGTGATCGCCGACGACTCCCCCGAGAAACTCAAGGCCGGCCTGGCGGGCGACCGCATCACCCTGGGGACCGCCGACCGCGCCGACGCCGAACGGGCCGTCGAGCTGGCCCGCGCCCTGCCCATCGTCCACGAGGTCACCGCCGACGGCACGGAGGTGCGGATCCGCACCCCCCACGGGGACACACAACTCCCGGTGCTGCTGCGGAACCTGGAGGCAGCCGGGGTACGGGCGCTGACCGCCCGGCTCACCCGCCCCACCCTCGACGACGTATTCCTCAGCCTCACCGGGCGCACCCTGCGAGAGAGAGCCGACGCCGCCGCCCCGATCACCACGCACGACGGAGCCTGACCATGAAGGTACTCAACGACACCCGCACCGCGTTCGCCCGCGAGCTGGGGCCCGAGCTGCGCCAGCCGGCCGGACTCCTTTTCACGATGCTCCTCCCCTTCCTCTTCCTCGCTCTCTTCGCCCCGCTGCTCTCCGCCGCGGGCCCGGCGGGCGGGGGCACGGGAACAAGCTCCTCCTGGCAGTGGTTCGTGCCGGGCATGCTCGTCCTGCTTGCCCTCTCCGCCACCGCAGGGGCCGGGGCCTCGCTGCTCAACGAGATGTTTTCGGGGGCCTTCGAACGGATGCTCGTGACCCCGCTCAACCGGGTGGCCATGCTCGTCGGGCGGACGCTGAAGGAGGTCGTGATCCTGCTGACGCAGGCCCTGCTGATCCTGGTCCTGCTGCTGCCGACCGGCTTCCGGCTCCACCCGCTCGGCGCGCTCGCGGGTCTGGCCCTGCTCACCGTCTTCGGGGTGGGGATCGGCGCCCTCTCCTTCGCCCTGGCGCTCCACTCCCGCAAGCAGCAGACCCTGTTCTACGGTGTGCAGCAGATGATCTTCTTCCCACTACTGCTGCTCTCCGGCGTCCTGCTGCCGATCACCCAGGCCTCGGCGCCCACCTGGCTCTACGTGCTGAGCCGGATCAACCCGGCCACCTACGTCGTCGAGGCCGAACGCGCGCTGTTCGACGGCAGGTTCGCCGAAACGAGCGTGCTGTACGGGCTCCTCGCGGCGACGGCCATCGCGGTGCTCGGGGTATTTGCGGGCATCCGCGGTATGCGCAACGCCTCCGTGTGAGCCCGCCGGACGCAGTCCGAGTCCGCCCACCACCGTCAGCATCCGAACACATCAAGACACACCTGGACGCATCAGAAGGCATCTGTACGCGAAGGAGCACCGAGCCGTGACAGCAGAAGCCCTACCTGGCGGCCCCCGCCCCCGGTCCCGGTCCCGCACCGTGGACGTCTGGTTCGATCCCGCCTGCCCGTACACCTGGCTGACCGCCCGCTGGCTGCGGGAGGCCGCCCGGGTCCGGCCCCTGGATCTGCGCTGGCAACTGATGAGCCTGACCCTCCTCAATGATGGCCGGGAGGACGACCCCGAGAGCGACCCCGACGGGTACCTGAGGATCCCGGTGCGGATCGGCACCGCCGTCCGCCACCACCACGGACAGGAGGCCCTGGGCCGCTTCCACGCCTCCCTCTGGTCCGACCTCGATCCCCCTGGGGAGCACGGCAGGACCGCGAGGAAGTGGATCAACGACCCGGCCCTCGCCCTGGCCCACGCGGGCTTGCCGCCGGAGCTGTTGGCGGCCGGCGGATCAACCGCCTACGACGAGGAGCTGCGGGCCTCGCACGCGGAGGCCCTGGAGCTGCTCGGCCCCCGGCCCGGCACACCAGTGGTGGCCGTCGGGGAGCCCTCGGGGCCCTCCCGTCCGCCGCTGGCCTTCTACGGGCCCGTCATTTCCCGAGTGCCGAGGGGCGAGGACGCCGGGCGGCTGTGGGACGGGACGCTCCTCGTAGCCGGGACCCCCGGGTTCCACGCGCTCAAGGGACGGCCCGCCGACCCGGACCCGGACATGACCGGACCGGACGTCGATCCGGCGTGACCGGGCCCGCGCGGGCGGGGCTCGCGGAGGCTTCCGGCCTCCCGGGGGCAGTAGTTGCCGAGGCCGCCGAGGCGGACATCGCCGACATGGCGGTGGCGGCGCTCCTCCAGGACGGGCACGCGGGGAAGGCGTACTCCTTCTCCGGCCCGGAGTCCCTGCCAAGGCCGAGCAGGTCCGCGTCCTCGCCGCGCGCGGAGCGGACCCGGTTGGCGGGGGCGGCCCTGACGTGCCCGCCCGAGCGGCTGACGCCCTGCCGGCTGCGGACAATGATGCGGCAGGTGCTGGACGACCCGTCGTTCGCGCGGCGGCGGCCCGGGTCCGCGGCGAGATGCTCCGGACGCCGTCTCCCGCGGAAGTCGTCCCTGTCCTGGAACAACTGGTCAACGACCTCTGGACCGGGCTTCCCCGAGACGCATGACATACCGTCGGAGCGGACAGGACCACGGTCTCCGACGGTCGAGGTGACACCGCCTTGAGGACACACATCCCATATCTCCTGGCAGTGGCGAGCACCGTCGCGACCCACAGGGTTGACGAGCGGCTGGCTGCGTACGACCTGACAGTGCGCCAGTACGGACTGCTGACGATGCTCTCCCTGGAACCCGAGCTTACGATGGCGGAACTGGCACGGCAGTTGGGCATAGCCCGGCAGTCGGTGCACCAGCTGATCAACGACCTCGTCGAAGCCGGGCACGTGCGCCGCCGTCCGGGCGCAGACGACCGCTCGCGCCGGCTGGAGATCACCGACACCGCGCAGTATTTGCTGACCCGGATCGCCGGGCCCCTGGGGCGGGTCGAGGCGGAACTCCTCGGCGACCTCGCTCCTGAGGAGGCGGAGGCCCTGCGCGGTCTCCTCCAGCGCGTCGTGGCCCACATCACCGACGACGAGGCATGGCTGCCCGTCCGTTGACCGCGTACCAACGGGAGTCGAGGCCCCGTCGAGGGCCGGCACCTAGGTGTATTGACCCGAAGCGTTGTTGACTCGGCTGATCGGGGGCTGGCCTCCGAGTGCGGTGCGGCAGCGGTCGTGGTTGCAGGTGTGGAGCAAGTCTGCCAGGAATGCGGTGTGTTCGGCGTTGGTGGTGCAGGGCCGCAGGTAGGCCCGCTCCTCCAGCAGGGTGCGGTTGAAGCGTTCGGCCTTGCCGTTGGTCTTCGGTCGGTAGGGGCGGGTGCACTTGTGGGCGATGCCGTCTGCGGTTGGGGCTTGGGTGAAGAGTTTGGGCTTGTAGTAGGTGCCGTCGTCGGCCAGGACCCGTTCGACGGTGATGCCGTGGCCGGTGAAGATGCTCTGGGCGCGCTGCTCGGTCCGCCTAGCATGAGGGTATGGAACCGCTTTCCGAGGAACAGACCGGCCGGCTCGTCGCGATCGTGATGGATCTGGCCAGGCAGGGCCGTGCGCAGGAGCTGCTGGAGTTCTTCGACCACGGGCTGCCGGTCGACGTCCAGGACCAGGAGGGCAACACGGCCCTCATGCTCGCCGCGTACCACGGGCACACGGAGACGGTGCGGGCGCTCGTCGGACGCGGCGCCGATGTCGACCGGCGCAACGGCCGGGACCAGTCGCCTGTCGCGGGTGCACTGTTCAAGGGGGAGGACGCGATCGTCGCGATGCTGATCGAGGCGGGCGCGGACCTCGAAGCGGGGACGCCGAGTGCGCGGGCCACGGCCGAGATGTTCGGGAGGACGGCACTGCTCGAATAGCCGGGCCGGGCCTCACCGCACCACAAGGGCCCCGGGCGGCTTCGCGTCGCCCGGGGCCCCTCACATGTGACCGTCGATCAGGCCTGCTTGGCGGCCTGCAGGGCCTCGATGGCCTTGCGGACACCCTCGCCGTAGGCCGGGTCGGCCTGCGTGCAGTGGCCGATGTGGCGCTCGATGGTGGCCTGGGAGGCACCGTCGATGGCCCGGGCGGTGTTGCCGAACAGGGCGTCCTGCTCCTCCGGCGTCATCCCCCGGAACAGGTTCCCCGGCTGCTCGAAGTAGTTGTCGTCGTCCTCGCGGTAGTCGAACCGGTCGGCCGCGGCACCGTCGAGCGCCAGGCCCGGCTCGGCGAACTGCGGCTGCTCCGCCCAGCGGCCGTAGCTGTTCGGGGTGTAGCCGGGCACGGCGCCCTGGTTGCCGTCCACGCGCAGCTGGCCGTCACGGTGGTAGGTGTTCACGTTCTTCGCGCCGCGGGGCTGGTTCACCGGGATCTGGTGGTGGTTGACACCCACGCGGTAGCGGGCGGCGTCACCGTACGAGAAGAGCCGGCCCTGCAGCATGCGGTCGGGCGAGGCGCCCACGCCGGGAACGAGGTTGGCCGGGGTGAAGGCGGCCTGCTCCACGTCGGCGAAGTAGTTCTCCGGGTTGCGGTTGAGTTCGAACTCGCCGACCTCGATGAGCGGGTAGTCCTTCTTGGACCAGACCTTGGTGAGGTCGAACGGGTGGTAGCGGTACGTCGCCGCGTCCGCCTCCGGCATGACCTGGATGTAGAAGGTCCACTTCGGGTGGTCGCCGCGCTCGATGGCGTCGAACAGGTCCGCCTGCGAGGACTCGCGGTCGTCGGCGACGACCGCGGCGGCCTCCGCGTCGGTCAGGTTCTTGATGCCCTGCTGCGTACGGAAGTGGAACTTCACCCAGAAACGCTCGTTGCTCTCGTTGATGAACGAGTAGGTGTGCGAGCCGAAGCCGTGCATGTGGCGGTAGCCGTCGGGGATGCCGCGGTCCGACATCACGATGGTGATCTGGTGCAGGGCCTCGGGAAGGTTGGTCCAGAAGTCCCAGTTGTTCTCCGCCGAGCGCAGGTTGGTGCGCGGGTCGCGCTTCACGGCGCGGTTCAGGTCGGGGAAGTGGTGGGGGTCGCGGTGGAAGAACACCGGCGTGTTGTTGCCGACGACGTCCCAGTTGCCCTCCTCGGTGTAGAAGCGGAGGGCGAAACCGCGGATGTCGCGCTCCGCGTCCGCCGCGCCGCGCTCACCGGCGACGGTCGAGAACCGGGCGAAGAGCTCGGTCTCCTTGCCGACCTCGGAGAAGAGCGCGGCCCTGGAGTAGCGGGTGATGTCCTGCGTCACCTTGAAGGTGCCGAAGGCGCCGGATCCCTTGGCGTGCATACGGCGCTCAGGGATGACCTCGCGGCTGAAGTGCGCCAGCTTCTCCAGGAACCAGACGTCCTGGAGAAGCATCGGGCCGCGCGGGCCGGCCGTGACGGCGTTCTCGTTGTTCGCGACCGGCGCGCCGGCGGCAGTGGTCAGCGGCTTCGTGTTGTCAGAAATTTTCCTGCTCCTCCGTGTGAAAACTTCAGTGCACCGACTCCGGATCCAGCTGACCGCGCTCGGTCCGACATCCGGGGCACAGGCCCCAGTACGTCACCTCTACGTGGTCGACGGTGAACCCGTGATCATGGGGCGCCTCGAGGCGCGGAGAGCCCTGCGGGGCATCGACGTCGGCGATCGTGCCGCAGGAGCGGCAGACCACGTGCTGATGGTTGTCCCAGGACTGCCCCTCGTACCGTGCCGGGGAATTCGGCAGGTCGATCCGCCGCGCCAGGCCGGCGTCGACAAGCGTCTTGAGTACGTCGTAGACGGCTTGGGTCGAGACCGCTCCGATGCGTGTGCGTACCAGGGTGAGGAGGGTACTGACATCGGAGTGCGGGGCCTCGTGGACCGCCGAGAGCACGGCGACCCTGGGGCGGGTCACTCGCAATGACGCTCCGCGCAGGAGGGTCCTGGCCTCGGTTTCGATCACCTACGCAGTGAACCACCTTTCTGGAATGATTCCAATCAATGGGGGAGCGAAGTCCCGGGGCATCGCCATCCGGCGCACCCCGGGTGCTCGTGGCCCGGGACCGCCCACGCGATGTCCGATTCCCGCCAGCGCGGCTCCTTGCGATGCCGCACCCTGGAGGCATGACCAGCGACGACAGCAGATACGAGGCGGTGACCAGCCGCGATGCCCGGTTCGACGGAGAGTTCTTCTTCGCCGTGTCCACGACCGGCATCTACTGCCGCCCGAGCTGTCCCGCCACCACGCCCCGCCGCCGGAACGTGACGTTCTTCCCCACCGCGGCCGCCGCCCAGAACGGCGGGTTCCGCGCCTGCCGGCGCTGCCGCCCCGACGCGGTCCCCGGCTCCGCCGGCTGGAACGTGCGCGCGGATCTCGTGGGCCGGGCGATGCGGCTCATCGGCGACGGGGTCGTCGACCGCGAAGGCGTCGCAGGGCTGGCCGCACGCCTCGGATACAGCGCCCGCCAGGTGCAGCGCCAGCTGAACGCCGAGGTCGGAGCGGGGCCCATCGCGCTCGCCCGCGCCCAGCGGGCCCACACCGCGCGCGTCCTGCTGCAGACCACCTCGCTCCGGGCCGCGGAGATCGCGTTCGCCGCGGGCTTCGCCAGCGTGCGGCAGTTCAACGACACGGTGCGGGAGATCTACGCGCTCACCCCGGGCGAGCTGCGCGCCGCCCGCCCCGGCCGGGCCTCCCGTTTCGGCTCCGCCGGCATCGCGGACGGTGCCGGGGGAGTGCCGCTGCGGCTCGCCCACCGGGGTCCGTACGCCGCCGTCGAGGTCTTCGACCACCTCGCGGCCCGTGCTCTCACCGGCATCGAGGAGATCGTCGGCGAGCGGGGCGACCGCACCTACCGGCGGACCCTGAGCCTGCCCCACGGCACAGGCATCGCCGAGGTCCGCGAGAGGACCGGCGAGGGATGGCTGGAATGCAGACTGCACCTGGACGATCTGAGCGATCTGACGACCGCCACCCAGCGGATGCGCCGTCTCTTCGACCTCGACGCCGACCCCCACGCCGTCGCCGAGCGCCTCGGCACGCATCCCGCACTGGCCCGGCTCGTCACCCGTACGCCGGGGCTGCGTGCACCGGGCGCCGCCGACGTTCACGAACTGACCGTCCGGGCGGTCCTCGGGGAGCAGGGCTCCCCGGCGGCCGGGCGCCGGCTCGGCAGTGCGCTGGTGACGGCGTACGGCGCGCCGCTCCGGGCGCCCAGCGGCGGCCTCACCCGGACGTTCCCCGAATCCGCCGTCCTGGCCGAGGCGGGTCTGGAGGCGCTCGGGATGCCGGACTCGCGGCGGGCCGCCCTGCGTGGCCTCGCCGCGGCCCTCGCCGAGGGCCGGATCCGCCTGGACCCGGGCGCTGACCGGGACAGGGCCGAGAAGGAGTTGCTCGGCCTGCGGGGTGTCGGGCCCCGGACGGCCGGATACGTCCGGATGCGGGCGCTCGGCGACCCCGACGTGCTGCTGACCGGCGATGCGGCGGTCGGCGCCGGGATGCGGCACGTGGGTGCCGAGGCGGTGGACGCCGAGGCATGGCGCCCCTGGCGCACGTACGCCATGCACCACTTCTGGAACGTGGCGGCCGACCGGCGCCGCACCGCTTCGGCGGGACGGATCAGGACGACGACATCGGAAGGACCCATACGATGACAAGGACCCATACGATGACACTGATGAAGACGCTTTACACCACGGTGGACAGCCCGCTGGGCGAACTGCTGCTGGCCGGCGAGAAGTCGGCCACCGCACCGGGCGGCACCGCCCTGGCCTCACTCTCCGTGCCCGGCCAGAAGGGCGGCGCTACGGTCCAGGACGACTGGACCGAGAGCGCGGAGTCGTTCACCGCGATCGCCGCCGAACTGCGAGCGTACTTCGACGGCAGCCGGACCGGCTTCGGCATCGAGTACGCCGCCGGGCGCGGCACCGACTTCCAGCGGCGGGTGTGGACCGCCCTGGAGGCCATTCCGTACGGCACCACGCTCAGCTACGGCGAGATCGCTGCGCGGATCGGCGCGCCGCGCGCCGCGGTGCGCTCGGTGGGCACCGCGATCGGCGCCAACCCGCTGCTGGTCGTGCGCCCATGCCACCGCGTGATCGGCGCGAGCGGAGCCCTGACCGGGTATTCGGGCGGCCTCGACCGCAAGCGGCAGCTGCTGGACCTGGAGAACCGCCGCCAGGAGGCGTGACGGCCCCGGGCCGATCGACCGCCAAGATGTCCGGAAAGCAACCCCGTTGGCAGGAGAGTCCCCCCATGAAAACCTCCACCGGCGACACCTCCCCATGAACGCCCTGATCCCGCGTCCCGCCATGGAGGTCGCCCCGGGAGCATGGCACGTGCCCGGCTGGCTCGGCACCGCGCAGCAGCGGGAGCTGGTGACGGCCTGTCGCGCCTGGGCCACCGGGCCCGTCCCGATCCGGCACACCCGCCTGCCGCGCGGCGGCGTCATGTCCGTTCAGACCGTCTGCGTCGGCTGGCACTGGCGACCGTACGAATACACCCGCACGGCGGACGACGTGAACGGCCGGCGGGTCGCCGATTTCCCGGACTGGCTGGTCCGGCTGGGACGCCGCGCCCTGCTGGAGGCGTACGGCGACGAGGAGGCCGCGCGGGACTACACGCCGGACACCGCGCTCATCAACTTCTACGACGGGCAGGCCAGGATGGGCATGCACCAGGACAAGGACGAGCGGTCGTCCGCCCCGGTTGTTTCCCTGTCCGTCGGCGACACCTGTGTCTTCCGGGTGGGCAACACCGAGACCCGCACCAAGCCGTACACCGACATCGAACTCTCCTCGGGCGACCTCTTCGTCCTCGGCGGCCCCTCACGGTTCGCGTACCACGGGGTGCCCAGGGTCCACGAAGGCACCGGCGACCCGGCCACCGGGCTGCGCTCGGGGCGGCTGAACATCACGATGCGGGTCACCGGGCTCGCGTGACCGGGGCCGGGCCCGCGTGACCGGGGCCGGGTTCGCGTGGCCGGGGCCGGGCCCTCTCCTCCACCCCCGCGACGACGGCGTTGTCAGTGCCCGCCAGTAGGTTCATTCGTGTTCCGCCGATCCGGCGGGGACGACACCTCAGTTGTGCATGGGAGATGGCGCGTTGTCGCATTGGGAGAGGTCGAGCACGGCACGGGTGGTACCACCCGCGCGGCCGCGCAAGCTCGCCAAGGTTCCGTTCGTCGAGCTGGCCGACGGGCGTCTGCAGGGTGTGGTGTCCAGTGGCTCGGACATCGGGCGGGTCTATGTGTCGTCCGTCGCCACGGGCACCTTCGCGTTCGCCTGCAGCACCAACAACAACCGGCCCTGCGGCGGGGCGCACGGATCGTTCTGCAACCACATAGGTGCTCTGATCAACGAAGCGGTCCTGCAGTACGGCGCCCCGCGCGTCGTCCGGTATCTGAAGGCCGACGCCCCGGAGGGGGACACGGACGGTGCCGGGCTGGCCTCGGCCATGAGGAGCACCCGTCCGCAGGCTGACACGACGAAGGCCGCCGCGTCCGTCTTCAGCCGGTTCCTGCGTCACCTGGCCTATCTCGAACACGCTCCGGTCACGGCGCCGTTGCCCGAGATGCAGTTCTTCCCGCCGACCCGGGCGGTGGCGTGATGCGCGCCGACCTGCTCGCCGGACCCGTAGAAGGACTGGACGAAGCCCTGGAGGCCGTCGACGCCTTCGACCAGGCCCTCGTCGCGGGCCTGCTCCGTCCCCAGCCCGCCGGGACCGCCGGCCCGACACGGCTCGCCGACGCCGTGCTGGGGACGCCACTGGCAGCCGGAGTCGCCGAGGCGGCCGCGAAGGCGGCGGCCGGAGCGGCGGGTGAGGACCACTTCGTGGCCCTGGCCGCCGCACGGACCGCACTGCACGGCTCGGTCCACGACGCCCTGCTGACCCGTGTCGACGAGGCGGCCGGACGTCAGCGCGGTGCGGACGTGGTCCCGGTGGCCGCCGGGCAGCCGACGGCCAATCTGCTGACGGCCGCCCGCGCCTGGCTGTCCGACCTGGCGCGCTGCGGATGGCAGGGGCTCGACCACGAGGTGGTGTCCGGGGCGGCGGAGGTCGTCTCCGCGATGCTTCCCGACCCGTCCCTGCGCCGTCTGGCCACGCTTCTCGACGGCTTCGCCGCCGAACTCGCCGCTTCCTGCCCCGGTGCGTCGCTCGAGCGTTTTCCCCTGCGTCGCTGGGGAGACCTCTGGTCGCGCGGGATGCTGCTGACGGTTCCCGGCGCTGCAGTCGCGCCGGTCACCGGTACCGCCGACGGACGTCTGCTGCCCCTCGGCATCGACGTGACCGAGCACGCGACCGCCGCACAGGCTCAGGTGCACGCGGTGTTCGAGCCCGCTGACGGCTCGGCGCCCCGGCTCGTGCGCGCCAGTGTGTCGGTTCCCAAGCCCGACACGGTCGTCGGGGCCGGGATCTGGCAGCTGATGCGCCCGCACATGTCGCTCCTCGCCGCCGCCGGTGAGGGCTGCTCGATGGATCTCACCGGTATGCCGGTCACCGCGGAGGGCGACCTCGTCTGGAGCGACGAGCACGCACGTCCCGGGGAGCCGGCGGAGGCGTTCGCCACCGCACGCGTGGCCCTGCCCACCGCGACCGCCCCGGTGACAGCGCCTCTTGACCGGCATCCGGCACGCATCGCCGTACCCGTCTTCCTGGAGGGCTACACCACCCGGACGGATGACGAGGGCCGGCTGACCTTCACCGTCGCCGGGCTCGACCTGGTCGTCGACACCGACCGCATACCGGCCGCCGGTCCCCTCACACCCGAGGCCGTCGCCAAGTCCGGCGCGTGCATCGGGCTGATCCGCTGGGACGCCGGTTCGTTCGGCGTGCAGCCCCTCGCCGTCGAGACCACGGTGCGGAAGAAGGTGACCGCGGTGCACGCCGGGGCGTGGGCCGGAGGGACGACGGACAAGGCCGGAGCCAGGGCGGAGAAGGCCGCCACCGACGCCGCGAAGGTGCTGAGCGAGCGCGCGGGAAGGCTGCTGCGGAAATGACCGGACAACAGAGTTCCGAGGTGACCGCGGAGACCTCGCACGACAACCGCCGCCAGGTCATGTACTGGCGCCTCCTCGCCCGGCTCTTCGACCACGAGGAGCAGGCGGCCCTGGAATCAGCGAGCCTCGCCGTGGTCGAGGACATCGGCCTGCCGGCCAAGCTGCTCGATCCGCAGGCGTCGGTCGACTCCGTGGTGCAGCGCCATCCCGAACTGGCCGCCGAGTTCGACGGTCTGATGGTGCCGGAGGACGAGACCGATGGTGAAGCAGCGGACGGCGACACCCGCGACCGGGCCGCCGAGGTGCGGCGCGCCGCGCTCGTGTCGAAGGTCCTGCTGAACGTCTTCCACTCCCCGCCCGGCACCGTCACCGCGGGACAGCTGTCCCGGTGGCAGTCCGACGCCGGCTGGCTGGAGCGCTCGCTCGGCTGCAGGCCAGGGGAGCTGCGCGGCGGACGCGCCGGAGGAACGGGCGTCAGCCCGACAGGTACGGGAGGCGGCGGCCGTACGCCCGACCTGAGCCGGCTCATCCCGGAGATCGGCCCGGAGCTCGGCTCCATCGAGGCCGGGCTCGTCAAGCGCATGCGGCTGCGCGAAGTGCTCGCCGATCCACAGCTGGCCGGGCAGCTGACGCCGAGCATGTCGCTGATCGAACAGCTGCTGCGCGACAAGGACAACCTGTCCGGTGTGGCCCTGGCCAACGCCAAGGCGCTGATCCGCCGCTTCGTCGACGAGGTCGCCGAGGTGCTGCGTACGCAGGTGGAGAAGTCGACAGTCGGTGCCCTGGACCGCTCGGTCCCGCCGAAGCGGGTGTTCCGCAACCTGGACCTCGACCGCACCATCTGGAAGAACCTCACCAACTGGAGCCCCGAAGAGGAACGGCTCTACGTGGACCGCCTCTTCTACCGCCACACCGCCCGCAAGACGACGCCGCAGCGGCTGATCGTGGTCGTCGACCAGTCGGGCTCGATGGTGGACTCGATGGTCAACTGCACCATCCTCGCCTCGATCTTCGCGGGCCTGCCCAAGGTGGACGTCCACCTCATCGCGTACGACACCCAGGCACTCGACCTCACCCCGTGGGTGCACGACCCGTTCGAGACCCTGCTGCGCACCAACCTCGGGGGCGGCACCGACGGCACGGTCGCCATGGCACTGGCCCAGCCGAAGATCGCCGAGCCGCGCAACACGGTCGTGGTGTGGATCTCGGACTTCTACGAATGGCAGACCGAGCCCCTGTTCGAGAGCATGGCCGCCATCCACCGCTCCGGCGCCAAGTTCATCCCCGTCGGCTCCGTGACCAGCTCCGGCCGCGCCAGTGTCAACCCGTGGTTCCGGGAGCGTTTCAAGGACCAGGGGACTCCGGTGCTCTCCGGACACATCCGCAAGCTCGTCCACGAGCTCAAGACCTTCCTCACCTGAAGCCCCTCGGCTCCGGTGCAGTCGAACCCAAAATTCTCAGAAAGGCTCCACACACATGTCCGACCTGTTGCGCGCCCCCGCCGAGATCAAGTACGCCGAGGAGCTCGACTGGCTCGAGTCGGTCGACGACGGCCCCAAGCCCTTCTCCTGGCGGCTGTCGCCGAAGATGGTCCGCCTGTTCATCCTGGGATCCGAGCGCTCCGACGGCCTCGACCGGGAGATCTCCCAGAAGTGGTACGGCGACCGCAGCTTCGTCGAGCGCTCCATCGTCACGCTGGCCTCCGACCGGGGCCTGCTGCTCATCGGTGACCCGGGCACGGGCAAGAGCTGGCTGGCGGAGCTGCTGTCCGCCGCCATATCCCGTAACTCCACCCTCGTGGTGCAGGGCACGGCCGGCACCACCGAGGACCACATCAAGTACTCCTGGAACGTGTCCATGGTGATCTCCAAGGGCCAGTCGCGGGAGTCGATGATCCCCTCACCGATCATGACCGCGATGGAGACCGGGGCGATCGGCCGTTTCGAGGAACTCACCCGTTCCACCAGCGACGTCCAGGACGCACTGATCTCGATCCTGTCGGAGAAGTACATCTCGGTCCCGGAGATGGACAGCGACAACATCGTCTTCGCCAAGCCGGGCTTCTCCGTCATCGCCACGGCCAACAGCCGCGACCGGGGAGTCAACGACCTGTCGTCCGCGCTGAAGCGCCGCTTCAACTTCGTCCGCATCCCGGTGGTGACGAACAAGAAGAGCGAGGCGGAGATCGTCCGCTTCCGCACCGAGGAACTGCTGCGCCGCCACCAGATCGAGCTGGACGTGCCGCCGACCCTGCTCGACGTACTGCTGCAGAGTTTCGCCGACCTGCGGGCCTCCGCCGCGGCCGCCGGCAGCGACGACGAGAAGCTGGAGTCCGCCCTGTCGAGCGCCGAGCAGATCGGTGTGCTGGAGGACGCGATCCTGCACAGCAACTTCTTCGGCGAACGCGCTCTGACCGCCCGCACGCTGGCCTCCTCCCTCGTCGGATCGCTGGCACGGCGCGAGCCCGAGGACCTGGCCATCCTCAACAAGTACCTGCACGGCGTCGTCGAGCCCCGCAGCAAGGAAGAGGGCGGCTCCTGGCCGGAGTTCCTGGAGGGCGGCCGCGACGCGATCGCCACCCTGTCATGAGCGCCCCGGACGAGGGCACGCCCTTCGAGGCGCTGCGAGGCCAACTGCAGGACGCGGCGACGGAGTTCGCCGACGGCCCGGACGCATTGCAGGGCATCCTCCTCGGCATCGTCGACGACGTCGACCGCGCGGTGCGCGAGCCGCTGGAGATCTTCCCCGTCTGCCACCACTCACCCGCGTCAGCGGTCGCCATGGCACGGCGGCTGCGCGAGAAGCAGCCGAAGGTGGTGTACCTGGAGCTGTGCGAGGACATGGCGCCCCTCCTGCCCGAGCTCCGCAACTGCCGTCTGCCGGTGGCCGTCCAGGCGTTCGCGAGCGACGTCAAGGGCTTCCCCGCGGAATGGGCACCCCTGTCGGTCGTCGCCCCGATCACCGAGGCGTCGGCCGAATACCAGGCCATCGCCTACGCACTGGACACCCCGGGTGTCGAGCTGGTCCTCGTCGACCGTTCCTCGGACCACGTGTTCCAGTGGCAGGCGGGCGACAAGGAGCCCACCGGTCCGGACGACCGGCCCGCGGAGGAGGAGGCGGCGCTGCACGGCGACGCCGTCGGGGTGGAGATCGGTGACCTGAGGCCCCGCTTCGCCGAACTCGAGGAGCACCTCCTGCACCACGGTCGCGTGCGGCACTGGTCGGAGTGGTGGCACCAGTACGTCGAGCTGCCGCTCGGCGACAGCGACCACGACACCTACCGCCAGGTCATGCTCCTGATCGGCAGCCTCTTCCGCCGTCTGGCCCCCGGGGACACCGGCCGGGTCCGGGTGGACGAGGACCGCGAGCGCTACATGTGGACGCGGATGCGCGAGCACCTCGCCGCGACCGGCACCGATCCCGGGGACTGCCTCTACGTCTGCGGTGCCTTCCACGCGTCCAGCCGCGTCGAGGAGTTCGGTGTCCACGGCAGCGACACCTTCGAGATCACTCCGCCGAGCGAGAGCACCTGGCAGCACGGCCTGATCCCGTCCAGCCACGCGGCGATCGAGGCACAGTTCGGCCTCGCCGCCGGGTCCGTCTCCATCGCCGCCACCCAGTGGGCGAAGAACCTCAGGCGCACCAGGGTGCAGCCCTTCCGGCTCGCGGGTCAGGCGGGCGCGAAGAAGGCGGCGAAACCGGGGAGGGCCGCAGCGGCGGCCGTCCCCGTGGCACCGGAAGCACCCTCCGACAAGCTCTCCGGCTTCCTGCAGAGCCCGCCGGCCCTCGACCGGCTGGACGAGGCCGAACTCCTCGGCTGGTCGGTGGAGATCGTGCGCTCCGCCCGCCGCAACGGCTATCTCGCCTCCACCGCCGACGCCATCGCCGTGTTCGAGACGTCGATCCTGCTGGCCGGCATGCGGGACCGGGCCAGGCCCACCCCGTACGACTTCCAGGACGCGGCGGTCACCTGCATCGAGAAGGAGACCGTGCCGGGCAGGCGCGATGTGCGCCGCCTCGTGGAGATCCTGATGGGCGGCGACCGGATCGGCCAGGTCGGCTACGACGCGCTGCCGCCCCTCGCCCGGGACGTGCACGACCGCCTCGCCCCACTCGGCCTCAAGCTCCAGCAGCGCGGCGTCCGGCGGGCTCTGCTGGACATGACCACCCAGCCTGAACTGCGGCAGTGCTCCGATGTGCTGTGGATGCTGCGCCACCTGATGCCGCACGGTGCCGCGAGGCCGATCATGGGTGAGCGGGAGCTCGGCAAGCAGTCGGCGCAGGAGTCCTGGGACCTTGCGCTGGGCACACACCAGAGGGCGCTCATCGAGCTCGGTTACGAGGGCGTCAGCATCGAGCAGGTCCTGGAGCAGCGCCTGCGCCGCGCCGCCTACGCCCCGAACGCCACCACGGCGCAGGTACTCGGAGCCGTCGAGGACGCCGTGCTGCATCTGCGCAGCGGCCGCCTCGCCGACGAGCTCGGCACCCGAGCCCTGGAGGTGCTGGCCACCGAGCGCAGCGTCGACGGGGCGCCGGAGGTCCTGCGGAGGGTGCGCCGGCTCCTGGCGTACTACCGGATCAGCCGACCGGTGCTGCCGTCGTGGATCGAGTCGTTCGCCAAGACGGGTTACGCGCACTACTGCACGCTCCTGCCGACGGCGTTCACCGACGAGGACGCGACCGTGCGGCAGGTCGCCGCGATGCTGGGATTCCTCTTCAGCATGGAGAGCCTGGCCCTGTCGCTCGGCTGCGACCGGACCCAGCTGGATCTGGCCTTCGCACAGTCGCATCCGCGGGAGCCCTCCAGGGTGGCACTGCTGTGGGCGGCCCAGGTGCAGCTCGGACAGCTGTCCCGGGCCGAGCTGCGGCAGCGGTGCGACGGTCTGCTGGCCGACCCGCTGGTGGTGCCCGCATACCCGCGCTATCTCAGCGGATTCCTGCACGCGCTGGAGCCGGTGCCACAGCTGGCCGACTTCGTCGTGGAGGCGGTCTCGAATGCCTTCGCACGGCTCCCGGATCCGGTGCTGCTGCCCTGGCTGCCGAAGCTGATCACCACCCTGCGGTCCGAGGGCGCCGATCTGGCCCCGTTGCTCATCCGTGAGGCCGGCCGGGTCTTTCCGGGCCGGCTCGCGACGCTGGACACCTGGGTCCCACCGTGGCAGGCCGTCCCGCAAGCGCCTGCCGAGCCGGCTCCCGGGGGCGCCACGGCAGGCCGCGCGGTCCTGCTCACCGCCCACCCGGAGACGTGCGACAGCCTTGCGGAACTGCTGGGCTGGGAGGGCGCCTGGGAGGCGGAGGCGGCGGAACCTTCGGGGGCGGTACTGGTCGGCCGGTACCCGGAGACAGCGGTGGCACTGGATGCGCTGCTGACGGGAGCATGACGGACCGGAGGCAGGGATGCCGGTACTTCCTTGGCTGAGGAAGCAGACGCGTTGAAAGCGAAGGCCCGTCGCCGTCATCGGGAGATGACGGCGACGGGCCTTCGCGCGGGTCGGGGGCGCCTGCTGGCAACGGCCCGCGTTCTCACGCCGCCTGTGCGGGGTCGCGGCCGAACTGCGCGCCTCGCCCACCGTGCCACCGACCGCCGGGGTCTCAGATGGCCGGGGGACGGGGGCGCGTACCCGGCGCATGGGAGCTTGGCGCGATTTTCACCGATGCGGGGGAGTGCGCGGGCGCACACCGGCGACTATCCGAAAATGGCCGGTTCATATCAAGTTCTACCAGCACCATAAGGACATGGGGTGGCTGAATTTCTTCGAACAGTGCGGGTCGGCATATTCCGCGGGCCGGTGCGCTTCCTGGCGCCCGTCTGAATACTTGTCGGTAATCGGGCGAACACGTGCCGTTCGCAGCCGTGGGTCCTCTAATGTGATTGGCGTGAACGGGTTACGTCGGGTTGACCCCGGATCGGACACAGGTATGTCGGCGGTATGGAGGCGTAACGTATCTCCGTTCCGCGTGACCGGAACCGCATTGAGGGGCCGGGGCTCGGAAGGTGTGCCGCGGAAAGGACCGAAGCGGTGCACCCCGGACATGGCTGATGACAGTGTCGTAAATGGAGTGAGAACAAGTGGGGGGACAGCCGTGACCAATCCTTTCGATGACGAGTCGGGACGGTTCGTGGCGTTGGTGAACGACGAGGGCCAGTATTCCTTGTGGCCCTCGCACATCGACGTTCCGGGTGGCTGGCGCACCGCCGGCCCCGAAGGGTCGCGTCAGGAGTGTCTCGACGCGATCGAGGGCGCCTGGACCGATATGCGGCCCGCCGGCCTGGTGCGTGCGATGAGGGCTGACGCCGGATAGGCGGGCGGCGGGGCATCGAAGGCGCCTTCCCAGGTCGAGTGCCGGGTCGGCGCTCCCGCCTGATCGACTTCGCTCCAATCTGAGCAGATTCGATCAGGTGTGACGGATAACTTTCGCCATTTGATCACCCCTGCCCATTTTCTTCATGTGGCATTCATGAAGCGTCGACGGGCCGACTCCTGGCCGCCCTTGATGCGCGAGGACATTGCGGCCTCCTGTCGAGACGACATGTCCCTTTACGGTGCCCGATCGAACCGGATCCCACGGGTGCCGTGAAGTTCCCCGCTCGGCTTACGTCTCGTCCCGGCGTCGACGATCGGTGCACTGGCGTGGCCGGATTCACCCGGCCCTTCTTCACCGTCCCCAAATCTCTCCCCAAAGGTGTGGACCGGCATGCAGGAAAACCGTTCTCTTCCGACCCTTCCGGCGCCCGCAGCCGAGGAGGAGTTCCTCGAACTGAGTACGGCCCAGCAGGGCGTCTGGTACGGGCAACTCGTCGACCCGGACAGTCCCAAATACAACATCGGGGAATGCTTCGAGATCCGTGGTGACCTCGACGAGGAATTGTTCGCCGCAGCCCTGCACCGGGCCGTGGCGCTGTGTGACAGCCTCAACCTCGAGTTCGTCACCCGGGGCGAGACGGTGTGCCAGTACGTCGCTCACCGCCCCGCGGAGGGCACCGGCCGGCTCAGCCTGGCCGATCTGTCCGGCGCGGACGATCCCGCAGCCGCAGCCGAGCGCTACATGGCCGACGACATGTCCACCGTCGACCGGCTCGACGCCCCGCGCCACCACTTCGCCCTGCTGCGTCTCGGCCCGCGGCTGCACTACTGGTACGTCCGCTTCCACCACATCGCCGTCGACGGACTCGGCGGCTCGGTGTTCGGCCGTCTCGTGGCCGACCTCTACGGGCGGGCGGCCCGCGGCGAGGACCTCGCCGAGGCCGTGCTGCCCGCCGCACCCCTGCGCGACCTCATGGCCGACGAGGCGGCCTACCGCGGCTCGGACCGCTTCGAGGCCGACCGCGCCTACTGGACGGGCAGGTTCGCCGACCGGGCGGGCGGCGGTGCGGGGGCCACCGCCGAAGCCGGGGAGGACACGTACACGCGCGCCGGCGCCGCGCTCGTGCGCCGGCGCACCGACGCGGCGACACCGGCGGTGACCGCCGGAGCGGACGTCCGGATGCACACCGGGGAGACCCTGCCCGTCGCCGTCCTCGACGACCTGCGCCGGCTCGCCGCCGAGAACCGCAGCAGATGGACCGCCGTCCTCGTGAGCGCGGTCGCCGCCTATGTCGGCCGGGTCACCGGCGCCCAGGACGTCACGGTGGGCCTCGCCTCCAACGGCCGTCACGGCGGGCTGCGGCACATCGTCGGTATGACCGCCAACATCCTGCCGCTGCGCATCGGCGTCACCGCCGACATGACGGTGGGCGCCCTCGTGCGTGCCGTCACCGCCGAGATGGGCGGCGCACTGCGCCACCGCCGGTTCTCCCGCGAACAACTCGCCCGCGAGCTGAACATGACCGAGGACGCGGCACATCTGACCGACGTCGTCGTCAACATCATGGGCTACGACTACGACCTGGACTTCGCGGGCAGCCCCGCCTCCTCCCGCGTGCTGTCCATCGGCCCGGTCGACGACGTCTCCCTCTTCGTATCCGAACGGGCCGAGGAGAAGGGGCCGTTGATCGGATTCGACGCCAACCCGGAGCTCTACCACCCCGAGGACGTACGGCTGCTCCAGCAGACCCTCGTCCCCTTCCTGACGGCTCTTGCAGGCGCGGACGCCGATACCCCCCTCCGTGACCTGCCCTTCCTCGACGACACCGCCGCGCAGGCGCTGCTCGCCCAGGGGCGTGGCGCCGTCCTGCCGGTGCGCACCACCGGTCCGGGCCTGCCGGAGGCATTCGCCGCGCGGGCCCGGCTGACCCCCGACGCCCCGGCGGTGGTGGAGGGCGCTGTCACACTCTCCTACCGGGAGCTGGCGCGGACGGCGGGCGACCTCGCCGGTGCCCTGGCCGGCTGGGGGATCGGCGCGGAGGACGGCGTCGGTGTCCTCATGGGCCGCTCGGCGGCCGTGGTGTCCGCCACGCTCGGCACGGTCGAAGCGGGTGCCGCGTACGTACCCATGGACGCGGCCTGGCCGGTGGAGCGGCTGGACCGCGTCGCCGAAGTGGCACGCTTCCGCGCTCTGGTGGTGGACGAGGCCGGCGCCGGTCAGGCCTGGGTGGAGGCAGCGGCCGCTTCACT
Organism: Streptomyces mutomycini; assembly: GCF_001700505.1. Lineage (GTDB taxonomy): Bacteria > Actinomycetota > Actinomycetes > Streptomycetales > Streptomycetaceae > Streptomyces > Streptomyces mutomycini. Next base: position 55,024 of record NZ_MAPV01000013.1, read on the forward strand.
GCCGGTGCTCGTCCTGGACGGTCTCGGCGTCGTCGTACGGGGCGCTCCGCAGCAGCGCGGACGGCCGGCTGATGTGACCCGCGCCGACCGGCTCGCCTACGTGATGTTCACCTCCGGCTCCACCGGTCTGCCCAAGGGCGTGGGCGTCACCCACGCCGACGTCCTCGCACTGACCGCTGACACCGCCTGGTCCGACGGGGCGTGCGAGGCGGTGCTGCTCCACTCGGCCTACGTGTTCGACGCCTCCACGTTCGAGATCTGGGTGCCGCTCCTGAACGGCGGCCGTGTGGTCGTCGCGCCCGGTGGCGTGCTGGAGGCGCCTGCCCTCAGGGACGTGGTGGACCGGCACGGGGTGACCGCGCTGTTCCTGACGACGGCTCTGTTCAACGTGGTGGCCGAGGCCGACCCCGCGGCGTTCGCCGGCTTACGCCTGGTCGCCGCGGGCGGCGAGTCCGCGACCCCGGACCTGATGCAGCGGGTGGCCGAGGCCGCGTGCGACACGCGCGTCCTGCACGTGTACGGTCCGACGGAGACCACGACCTTCGCCACCCGCCACCAGGTCACCGCCGGCAGGCCCGGCGTGCCGCCCATCGGCCGGGCCCTCGACGGGATGCGTCTCCACGTGCTCGACGCCGAACTCGCAATGGTGCCGCCCGGCGTCGTGGGCGAGCTGTACCTGAGCGGGCACGGTGTCGCCCGCGGTTACCAGGGCCGGCCGGCGCTGACCGCCACCCGGTTCGTCGCCGATCCGTACGACACGCGCGGCGCCCGCATGTACCGCACCGGTGACCTCGTGCGCTGGACCGCGCGCGGTGACCTCGAGTACGTCGGACGCGCGGACGGGCAGGTCAAACTCCGCGGTTTCCGCATCGAGCCCGCAGAGATCGAGAACACCCTGCTCACCGACCCGGACGTGCGGGCCGCCTGCGTCCTGGTCCGTGAGGACATACCCGGCGACCGGCGACTGGTCGCCTATGTCGTGGGGACACCCGGCGCCCGGCCGGGCGACGCCGCCCTGGCCCGGCGCGTGGGGCGCGCCCTGCCCGCCTACATGGTGCCCTCCGTGTTCGTCCTGCTCGACGCACTGCCACTGAACCCCAACGGCAAGGTCGACCGCCGTGCCCTGCCCGCCCCTCGCGCCGTCACCGCCACGGGCCGGGCACCGCGCACGGCCTACGAGGAAGTCCTGGCCGGTCTGTTCGCCGATGTCCTGGGAGTCGCGGCCGTCGGCATCGACGACAACTTCTTCTCCCTGGGCGGCCACTCCCTGCTCGCCACCCGCCTCACGGGAAGAGCGCGGGCCGCGCTGGGCGCGGAAGTGGGTATGCGTACCCTCTTCGACCACCCCACGGTGGCCGCTCTCGCCGCCACCCTCGACACCACCGCGACGACCCGGCCGGCCCTCGTCCCGCAGCGGCGGCCCGGAACGGTACCGCTCTCCTACGCGCAGCAGCGCCTCTGGTTCCTCAACCGCGCCGAGGGGCCCGGCGACACCTACACGATCCCGCTCGTCCTCGAACTCGAAGGCATCCTGGACCCGGACGCCCTGCGCGGCGCCCTGGCGGACGTCGTCGTCCGGCACGAGAGCCTGCGCACGGTCTTCGCCGAGCACGACGGAGTGGCCCGCCAGGACGTACTCGACGCATCCGCCGCCGCTGCGCTCGTCCCCCTCGCCGTGGAGCTCCCGCCTGCCGGGGAGAGTGCCGAGGTCTGGGCCGAGGCAACCGTGCACCGCCTGTCCGCGGCGCCCTTCGACCTCGCGGGCGATCTCGGTGTCCGCGCCCATCTGCTCCGCCTGGGCCCCGACCGCCACGTCCTGGTGCTCGTCCTCCACCATGTCGTCGCCGACGGCTGGTCGCTCGCTCCGCTCAGCCGTGACCTCGGCGCCGCCTACCGCGCACGTGTCTCCGGAACGGACACGCCCGACTGGCCCGCACTGAGCGTGCAGTACGCCGACTACACCCTCTGGCAGCGCCAACTGCTCGGCGACGCCGACGACCCGGACAGCCTGGCCGCACGCCAGCTCGCCTTCTGGCAGGAGGCGCTGCGCGGCGCCCCCGACCTGCTCGACCTGCCGCTCGACCGTCCCCGCCCGGCCGTGGCCGGCCACCGGGGCGACGCGGTCCCCTTCGAGCTGCCCGCGCCCGCGCACGCCGGGCTCACCCGGCTCGCCCGCGCCACCGGCTGCACCCCCTTCATGGTGCTCCAGGCGGCCCTCGCCGTGACGCTGCACGCCCACGGCGCCGGCACCGACATCACGATGGGCGCCGCGGTGGCCGGACGCACCGACGAGGCACTCGACGACCTGGTCGGGTTCTTCGTCAACACCGTCGTCCTGCGCACGGACGTCTCCGGCGACCCGACCTTCCGCGAACTGCTGCGGAGGGTGGCGGAGTTCGACATCGCCGCATTCAGCCACGGCGACGTCCCCTTCGAACGGATCGTGGAGGCGGTCAACCCCGAGCGTTCCGGCGACCACCACCCGCTCTTCCAGACCATGCTGGTCCTCCAGAACCAGGAGCGGGCGGGGCTCGATCTCCCCGGCGTCATCGCACACGACCGGTCCCGGCACACCGGGGTCAGCAAGTTCGACCTGACGTTCTCGCTGACGGAGACCACCGAGAGAACCGAGACCACCGAGAGAGCCGAGACCACCGAGAGAGCCGAGACCACCGAGAGAGCCGAGACCACCGAAGCCCCCGGCGGAATCGGGGGATACCTGGAATACGCCACCGACCTCTTCGACGCCGGCACGGCCCGCGCACTGTGTGCCCGCTTCGCCCGCGTCCTCACCCGGGCCGTGGCGGACCCCGACCGTACAGTCGGTGACCTCGACCCCCTCACGCCGGACGAGCGGGACCGCGTCCTCGGCCAGGGGCGAGGCGCCGAGCTTCCACTGCACGTGCCCACCGCCCCCGTGGCGGTCCGGGAGTGGGCCGCGCGCACACCCCGCGCCGTCGCCGTCCGCGACGCGCACACGAGCCTCACCTACGCCGAGCTCGACTCCCGCGCCGACGCCCTCGCCCACGTCCTGCGCGAGCGGGGCGCGGGCCGTGAGGACCGGGTGGCCCTCGCCGCGCCGCCGTCCGTGGACACCGTCGTCGCCATGCTGGCCGTACTGCGAACCGGCGCCGCCTACCTGCCCGTCGACCCGCAGTATCCGCCCGCCCGCATCCGGCACATGCTCGACGACGCCCGGCCCGCCCTGCTGCTCACCACCACGGACGTCCACGCGGACCTGCCCGCCTGCGACGTACCGTGGCTCGCCCTCGACGATCCCGCCGCCCGGCCAGCCGGGCCCACCACGGCCGTACAGGACACCCCGCACCCGGCGGACCCCGCGTACGTCATTTACACCTCCGGCTCCACCGGCCGTCCCAAGGGCGTGGTCGTGACGCACGAAGCGCTGGCCGGCCACATGGCCTGGATGGCGCGGTACCTGACCGTCACACCGGACGACCGGGTCCTCGCCCGCACCTCCACCAGTTTCGACGCCTCCGGGTGGGAGCTGTGGCTCCCGCTGATGAACGGCGCCGAAGTCTGTGTGCTGCCGCACGAAGCCAACCGGGAACCGGACGCCCTCGTCTCCTGGATGAGCCGGTTCGGCGTCACCGTCGCCCAGTTCGTGCCCTCGCACCTGACCCTCGTCCTCGCCGAGTCGGCGCACGCCGCGCCGCTCCCCTCCCTGCGCGCCGTCCTGTGCGGCGGCGAACCGCTGCCGCGCGCCCTCGCCCGCGACGCCGCCGAGCTGTGGCAGGCCGAGGTGCACAACCTCTACGGCCCGACCGAAACCACCATCGACGCCACCGCCCACCGCGTCGTCGCCGGCCCGGCGGCCGGCGGGCAGGGGAACGCCCGCACATCGTCCGAGACCGTGCCGATCGGCCTTCCCGTCGACACCATGCGCGCCTACGTCCTCGACGGCCGGCTGCGGCCCGTACCTCCCGGCGTCACCGGGGAGCTGTACCTGTCGGGCCCCAACCTCGCCCGCGGTTACCTGAACCGCCCGGGTCCGACCGCCGCGCGGTTCGTGGCCGACCCGTTCGACGCCACCGGCGCCCGCATGTACCGGACGGGTGACCTCGTACGGTGGAACCGGGACGGTCTGCTCGACCACGTCGCCCGCGCCGACGACCAGGTCAAACTACGCGGCTTCCGCATCGAGCTGGGCGAGGTCGAGGCCGCGCTCCTGGCCCTGCCCGGCGTCACGGCCGCCTGCGCCGTGATCCGCGAGGACATACCCGGACGGCGCCGGCTCGTCGCCTACGCCGTCTCCGGCGACCCGGCCCCGCGCCCCGCCGCCCTGCGCGACGCCCTCGCCGAGACCCTGCCGCACTACATGGTGCCCGGCGCCGTCGTCGTCCTGGACGTCCTCCCCGTCCTGCCCAACGGCAAGGTGGACCGGCGCGCCCTGCCCGAGCCCGGGACGGACGCCGACGCCCCCGCCGGACCGGGACGGCGCACCCTCCCGGAGGAGCTGCTCGCCGGGATCTTCGCCGACGTCCTGCACCGGCCCCTCGTCGGCCCGCACGACAGCTTCTTCGACCTCGGCGGGCACTCCCTCCTCGCGATGCGCGTCGTCAGCCGTGTCCGCGCCGTCCTGGGCGCGGAGATCGCCGTACGCACCCTCTTCGAGCACCCGACCGTCGCGGGCCTTGCCCGCGTCCTGGACGCGCCGGGAAGCGCCCGCCCGCCCGTACTGCCCGTGGCACAGCGGCCCGATCCTCTGCCACTGTCCTACGCGCAGAAGCGCCTGTGGTTCCTCAACCGGCTCGAAGGCCCCGGCTCCGCCTACAACATCCCGCTCGTCCTCGAACTCGACGGCACCCTGGACACCGACGCCCTGCGGGCCGCCCTGCGCGACGTCGTACGGCGCCACGAGGCGTTGCGCACACTGTTCCCCGAACAGGACGGCGTACCGCATCAGCTGATCCTTCCCGTCGACGCCGCCGCGCCCCGCCTGCCGGTCGTGGCGATGGCCCCCGGTGACGTGGAGGCAGCCGTCCTGGCCGCGGTCCGCGAGCCGTTCGACGTCGTCGTGGACCCACCGCTGCGGGCGCTGCTGCTGCGCTCCGCGCCCGGCCACCACGTCCTGGTGCTCGTCGTGCACCACATCGCGGGCGACGGCTGGTCCCTCGCCCCGCTCGTCCGCCATCTCGGTGACGCGTACCGGGCCCGTCTCGAGGGCCGGGAGCCCGCGACGGTGAGCGGTACCCCGCTCCAGTACGCCGACTACACCCTCTGGCAGCACGCGGTTCTGGGCGACGGCGAGGCGCCGGAGAGCCTGCTGCGGCAGCAACTCGACCACTGGCACACCGCCCTGGCGGGTCTGCCCGGTCTGATCGACCTGCCGCTGGACCGGCCGCGCCCGGTCACCACCGACCCCAGGGGGGCCGTCCACACCTTCGACGTGCCGCCCGCCGTCCACGCACAACTCCTGCGACTGGCAGCCGAGTCGGGCAGCAGCCTGTTCATGGTGCTCCAGGCGGCGGTCGCCACCCTGCTGCACCGGCACGGCGCTGGCGACGACATCCCGCTCGGCTCGCCCGTCGCCGGCCGCACGGACGAGGCGCTGGAGGACCTGGTCGGGTTCTTCGTCAACACGCTCGTCCTGCGCACGGATCTCTCGGGACGCCCGACCTTCCGCGAACTCCTCGTGCGAGTGAGGGAGTTCGACCTGGCGGCCTTCGCGCATCAGGACGTGCCCTTCGAGCGTCTCGTCGAGAGTGCCAACCCCGTCCGGGCACGCAACCACCACCCGCTGTTCCAGACCATGCTGGTCCTGCAGAACCAGGAGACCGACCGGCCCGACCTGCCGGGCCTCGCCGTCGAGGACCGGCTCGTCCACAACGGCCTGAGCAAGTTCGACCTCACCTTCGCCTTCACCGAGGAGCGCGCCGCCGGCGGTCTCACCGCCGGGATCGAGTACGCCACCGCCCTCTTCGACCGGACCACCGTCGAAACCCTCGCCGCCCGTCTGGTCCGCCTCCTGGAACAGGTGGCCGCCGACCCCGGTCTGCCGCTCACGGGCTACGGCCTGATGACCCCGCACGAGCACACCCGGGTCACCCACTCGGGCACCGGGCGCGCCCTGCCCGCGGGCAGGGCGGACGCCACCCTGCCCGCACTCTTCGCCGACCGGGCACGCCGCGCACCGGGCGTCGTCGCCGTGACCGGCGACGACGCCACCCTCACCTACGCCGAACTGGACGAGGTCTCCGACCGCCTCGCCCGCGCCCTGGCCGGCCTCGGCGTGGGCCCCGAGTGCGGGGTCGGTGTGCTGCTCACCCGGGCACCGGCCGTCGTGGCGGTGTCCCTGGGCGCGGTCCGCGCGGCGGGCGCCTACGTCCCGCTGGACGCGCGCTGGCCCCGGGAACGGCTCGACCGGGCCGCCGAGGTGGCGGCCGTGCGGGTCCTCGTCGTCGACGAGGAGGCATCGTCCTCCCCGTGGGTCACCGCGACGGGCCGACGGGTACCGGTCGTGGTCGTGGACCGGGCCGGCCGGATCCTGCGGGGCGCACCCGAGCGGCCGGGCCGCCCAGCCGCCGTGCCGGGCCCCGGCGCGCTCGCCTACGTGATGTTCACATCCGGCTCGACCGGCCTGCCCAAGGGCGTAGGCGTCACACACGCCGACGTGGCCGCGCTCGCGGCCGATTCCGCCTGGAGCGGCGGCGCCGCCGACGCGGTCCTGATGCACTCGGCGTACGTCTTCGACGCCTCCACGTTCGAGATCTGGGCGCCGCTCCTGAACGGCGGCCGGATCGTCGTCGCACCGGAGGGCGTCCTGGAGGCCCGAGTCCTCGGCGACGCCGTGCGTGAGCACGGGGCGACCGCCGTGTTCCTGACGACGGCCCTGTTCAACGTGATCGCCGAGACCGATCCGGGCGCGTTCGCCGGCCTCCGGCTCGTCTGCGCGGGCGGGGAACTGGCATCGCCGGATGCGATGCAGCGGGTCGCCGGGACCGCACCGGACGTTCGGGTCCTCCATGTGTACGGACCCACCGAGACCACCACCTTCGCCACCCGCTACGACGTCACGGCAGACCTGCCGTCCGGCCCCCCGCCCATCGGCCGTCCCCTGGACGGCATGCGCGTATACGTACTCGACGGCGCCCTGGGCGCGGTCCCGCCGGGAGTCGTGGGCGAGCTCTATCTGGCCGGACCCGGTGTGGCACGCGGCTACACCGGGCTGCCGGGCCTGACCGCCACGCGTTTCGTGGCCGACCCGTTCGACCCGGCCGGCGGGCGCATGTACCGCACCGGCGACCTCGTCCGATGGACCGGTGACGGGCAGATCGCCTACGTGAACCGGGCCGACGGGCAGGTGAAGCTGCGCGGGTACCGCATCGAACCCGGCGAGATCGAGGGCGTGCTCGCCTGCTGCGAGGGCGTGGCCGACTCCTTCGCCGTCGTCCGCGAGGACACCCCCGGCGACCGGCGGCTGGTCTCCTACGTGGTGCCCGCCCCCGGCGGGCGCCCCGAACCCGGCGACCTCGCCCGGGCCGTCGGCCGGTCCCTGCCCGCCTACATGGTGCCCTCCGCGTTCGTCCTGCTCGACGCGCTGCCGCTGACCGTCAACGGCAAGGTGGACCGGGGTGCCCTGCCCGCCCCCGAGCACCACGCACCGGGCCGCGGACGCTCCGCCCGCACCGTCCGCGAGGAGATCCTCTGCGGCCTCTTCGCGGACGTGCTCGGCCTCGACGGGGCGGGCGCCGAAGACGACTTCTTCGCCCTGGGCGGCCACTCGCTGCTCGCCACCCGCCTCGCCGCGCGCATCCGTACCGCGCTCGGAGTGGAGGTCCAGGTCAAGGCCCTCTTCGAACACCCCACCCCGGCGGCACTGGCCGCCACGCTGGAGGGCGCCGAAGCGGCCAGGAGACCGCTCGAACGTGCCGCGAGCCGCCCCGATCCGATGCCGCTGTCCTTCGCGCAGCAACGCCTGTGGTTCCTCAACCGGTTCGAGGGTCCCAGCGCCACCTACAACGTGCCGCTCGTGCTGCGGCTGCACGGGCCGCTCGACGCGGACGCCCTGGAGAGCGCGCTCGCGGACGTCGTCGAACGCCATGAGAGCCTGCGCACCGTCTTTCCCGAGACCGACGGCGTGGCGCGCCAGCTCGTCCTCGACGCCGACGGCGCGGACCTCGACCTGACGCCCCGCGACACCGGCCACGCCCGTCTCGACGAGATCCTGCGTGCCGAGGTCGCGCACGCCTTCGACGTGAGCGCGGACATCCCCGTACGGGCCAGGCTGCTGCGGTCGGGCGCCGAGGACCACGTCCTCGTACTGGTCGTCCACCACATCGCGGGCGACGGCTGGTCCCTCGCCCCGCTCGCCCGCGACCTGGGCGTGGCCTACCGGGCGCGTACCGAGGGCGTGGAGCCCTCCTGGACGGAACTCGGCGTCCAGTACGCCGACTACACCCTGTGGCAGCGGGCGCTGCTCGGCGACGAGGGCGACCCGGCCGGACAGGCGGCCCGCCAGCTGGACTTCTGGCGCACCGCACTCGCCGGGGCCCCCGACCTGCTCGACCTGCCCTGCGACCACCCGCGCCCCGCCGTCACGGCGCACCGCGGCGACGCGTTCGCCTTCCCCGTCGACGCGGGCACCCACCGGCTGCTGGCGGAACTCGCCCGCGCCCGCGGGTGCAGCCTCTTCATGGTGCTCCAGGCGGCCCTGTCGGTGCTCCTCTCCCGGCACGGCGCCGGCGAGGACATCCCGCTCGGTACCGCCGTCGCCGGGCGCACCGACGAAGCCCTCGACGACCTGGTCGGCTTCTTCGTCAACACCCTCGTCCTGCGCACCGACCTGAGCGGCGACCCCACCTTCCACGAGGTGCTGGACCGGGTGCGGGAGTTCGACCTGGCGGCCTACGCGCACCAGGACGTGCCGTTCGAGCGGCTGGTGGACTCCCTGAGCCCGGTCCGGGCCCAGAACCACCACCCGCTGTTCCAGACCATGCTCGTCCTCCAGAACCACGCGGACGCGGTGATCGACCTGCCGGGGCTCACGGTGACGGAACAGCCCGTGCGCACCGGCATCAGCAAGTTCGACCTGACGTTCACCTTCACCGAGAAGCAGGACGGCACAGGACGGCCTGCCGGTCTCGACGGCGTACTGGAGTTCTCCACCGAACTCTTCGCACCCGCCACCGCGCACGCTCTGGCCGCCCGGCTGACCGTCCTGCTCGCCTCGCTCGCCGCCGACCCCGGCAGGCGGGTCCACACCGTCGACGTCCTGGACACGGCCGAGCGGCTGGGGCTCGACCGTGCGGCGCACGGCCGCGTCCGGCCGGTGGCGGCACGTACGGCGCCCGAGGCCTTCAGCGCCCAGTGCGCCCGGACCCCCGGGGCGGCCGCCGTGCTGGACGGCACGCGCCGTCTCACCTTCGGTGAACTCGACGCGCTCTCCGACGATCTGGCGCACCACCTGTGCGGCAGGGGCATCGGCCGCGGCGCACTCGTCGCCCTCGCCCTGGAAGGGACCGCCGACCAGGTCGTCGCGATGCTGGCGGTGGTCAAGGCCGGGGCCGCCTACCTGCCGGTCGACCTGGAGTACCCCGAGGCCCGCATCGCCCACATGCTCGACGACGCCCGCCCCGCACTGCTCCTCACCCACGGCACCGCACGCGCCGCGCGGTACACCCCGTCCGTGCCCTGCCTCGCCCTCGACGACCGGGCCGCCTGGTCGACCGGGCACGCGGCGCCGCGTGCCGCCACGCCGGACCCGGGCGACGCGGCGTACGTCATCTACACCTCGGGCTCCACCGGACGCCCCAAGGGCGTCGTCGTCACCCACGCCTCCCTGACCAACCACATGGCGTGGATGGCGGACCACATCGGCCTCACCGACGAGGACCGGGTCCTCGCGCGCACCTCGCCGAGCTTCGACGCCTCCGTCTGGGAGACCTGGCTGCCGCTCCTGCACGGCGGCTCCACCTGCCCCGTGCCGCCCCTCCTCAACCACGACCCGGCGGGGCTGCTGGCCCGGATGCGCGACGCGGGGGCGACCCTCGCCCAGTTCGTGCCCTCGCACCTCTCGGTCGTCCTCACCGAGACCGCCCCCGACGAGGCGCCCGCGACGCTGCGGGCCGTCCTGTGCGGCGGCGAACCCCTGCCCAGGAGCCTCGCGGAGCGCGTCGGGCGGGCCTGGCGGGCCGAGGTGCACAACCTCTACGGGCCCACCGAGACGACCATCGACGCCACCGCCCACCACCACCTGGGCGAGACCTCCGGGGAGGGGAACGTCCCGCTCGGCCGCCCCGTCGACAACACCCACGCCTACGTCCTCGACGCCCGCCTGCGGCCGGTTCCGCCGGGCGTCACCGGTGAGCTCCACCTGGCGGGCGACGGCCTCGCGCGCGGCTACCTGGGCCGCCCCGGCCTGACCGCCACGCGCTTCGTCGCCGATCCGTACGGTCCCCGAGGCAGCCGCATGTACCGCACCGGCGACCTCGTCCGAAGGGACGCCGACGGCCTGCTCACCTACGTCTCCCGCGCCGACGACCAGGTCAAGCTGCACGGCTTCCGCATCGAACCCGGCGAGATCGAAGCCGCTCTCACGGCGCTCGACGGCATCGCCGCCGCCTGCGTCCTCGTGCGCGAGGACCGGCCCGGCGAGCGGCGGCTGGTCGCCTACACCGTCACCGACACGGCCGGCGGAGCCCCGCCCCTCACCGACAGCGAACTGCGCGCCCGGATGACGGTGGCCCTGCCGCCGTACATGGTCCCCGCGGTGTTCGTCACCCTCGACGCGCTGCCGCTGCTGCCCAACGGCAAGACCGACCGGGGCGCCATGCCCGCCCCGGCACGCCCCGCCGCCCTCCGGCCCGGCGGAGAACCGCGCACCCCGCAGGAAGGCGTTCTGTGCGAGGTGTTCGCCTCCATCCTGCGTGCTCCCGCCGTACGGGCCGACGACGACTTCTTCGCGCTCGGCGGCGACAGCATCCTCTCCATCCAGCTGGTCAGCCGCGCCCGTGACGCGGGGCTGGGCGTCACCCCGCGCGACGTCTTCGTCCACCGCACGCCCGAGGCCATCGCTGCCGTCGCCACCGAGCTCGGCGGGGAGACCGCCGCGCCCGCCGGGCAGGGCACCGGCGAGATGCCCGCGACGCCCATCGCCGCCTGGTTCCTCGACCGGCCCGGCACCACCGACGGATACAACCAGTCCGGGGTGCTGCGCACCCCGGTGGGAGCCGATGAGGAGTCCCTCGTCGCAGCCCTCCAACTCCTCATCGACCAGCACGACATGCTCCGGCTGAGGACCACCCGGTCCGCCGACGGCGTACCCGTCCTCGAAGCCCTGCCACCCGGCACCGTGCCTGCGGGGCGCCGCTTCACCAGGGTCGACGTCCAGGGCCTCGACGCCGACGCCGTGCGCGCAGCGGTCACCGAGGCGGGCGAACAGGCCCGCAGACGGCTGCGGCCCGCGCAGGGAGAGGTGATCGAGGCCGTCTGGTGCGACGCCGGACCCCACGCCCGTGGAAGGCTGCTCCTCGTGGTGCACCACCTGGCCGTCGACTCGGTCTCCTGGCGCATCCTCGCCACCGACGTGGCCACCGCCTGGCGGAACGTCACCGAGGCCGCGGCCGCCGGCGAACGGCCGGCGGCTCCGCCCAGGGCAACGACGTCCTACCGCCAGTGGGCGCAGCTCCTGGCGTCCCAGGCGAACGAGCCGGTACGCGAGGCGGAACTCCCGGCCTGGCAGGAGGTGTTGAACACCCCTGACCCGCAGCTGGGTTACCGGCCGCTCGACCCCGACCTGGACACCGCCGACCGGACCCGCACCCTCGTCACCCACCTGCCCGCCACCTGGACGAGGTCCCTGCTCACCACGGCCCCCGCCGCCTACCGCGCCGGAGTGGACGACGTGCTGCTCACGGGCCTCGCCCTCGCCGTCTGTTCCTGGCGTGCGGAACGGTCCGCGGCCCTCGGCGGATCCCGTCCGGCCGCTACCGCCGTCCTCCTCGACCTGGAGGGCCACGGCCGCGAGCAGATCGCCGACCACCTCGACCTCTCCCGTACGGTCGGCTGGTTCACCAGCCTCTATCCGGTCCGGCTCGACCCCGGACCGGTCGACGCCCGCGACCCCGGACGCTTCGACGCCGCACTGGTCGAACGCGCGCTCAAGCGCGTCAAGGAGCAGCTGCGCACCATCCCCGACCACGGTGTCGGCTACGGAATGCTGCGCCGTCTCAACCCCGTCACCCGCCCCCTGCTGGCCACCGCACGCGGTCCCCAGATCGGCTTCAACTACCTGGGCCGGTACGCCGCCGCGCCCGGGACGGCGGACGGGGGCGACGGTGCCGACTGGGACGTACTCCTCGACGGCGGCGGGCCGCGCAGCCAGGACCCCGACATGCCCGTCCACCACGTGCTCGACATCAACGCGCACACCGAGGACCTGCCGGACGGCCCGCGCCTGGTGACCCGCTGGACCTGGCCCAGCGACCTCCTCAAGGAGGAGGACATGGAGTCGCTGTCCGCCGGCTTCACCCGTGCCCTGCGTGCCGTCGCCGAGCACGCCGAACGGCCCGACGCGGGCGGCTGCACGCCGTCCGACCTTCCCCTGGTCTCCCTCGACCAGGCCCAGATCGACCGACTTCAGAACAGGTGGGGTGGACGCAAGTGACCGGGTTCCGACTGGAAGACGTACTGCCGCTGACGCCGTTGCAGGCCGGCATGCTCTTCCACGCGCTGTACGACTCCCGCGCCGTGGACGTCTACACCGCGCAGTTCGTCTTCGACCTCGAGGGCCCCGTCGACGTGCCCGCCCTGCACGCCGCCGTCGGCGGCCTGCTGCGCCGGCACGCCAACCTCCGGGTCGGATTCCTCCACGAGGACCTGGACGAGCCCGTGCAGGCCGTCGCCGCCGAGGTGCCGGTTCCCCTGGAGGAAGTGGACCTGACCGGGGCGGACGGCACGGGCACGGCACAGGAGCGCCTCACCGCGTTCCTCGCCGCCGACCGGACCCGCCGCTTCGACCTCGCCACCCCGCCGCTGATGCGGTTCACTCTCGTGCGTACCGCACCGGAGCGCCACCGGCTCGTCATGACGAGCCATCACATCCTGCTCGACGGCTGGTCGATGCCCCTGCTCGTACGCGAGCTCTTCGAGCTCTACGCGCACCGGGGCGACGACAGCACGCTGCCGCGCGTCGTCCCCTACCGGACCTACCTCGCCTGGCTGGCCGGGCAGGACCGCCCCGCCGCCCTGGACGCCTGGCGCACCGCCCTGGCCGGGATCGAGGCGCCCACTCTGCTCGCCGGGCCCGGCGCTGCGGACGTGCCGGGCTCCGACGAGCTGCCCGGCACCCTGGTCCTCGACCTGGACGCGGCCACGACGCGCCGGCTGCGTGAGACGGCCCGCGCCCACCGGCTCACCCTCAACACCCTGGTCCAGGGCGCCTGGGGACTGGTCCTCGCATACCGCACGGGGCGCCGGGACGTCGTGTTCGGCACCACCGTGTCCGGCCGCCCGCCGGAGATCCCCGGCATCGAGTCGATGGTCGGCCTGTTCATCAACACCGTGCCGGTCCGCCTCCGTCCGGCACCCGGCGAGACGCTGGCCGCGCTCCTGACCCGTCTGCAGGAGGAGCAGAGCCTTCTCCTGGGCCACCAGTACGTGGGTCTGACCGAGATACGCGGCGTCACGGAACTGGACGAACTCTTCGACACACTGGCCGTGTTCGAGAACTACCCGATGGACGCGGAGGCCCTGCGCACCGCGCAGCAGGGGCTGCCCGGCCTTGCCGTCACCGGCTTCAGCGGCACGGACGCGGCCCACTACCCGCTCACCCTCACCATCGCTCCGGGCGACGCCCTGCGGGTCACCTTCGGCTACCGGTCCGCCGTCCTCGACCGCGACGAGGTGGCCCGCACGGTCACCCGTACGCGGCGGCTGCTGACCGCCATGGCGGAGGGTCTCGACCGCCCCGCCGACGCCGTGCCCGTCCTCCTGGACGGTGAGCGCGAGGCGCTGCTCTCCCAGGCGCACGGTGCACAACTCCCGTCGGGAACAGGCGAGGTGGGGGTCGCGGAAGCGGTGGCCCGGCGCGCCGCCCGGCACCCGGACGCGGTGGCCGTGTCCGGCGTCGGCGAGCAGCTGAGCTATGGGCGACTCCACACGCTTTCGGACGAGTTGGCCGGGGCCCTGGCGGGGCTCGGGGCCGGCGTCGAGGACGGCGTGGGTATCCTCCTGGGCCGCTCGACCGCCACGGTCACCGCGTCCCTGGCGGTGCTGCGCGCGGGCGCCGCCTACGTGCCGCTCGACCCGGACTGGCCCGCCGAACGGCTCGACCGCGTCGCCGGGGTGGCCGCACTGCGCGTCCTGATCGTCGACGGGACCACCCGCGCGCACCCATGGGTGCGACGGCTCGGACCCGGCGTGCGCGTGCTGGCCGTCGACGGCGCGGGGCGGGTCCGGGAAGGAGGGCCCGCCGCCCCCGGTGACCTCCCCGCCGAACCGGGAGGCGCAGGACTCGCGTACGTGATGTTCACCTCCGGTTCCACCGGCCTGCCCAAGGGCGTCGGTGTCACCCACGCCGACATCACCGCCCTCGCGTCGGACCGGGCGTGGGGTGACGGTGCGGCCGACGCCGTGCTGCTGCACTCGGCGTACGTCTTCGACGCCTCCACCTTCGAGATCTGGGTGCCTCTCCTGAACGGGGGGCGTGTCGTCGTGGCACCCGAAGGGGCCCTCCAGCCCCGTGCACTCCGCGACCTCGTCGCCGAGGACGGCGTGACGGCGGCCTTCCTGACGACGGCCCTGTTCAACGTCATCGCCGAGACCGACCCCGGCGCGCTCGGCCTGCTCCGGCTGGTCGCCTCCGGAGGGGAGGCGGCCGCCCCCGGAGTCCTCCAGGGCCTCGCCGCCGCGCACCCCGGCACCGCCTTCCTCAACGTCTACGGGCCCACCGAGACCACCACGTTCGCCACGCTCCACCGCGTACGCCCCGGCGACCCCCGCAGTGGAGTGCCCCCGATCGGCCGGCCGCTCGACGGCATGCGCGCCTACGCCCTGGACGCGGCGATGCGGCCGGTACCGCCCGGCGCCGAGGGCGAGCTGTACGTCGCCGGCCCCGGGGTCGCCCGCGGCTACCTGGGGCGCCCCGGCCTCACCGCCACCCGGTTCGTCGCCGACCCGTTCGCCGGCACCGGGGCGCGGATGTACCGCACCGGCGACCTCGTGCGCCGGGACACCGACGGCACCCTGCACTACGTGGCCCGCGCCGACCAGCAGATCAAACTCCGCGGCCACCGCATCGAACCGGCCGAGATCGAGGAGGCCCTCCGCGCGGACGCGTCCGTACGCTCCGCCTGCGTCACGGTCCGCGAGGACCTGCCCGGTGACCGCACCCTGACCGCTTACGTCGTCCCGGCACCCGGGCACACCCCGGACCCTGACCTGCTCGCCGCGCACCTCGGACGCCGGCTCCCCGCCTACATGGTGCCGGCCGTCATCCAGCCGCTCGACGCGTTGCCGCTGACGGCCAACGGCAAGCTCGACCGTGCGGCCCTGCCCGCGCCCGCAGCCCTGCCCGGCACGGGGAGCCGCCCGCCGCGCAGCGCCCACGAGGAGATCCTCTCCGGGCTGTTCGCCGAAGTCCTGGGCGTCGCCCGCGTCGGCGTCGACGACAGCTTCTTCGCCCTGGGCGGCCACTCCCTGCTCGCCACCCGCCTCGTCGGACGCGTCCGCACCGTCCTGGACACCGAGACCGAGATCCGCACCCTCTTCGAGAACCCCACCGTCGCCACGCTCGCCACCGCCCTCCAGAGCGCCGGCCGTCCCGCCCGCCC